>NZ_CP007588.1:677926-1016889 GCF_000732905.1 Weissella tructae
TTGAAATCGTAAATGTTTTTCCGGTTCCCGTTGCACCCAACAAAATTTGTTCTTTCACATGTTCATCTAAGCCTAACGATAATTGATTAATCGCAGCTGGTTGATCTCCAGTGGGTTCATACTTTGAGACTAAGTCAAAGTTTTGTTCTTTTGTTGGTGTTTGCATCGTCACCCTCCCTGATGCCATTAATTAGTTGGCATGTAGATATCAATATAAATTTGCTTTAAGCGATCTGAACCTGGGAATTGTTCGTTCAACAATTCTGGTAAGACTTCACGAATAAAGTACGCCACACTTGGCATATCACGGTATTCGTGAATCGTCTTTAGGCTTTCACGATAGATTTCCATGAACACACGTTCTGGATTTCCCTTTTGTAATTCTTCGTATGCTTCATACAACAAGTCAATCTTGTCGGCGACTGACAAAATGCGACCTTCGAGGGTCTCATCTTTTCCTTCATGCAAACGACGCTTATAAATCGCTTGTAATTCGACTGGAATTTCAGCTTCCACGAAATTGTCAGACAGATTTTCCTCAACATCTGCTAACATGTCACGTAAAACTGGGGATGCATATTTCACTGGTGTACGGATGTCACCAATAAAACGTTCGGAAATGTCATGATTTAGCGCTTTTTCATAAACCATACGCCAATTCACTTCATTTCCATTTAATTCTTCTAAGTCACTCAAGAATTGTGCTGCTTGTGTCACTTTCCAAGAATGCGCAGCCACTGAATGTGGTTGGTACTTAAAATATCCAGGTGCGCGCGAAATCATTTCTAGTTCATTTAACCCTGACAAATATTGATGCATTCCCATGTTTTCATGTTCCCCTTTTCTAGTCGCCCTAATTATTCGACATTTTCATTATAACATAAGATTTCTAAACCGCGGTATACAGGCGTTTCAACCACTATGTTCGCATAGTATATATGACTGTATACATCTCGTAAATAAATGATACGTTTAATCACATTGGCACTATTTGATGGCTATTTTCTGAATAGAATTCCTTTGTTATAACAAAAAACACACTACCATAATTAGTAGCGTGTTTCTAAATTAATATGATCCTAGAATGTTAACTGTGTACTTGTCACTGTCCGCATCCTTCATGATATATGCTTGCATACCTGTGGCAGCGTTCATACGGATTTGTACGGGCACTCCCTTTGGTAAGTAGCTTGGTGCGTTTTGTGCAATGTAGTTAGCAAAGTTTTCAATTTCAGTTGCTGAATAGAATTGCGTTGTAATGTTGACGTTCAATCCTTGTAAATTACCATCTGTGTATTGGGCTTGTCCCGTTACAGTTGATAGATTAGGGAAGAACTTTTCAATCAAATCGGTGAAGTTCTTGAAACTCTCATTCAATTCAGTTCCCAATGGTGTTTCTTCACTACTTGATAAGGCCGGTTGCATTGGCAACACAACTGTTTTGTTATCAAGATTCTTAAACTCGCTGACTGAATCACCAGTTGATGATTGTGTCCAGCTGTAGAAGTTACCACCTGATAAGGCATCATTCTTGTTTTGCGCATATAGCACAACAACAATCTTTGTATCCTTGTTAACACCTTCAAGCTTACGGTAACGCGCAACTACTTCTTTGGCAATACGTTCCCCTTCACGCTTACGGTCAGCATCGCTGATATCTTGCGTGAATTTCGCACCATACTTTTCCTTTTCATACACATCTTGTGTATTCATGGCCAACCCAATCACAATACCATCTAGTTGCAAGTCGTTTCCTTTTTGCGTCATGAAGTTTTGTTCTTCGATTGTTTGTAGGTAGTTAGGCACACGCTTATCATCAGTCTTCCCATTATCCTTAGGATTTAGTCCTTCAGGATTATCCTTTGATTCACGGTTCAACCACTTTTCCGCTGTTGCAGCGTCTAAGTATTGCCCTTCTTGGAAGACATATTTTGATGTACTAAATTGATCCTTTGAGAAGTTCAACAAACCAGATTGGAAGCTAACCATGTTCATTTGGTTGGCATTTTGCGCTGCTGTGATACCACGTGACTTACTTGTGACATAGCGTCCGTTCTTAATAACTGTCTTGTAGGCACCTTCACCCTTAGCAGTTACTTCAACGTTTTTAGATTCCTTTTTGGCTGTTTTAGGCGTTTCAGTTCTATTCCCTGCATTTTGTGAGAAATAATTACTAAAGAAAACCAGTACTCCCATCAGGACAATGATTACACCACCAAATAACATCCATTTTAACCATTTTCCATTGACCGGCATGTCTTTTCTCCTTTTATCAGTAAGCCGTAATCACTACGACGTACCACTCTTTTATAACACTATTTGAAATCTAATTATACAGCACTTGTTAACTACGATACAACAAGAACCCTTGAGAATACTTTAAAAATCATCCCCTACGACATGCCATAGAAAAAGACATCGCAATCTTTGCAATGTCTTTTACCATAATGCCGTATTTAGGTAAATTCATTTGGGCCTTAAGCTCTTGTTCTGACCAGATTTCAATGCCAAGGTCCTGCGCTTTGGCTAGCTTTGAACCAGCATCAGCACCAGCAACCAGTAAGTCGGTCTTCTTAGAAACTGACCCAGCCACAGTTGCACCTTGGCTTTCTAGCCAATCACTTGCTTCTGTACGTGTCATCTCAGTCAACTTTCCAGTCAAGACAACCTTTTTACCTGATAATGGCGTGTCGTTGTTGATCACAATTGCGGCATCATATGCAAGGTTTAACCCTAATTCATCTAATGCTGCAATTAATTCTTGGGCATGCGTTGCTGCAAAGTATTGTTCAATACTGTCACCAATCACCAGACCAATACCTGGAATTTCCGCAATTTCTGCGGCACTCGCGGTCATTAGATTAGGAATTGTCTCAAATTTCTGTAGCAAAATCTTTGCGACTTTAGCCCCAACATTACGAATACCTAACCCAAATAACAATTTTTCAGCTGAATTTGTTTTAGATACAGCCAATGCTTCTAATAAGTTATTCGCTGATGTCTCACCAAACTTTTCCAATGTCACTAGTTGGTCTAATGACAAACGGTATAAGTCAGCCACATCGTGGACCAATTCATTGGCAACTAATTGCGCAATAATCTTTGGGCCTAATCCATCAATGTTCATTGCCAAACGTGAAGCAAAGTGTGCTAGACGTTCTTGCATTTGTGCCGGACATTGTGGATTGATACAACGTAAGGCAACTTCACCGTCCACGTGCACTAATTCTTCATGACACTCTGGACAATGTGTTGGTACGACATATGGTTCACTATCGTCAGCACGCTTAGTAAAGTTAACGGCACGAATTTCAGGAATGATATCCCCTGCTTTGTGTAAGTAGACCGTGTCGCCTAAGCGAATGTCTTTATCTGCTAGATAAGTTGGATTATGCAATGATGCACGCGCCACAGTTGTTCCAGCTAATTGGACTGGTGTCATCACCGCTGTCGGTGTAACAACGCCAGTGCGGCCCACAGTCCATTCAATCGTTTCAACAACCGTTTCAGCTTCTTCAGGTGGGAACTTATAGGCAATCGCCCAACGAGGGACTTTAACCGTACTACCTAGCTCTTCTTGCTGATGTAAGTCATCAACCTTAATCACAATTCCATCAATCCCATATGGCAAACCATCACGATCTGACGTATGTTGTTCAATATACATCTCTAGCTCATCTGTGTCCGCTGTGACACGTTGGCTCAAGGTGTTTACTGGCAATCCTAATTCATGCAAACGCGCAATGACGTCTGTTTGTGTTTGTAGGCCAAGTGTTGTTTGTGGTTCAACCAATTGATACAAGAACGCAGCCAAGCCACGTTCTTTCGTTACTTTCGCATCTAGCTGACGTAATGATCCAGCCGCCGCATTACGTGGGTTCGCAAAGGTTGCTAATCCCTCGTTTTCGCGTTGTGCATTCAAAGTCGCAAAGGCTTCTTTTGGCATATAGACTTCTCCACGCACTTCAATTGTGACCGGTTCATTTAGTTCTGCCGGAATGTCCGCAATTTGTTGGACATTCTGCGTCACATCTTCACCAATCAACCCATTTCCACGTGTTGATGCTTGTGTTAACTTTCCATCCACATACATCAAGCTAATTGCTAAACCATCAATTTTTAATTCAGCATTATACGCCAATGAATTGTTAAAGTGCTTTTGGGTCGTTGCCATCCATTCGGTTAATTCGGTCACGCTAAAGACGTCACCCAATGACAACATTGGAATTTCATGTGGCACCTTAGCCAAATCACTTTTGACCGTCGCACCACCTACTTGACGCAAGATTGAATCTGCCGCAATCAACTCTGGATAGGTGTCATTTAGGCCTACTAGCTCTGCATATGCACGATCATATTCCGCATCAGACACACTTGGTGCGTCATTTTCGTAATATTCTTGTGCCCACTGCTTAAGTGTACTTTCTAGCTCTAGAATGCGGGTTTGCGCATCTGATTCTAAAGTAAATGATTGTTCATTTTCATTAGTCATAGTCATTAAACCTCAAAATTTTAGTCTTCTACCTTAGTAATTGGTGCAAATGATGCCAACAAACGCTTGATTCCATCATTTGGAAAGACGATGTCTAATTCAGTGTTGTCACCTTCACCTGAAATCTTAACAACACGCCCAATTCCCCACTTCTTGTGAGAAACTTGGTCACCATCACGCCATGTTTTCGCAACGACTTCAGTGTTCTTTCCGCTAATTGTTGGTGCGGCGGCGCGAGCGGCTTGGTTTTGGGCCACACGTGAACGACCAGAGAATGTTGTCCCGGTTGCTGTTTGTGTACGACGCGCAAAGGGATAATCGTCATTGTTTCCGCCACTACGACCAGAGAATCCCATACTAATAGGCTCTGGTGACATAATTAGATTACCATCAATTTCATTGATGAAACGTGATTGTGGATTCGTTAATGTCTTACCATACAACAAACGTGAAAAGGCATTTGTCATGTACAGCTTGTCCTTAGCACGTGTAATTCCCACGTACGCTAAACGACGTTCTTCTTCCATTAACTTTTCTTCGTTATTGGCACTTCCCAGTGGGAATAGCGTTTCTTCCATTCCAACTAAGAACACAACTGGAAATTCTAGCCCCTTCGCCGCGTGAAGTGTCATCAAAGTTACTTGATCATTTGAATGTTCATCCACACTATCCAAATCTGAGACCAACGCTAATTCACCTAAGAAATCAACATACTTAGATACACTGTCTTCGCTTGGTTGATAATTTTGATCAAATTGTGCAGTTACAGATAGGAATTCGGCTAAGTTTTCCAAACGTCCTTGGTTTTCTGGTGTTGGGTTCGCCTTTAATGTCTTTTCGTAGTCTGACTTATCCAAAATGGCTTTTGTTAAGTCAGAAATACTCAAGTCGTCAGTCATTGTGGCACGTAGATTATTAATCATATTCGCAAATGCCATCAATTGGTTTGCCGCACGTGCAGTTAGACCTGGTACAAGACTCGCGTTAATTGCAGTTTCCAACAATGTCCAGTTATTTTGTGCCGCAAAAGCACGGAACTTTTCTAGACTTGTTAGTCCAATTCCACGCTTAGGTTCATTTACAACACGCAAGAAGCTTTCATTGTCCGCTGGATTGGTTACCAATGAGAAGTATGCCAAAACATCACGGATTTCTTTACGGTCGTAAAACTTTGAACCACCCACAATCGTGTATGGCATGTTAGCTTTCACTAACGCTTCTTCCATTCCACGTGATTGTGCGTTTGTACGGTACAAGATTGCGAAGTCTTTGTAGTTACGATCACTATCTTCAATACCCTTTTTAATTTGGCTGATGACATACATCGCTTCATCACGATCACTTTGGGCACGGTAATAGGTAATCTTTTCTCCTGCCCCGTTATCAGTCCATAGGTTTTTAGCAATACGCGCATCATTGTTTTCAATCACGCCATTGGCTGCGTCCAAGATTGTTTGCGTTGAACGGTAATTTTGTTCAAGCATAACGGTCTTAGCATCCGGATAGTCTTTCGTAAAGTCCAACATGATTTGCATGTTAGCACCACGCCAACCATAGATTGACTGGTCTGAATCACCAACTACGGCCAAATTACGGTGTAATCCTGACAACAATGTTACCAAACGGTATTGGGCATCGTTGGTGTCCTGGTATTCGTCGACGTGAACGTACAAGAATTTTTCTTGGTAAAAGTTCAAAACTTCAGGTTCTTTTTCTAACAAGTCAATCGTCAACATAATCAAGTCATCAAAGTCGACTGATTGCGCCAAACTCAATTGGTGTTGGTATTCCTTGTAGACCTTTGCGACGATGTCTTCAAATGGTCCTGATGCTTGTTCAGCGTACAACTTGGGTGTTAATAGTGCATTCTTCGCATTAGAAATGGCCCCTTGCACACTACGTGGATCATACTTATCTGTATCGACGTTCATGTCCTTCAAAATACGCTTAACCAAACTCTTTTGCGCACTTGCATCCACAATGGTAAAGTCACGCTTATACCCTAAGCGGTCAATATCACGACGTAAAATTCGTACGGCTAACGCGTGAAATGTTGATACCCAAACAGCATCCGCATCATTTTGTGAGACAAGTGTCCCAATACGCTCTTTCATTTCACGGGCTGCTTTATTCGTAAACGTAATCGCTAGAATACGCCATGGCATAACGTCTAAATCTTGAATCAAATGTGCCACACGATGTGTCAAAACACGTGTCTTACCTGATCCGGCTCCCGCCATAATCATCAATGGCCCTTCAGTGGTACTAACCGCCTCTGCTTGTCGCTCGTTCATTCCGTCTAATAACGCCGTCATATTACCCTCCTTGATATGCATACACATTATTCCGTTCGTACTTCGTGTGATACATAAATCGTTAATTTTGATTGTCTTAGTTGGGTGCCGAACAAAAACCATTTAGGTCATTACCCCAAATGGTTTACGCAATAACTGCACTTCTTACACAATTCAGTACTGTAAATTATAGCATAATCAACCAACTAACTTCTTCCGTTCACTCAATAAAATGGTCAGATATTATCTGGTTATTTTATTGATTGTCTCGTTTAGCGTACTGAATAATCTTCACACATATTTAACGCTTCTTTTTCAAATGCCGCGATAAAAATATCAAACAAAAAGTTTGAAGATTGATAAAATAGTCTATATAGCCTCCTTTCCTCTAGGCGGGAAATCTAACATTAGATTGGTTCATTAACGCTCACTCAATACATAGTCGCTTGGTTTCACGTGCAGAAAGGAATCACGTTAAAAGCTAGCGGAGGATATACAAGATGAGTAGAACACAAGTATTACGATTGATTGCCAGTATCGCGAGTGTGATGTCTGTATTGATGTATGTTTCCTATATTCCACAAATTATGAGTAATTTGGCTGGAAATCATGGTGACCCAATTCAGCCTCTAGTTGCGATGATTAATTGTATTTTTTGGACCATTCACGGTTGGTTCGGCTTAGATGGTCACACTAAAGACAAGGCCATCATTTTTGCGAATATCCCTGGAATCTTTTTTGGTGGCTTTGCCTTTTTAACAGCTATCATGCATTAATTTTTAGTGACTCTGCATCCTCAGAGCCACATACATAGCGAATCAGACATAAAAGGCCTATGCAGTAACACATGGGTAATTCTTCTTTGAAAATGAATAAAGGTACGCTAATTATATTTATTATCTCTACAGCCTGTAGTATCATACTTTTAACCCTTTAAGATTATGCTACAACATGATCATTAACTGGACACACGTGCACTCAGAATCACGCTAAAAGCTGAGTAGGAGTTTTATATGATGAATAATGCTGGTTTACTAAATCAATTAACGAATGACGAACGTATTTTGGTCAACTCAGAAGTTGAACGAAATGGTAAGAATATCGTTGTTGCGTACATTCTAGCTGTTTTCTTCGGAACACTGGGTATTCACCGTTTCTACATGGGTAAGACAGGTTCAGGATTAGCAATGTTGCTAATTACTGTTTTGACACTAGGTATGGGAGCCATCGTAACGGGTGTTTGGATGTTCGTTGACCTATTCTTAATTCCAGGTTGGATTCAAGAAGACCAAAACACATTGGAACGTGCAGCCGCAGAATCTATCCTTTCTGATCCAAACCGTTACCAAAAAGTTGGCTAAAAATTGATTATTTCTGAACACGGTTACGTGTTATGGGCGTAAGACATAACTGAAAAAGACGATATTATGCATGTGGATAATATCGTCTTTTTCTTACTTTCAGCCACTTCCCTTTCCTATTAAAAAGGAAGTGTTATAATTAAATATAATTTTAATTTAGCAATTTATCCTATCGTCATCTAAATAAGGAGGCCTCATAATGGGTCGAAACTTAGAACGCGCAATTTTTGCAGGTGGTTGTTTTTGGTGCATGGTCGAACCCTTTGAAGAAAAAGATGGTATTGAAACAGTTTTAACTGGTTATACTGGTGGAACGACCGTTAACCCAACGTATGAAGAAGTCTGTACGCATCTTACTGGTCATACCGAAGCCGTGGAAATCATCTATGATGCAGATATCATTAGTTACCAAGAGTTACTCGATATCTACTGGCAACAAACTGACCCCACTGATGAATTTGGCCAATTCTTCGATCGTGGACCTAGTTATCGTCCAGCGATTTTCTACACAACGGATGAACAACGCATTCTCGCCACTGAAAGCAAGAAAGCCTTGGATGATAGTCATCAACTATCTCGTCCCGTCGTCACAAGTATTGAACCAGCCGCACCTTTCTATGTTGCGGAAGATTATCACCAACAATATTACAAGAAGAATCCAATTGCCTACCAACAATACCACGCACATCGTGAACGTATTCTTGAACAGCTTTGGCATTAAACCATGTAAAAACACCCTGCGATACTGAGACAATCGTCCAGATATCACAAGGTGTTTTTATTATTTCGTCAACAAATCATCTTCACGGTCCACCACCGATTTAATAAATTGATAGTTTTCGGTATTCAAACGTTGTCCCATGTTTGTCATACGCTTCTTTGACGTTGATGTGCCGTGTGAATGCACACCGACTACTTCATTTTGGTCATTTAGAATTGGCGACCCTGAATTCCCACCAACAGTATCATTGTTATAAACCAAAAACGGGGATTCCATATCATCAAAATTAGTGAGCAATGTTGGCAAAGAATGGGTCCACAATACCCCATTCTTATCCCCAGGATACCCAGTCACAGTTAAATGATCATCATATGCATCAAATTGCTTAAAACTTAGTGCCGGCGCTACTTCAGATAAGCTTACACCCGTCTTAACTTCTGGTCCAACTGTCAATATTGCAATATCTGCCGTTGGTGAGTAATCAACTTTTGTTACTTTGAAGACATATGGTATCGATTTCCCTGAACGACTTGGTCGGAATTCAAATTTCTTAGCTGTGTTCTCAAAATCATCTTTAAATTCATTTGCAACATGTTCATTTGTTACAACTGTGTTATTCCCAACAACAAAACCTGTGCCAACTTTCCCACTGGCTTTTCGAATATGCCCGATTGATTTACCAACATCGGACATGCTATCAACTTTTTCACGGTTATCATCACCAATAAGGGATGCTGGCTTAACAACACTATCGGCACTGACATTTTGACACTGTCCGTCTAACACACCTACACTAAATGCAACCACCATACCAAGCGTTCCCAATACAAACTGTTTACTCATCAATAAAACCTCCCATGTTTAATGAGAAGCATCATATCATATTATTTGCATTAATAACAAATATATATTTATAAATGACGTGAAATTAAAAACCAAAAGTTTGGTCCAGTATTTCTGTCAGTTTTACGGAGAATTACCAACTCACAACATTTGACCCAAAATAAAAACCGCTATATACCAACGTTTATAGCTGGTATATAGCGGTTTTCATTATTTATTAACGGATTTTTTTACCCCAGTATTGGTACAAATCAACCTTCAAAGCACCGTTGTATAACTTACGCTTCTTAGTTGCCTTTGCACCAAAGGCGCGTTCAAATTCTTCGTCTGATGTCAAAATGTACTTAGACCATGTAGGCATGTCTAGGTAAATGTGGCCCATTTCAGCGTACAATTGTTGGGCAGCTTCTTCATCACCCAAACGTTCCCCGTATGGTGGGTTCGCTACAAGGACACCATTGATCTTATCTGTTGACCAATCCTTGGCAGCTAATTGCTTGAAGACGATGTCTTCACCAACTCCGGCTGCTTCGGCGTTTTTCTTAGCAATTTCAATCATTGAACCATCCACGTCAAAACCAGCGATATCTAGTTCTACGTCAAAGTCAATCATTGCACGGGCATCAGTCTTCAACTTCTTACCGATTGTCTTGTCAAACCAGTCCCATTGTGTGATTTCAAATTCACGACTCAAACCTGGGGCAATGTTACGACCGATCATTGCGGCTTCAATCGGAATAGTTCCTGATCCACAAGTTGGGTCAACAAATGGGTTATCTGTAAACCAACGAGCCAACATAACAAGCGCTGAAGCCATTGTTTCCTTCAATGGCGCTCCACCCTTTTCAGTACGGTAACCACGCTTGAACAATGAATCTCCAGTTGAATCAAGAGTAATCATCACGCGATCCTTGTCGATAGCTGTTTCCAAGATGAAACGGTTTCCTGTTTCAGGCAAGTGTGTACGTGCATGGTACGCTTCAGTCAAACGTGATGCAATTGCCTTCTTAGTAATCGCTTGAACCGTTGGAACAGAGTGCAACTTAGAATTCTTTGAACGTCCGTTAACCGGGAATTCAGCGTCGTATGGCAACAAGTCTTCCCATGGGAATTCAGCTGTTTGCACAAACAATTCATCAAATGTACGGGCTGTAAATTCAGTCACCACAATCTTGATACGGTCTGCAGTACGTAGCCATAGGTTAGCACGGTAGATATCTTCAACAGTCCCTTCAAAGAAAACACGTCCGTTTTCTGTTTGGGTTGCATATCCCATGTCCTTTAATTCTTTGGCAACAAGAGCTTCTAGCCCAGCCCCCATTGTCGCCATCAACTTAAATGTTTGCATGATGTCTCCTATTCTCTGTAATCGATTTTTAATCGCTTTTTTTGAAAAATAAAAACCGACGCCACAAAGGACGCCGGCTGCCTGATGTGTCAGCTGTAAGCCATGTTTTGTTCTACAAATAATGTGGCAGATTATTTGTAGTGGTAATCATCTATCTCAGACATTACTGTCTCCCCGACCATCACTTCAATTCGCTAGGTCAAGCGCCCCTACCAAAGTTTGGGTTGCCCGCTCGAGGGGTTTACCGCGTTCCACCCAATCAATTTCTTGATTGGCTCGTCACTGTGGCACTTTCACAACTATTAAACCATGGACAAAGTCTTTAGGTCGTTCGTTGGCCGTCAACTTTTACAAGCTGCCTAGCCTTATTTTTTCAGCTAGCACGAACACTACTGACATCACAGTCAGTGCGAGCATGGACTTTCCTCATGCCGCTTAAAGCGACACGCAATTACCCACCAACACATCAATGAATCTAATTATACACTTTGAGTAGGCTCTTCTGCAACAATTTTTGTCACTGGAGCTGTACGATCTACATTTTTAGTCGCTTCTGCTGAAACACCGAAGACACGACGTTCCAAATTAGATAGACGCTTCAAAATGTCCATGTTTGTATTTGCCGCAACAGCAGGTTGTGCAACCTTAGTTGGTGCTGCTTGTTGTGGTTCAGTTGCTTGCGCAACAGACAATTGCTTTGTTAGTTCTGCAACTTGGCTCTTCAAGCTCGCATTTTGTGCTTCAAGTTGGTCCATGTTGTTTTGGAAAGCTTGATAGTCAGCCATGATTTCATCTAAATATGAGTCAACATCTGTCATATCGTATCCCGTCCCAATACGGGTCTTCTTAAAATCTTTACTTAAAATTTCTTCACGTGTGTGCAATACATTTTCCATCGGAAGCTCTCCTTATTTCTCATCCGTACTCATAGGTATATTTTAGCAGATTACAAGCTAAAACCAAAGGTTATACCAGGAAATTTTAATCTTAATAAAAAGTATTTTCTTGGTATTCATTTGCGTAATCTTGCAATCGATCAAAGTCGATTAACCTCACTGGATAATCAACATTTTCTTGATAACGTTTCGCTGCCCAAACGTCATATCGCACGCTGGCATTCTCAGCGATGTCATCATAAAAAATAACTGCTTGATCAGTATGTTCCAACATGAACCTTTGATATTGCTTTAATTGGTTAGGATCTGTGTACTTATTTTGGGAAATACTCTGCGTAAAATTAACACGTGCTTTCAAATCACTTAATTTGGTTTGTCGTTCTTCTTTCCAATTAGAACCAAAATCTGTAAATGGTGTCATCAGTGCAATTTGAAAATCATCATATTCTGGTTGTAATTCTAACGCCACTTCAATGGCCCAAGTTTCAATTCCTGATTGTCCCCCAACAATCAACCAATTTAGGCCATTTTCTAACTCATGAGTCAGGACTTTCTTTAAGGCAAACTTGATAACCTCTACTTTCGGGTCTTTTTCTTTAAAAACACCTAATTCATGTTGTCGAAAACCTGTAATCCATAATCGATCCATCTTTTTGGCCTCTTTTTTCGTGATTATTTGCTCATCATAACAAAAAAAGGAACCCTGATAAAAGCCCATCTAAGGGACTTTATATCTTTTTTTGTTTTTTTATCGCGAATGTTTTCACGCATAAATTAGGTAGTTAAGTGCGTTATTTGATATAATTAGTTAGTTATTAATTTTGGAGGCTACGATATGACATTCAATTATCCGAATGGCCAACCATATACAGGCCCACAACGACCAGCGAAAGCATCGTTACAATCACGGGCAAGTAATCGTGGTATGACTCTTGAAGGAGACATTAATGTTGCGAATCAGTATTACCGAGATATCGGCCGGGCAGTGATTCATAAGAAACCCACACCTGTGCAGATTGTCAAAGTACATTATCCTGAACGCGCAGCCGCTAAAATTACAGAAGCCTATTTCACTCAGGCCTCAACGACTGATTATAACGGCATATACTTAGGACGTTATATTGACTTTGATGCGAAAGAAACTGCCCATAAGCAGTCTTTCCCATTAAAAAATGTACACGCTCATCAAGTTGCCCACTTACGTCAGATTCAAACCCAACAAGGGTTAGCAGTTTTCATCATTCGTTTCACGGCACGCCAAGAAACGTTTGTTATTCCCGCGACCCTACTATTTCAGTATTGGGATAATCAAGAAACGGGCCGGAAATCGATTCCGTATGATGCCTTTGTTACACACGGTGTCCGCGTGACCCCTGGTTTACAAATCAGCACCCCCTATCTTGACGCAATTGATCAATTGTTAGCTAAAGGAGAACAAAATGGCTGATGAACAATCCCGCATGAAGCGTACTAAAAAATCTTCTGCGAAGAAACAAAAGAAAACGCAAACAGGTAGTCGTCCCAAGCGTATTCTACGTAATACTCTATTGATTGGTTCTGCAGTAGCGGTCATTGGTATGGCCGCTGGTGGCGCAATGTTTACATACTACGCTGCAACTGCACCTCAAATTTCAGATTCTGCCCTACGCGGAACATCACAAACACAACTATTAGACAGCGAAGGTCGTGTCTTCTACACAACGGGTAATCAAACTCGTCAAGTAGCGACAACATCTGAATTGCCTAAGGAAATGCGTGATGCTGTTGTTGCCATTGAAGATCGTCGATTCTATCAACACCATGGTGTTGACCCTCGCCGTATCATGGGAGCAACCTTCGCAAACCTTGTTGGTTCATCTCTTGGACTACAAGGTGGATCAACACTAACGCAACAATTGGTTAAGCTAACCGTCTTCTCTACTGCTACTTCTGATCAAACGATCAAGCGTAAAGCACAAGAAGCCTACTTAGCAACTAAGGTTGAAAAAGAATACAGTAAGGACGATATCCTAACCCTATATATGAACAAAGTGTATATGGGTAACGGTGTTTACGGTATGAAGACAGCGGCCAAGTACTACTATGGTAAGGACGTTGAAAAGCTAACCACACCAGAAATTGCCCTTTTGGCTGGTCTACCTCAATCCCCTTCTGGTTATGATCCATACACTAACCCTGAAGGTGCCACAAAGCGTCGTAATGATGTGCTACGTGCCATGGCTACTTACGGAACAATTTCCGAAAAGCAAGCTGATGAATACACAAAGATTCCGGTTACTAAGGGATTGACTGATAGCCACCCTGAAACTGAAGCAAGTATCGAAAATGCTAAGGTTTCAGATGCCTACATCACTTCAACTTTGAATGAATTGACACGCTTAGGTTATGAACCAGCTCGTGACGGTCTAAAGGTACAAACGAACTTGAACGCTAAAATTCAAGAACGTGCCTACCAAGTTGCTAACGGTGATGATTACGTGCTTTGGCCAAATGATGATGTCCAAGTTGGTTTGACTGTAACTGACCCTAATACTGGTGGTGTTATGGCCCAAATCGGTGGACGTAAGTCAGATCACGTCTTCGGTCTAAATCGTGCTACGCAAAAGAGTCGTTCTACTGGTTCTAATGCAAAGCCTTTGATTGACTTTGGTCCTGCCGTTGAATATCTAAACTGGCCAACTTACCGTGCCTTAGATGACAAGGAATACACATACCCTGGTACAAATATTCCTGTTAACAACTGGGACAACAAGTTCGACGGTCCAATGACAATGCGTCAAGCATTAGCACAATCACGTAACATCCCTGCTATCGAAACATTTGAAGAAGTTGGCCCACAAAACGCTTCTAAGTTCCTATCTAACCTAGGTATTGACTTGAAGGCTGAAGACATGGTTGCTGGTAACGCTATTGGATTTGATGCTTCATCAGAACAAACCGCGGCTGCCTTCTCTGCCTTTAGTAATGGTGGACAATTCTTCAAGCCAACATATGTATCAAGTATCCAAGACCAAGCTGGTGTTACTAAGGAATTCGAACCTAAGGGTTCATCAGCAATGGCCTCATCAACATCATTCATGATGAACAGCATGTTGCAATCTGTTATTTCTGATTCATATGCAAGTATCATTGCTACACCTGCTTACGCACAAGCTGGTAAGACTGGTGTGGTTGGTTACGACTCAGATATCGATGTTCCTGATGGTGCAGCTTCTGACTCATGGTTCACTGGTTTCACTAAGTCAGCAACCATTTCAACTTGGGTTGGTTATGATCAACCTAACGTTCCTGGTCACTACCTATCTCGTGGTGAAGAACAATACCTACCACTTCGTACGTACAGCGCATTGATGAACTACATTATGTCTGGTGAAGTTCTTAAAGAAACTGACTCTAGTCAATGGGAAATGCCTGCTACCGTTCGTTCAGTGATGAAGTACGGTAAGCAAGAATACGAAGTTGTTGGCGGTACATTTAATGACCCTGGTCTAAATGTTGCCCCAGTTGAATCTTCAACGCAAACATCAAAGAACCGACGTTCTTCTAAGCGTGAATCAAGCGCATCATCTGTTCAAGAATCTTCTTCTTCTGAAACAAGTAAGAAAGAAGAATCAGTCTCAGAATCTAAGCCTGAATCACAAACTGTAAGTTCAGAAGCTCCTGCAAATCAACCTGCAGAAAAGCAATCAACAACTACACCTGCAGAAAATTAATAACGCACTTAATATTATTAAGACGTGCATTAAAAATGACCATTATCGATGTTTTATCGGTAATGGTCATTTTATTTTAGATCAATTATATTGTCTTTCCTCAAACCATCTATGTGCGGCAAATTTTTGGACTAACAACAAAACACGCCTACCTATCGTTCAATTGCGATAAGTAGGCGTGTTTTTATTTTATTGATTCATTACGTACATGAGATATTCAATTAACGAATAACCATGTTCATTGACTTAGGTGACTTGTATCCTAATGTTTGTGTATTAGTGTTTACGTATTCCCAAGTGTTTTGATCAACCCATTGTGTACGGTGTCCATATGAATATGGGTCCGCAATCAAGAATTTACCATTACTATGACCAACAATAGTCATAACGTGGAATGAGTGCGCACCAGTCAAACGCCATGAGTAGTCTGCCCATGTTACGATTGCGTTTCCACGGTTCAATTCACGAATGATATCTCCCTTTTTGGCCCCTGTCAAATCAGCTGCACCCATGTCTTTAAAGCTCTTGGCCATGGCACCAGCAAAGATCGTTTCAGTTACCGCACCACCATTCCCAAAGGGGTTTCCATAGAATCCTTTATTAGGACTAACATGGTATCCAGAACCAGTCTTCTTATAGATAGATTGCAAAGAAGGCACATAACGTCCCTTGTGTGACAAAGCCATTTGCATTGAGGCTCCTTCACATCCTTGCGGCGCACCTTGGTTTAATTGTGAATAGTACTTGTAGTTTAACAATGCTTGTGTTGCCTTACCATTGTTTCCAAAGTAGTAACGCGTATTGTTAAATGTCTTCCAAGTATTCGTTAGACGCTTATAGTTGTCTCCATAATATTCAACATTATTTCCAAAGTAACGTGCACCCTTCATCGCGCGACCAGAGTTGTTCAAGTAATAAGTAGTCTTCTTATTCTTAATATCGTAGTATGCATTACGCATTTGCTTGTACGTTTGGTGGTTGTACGCTTCTACTTGTAGCTTACCCTTACTATCCTTGAATGTACGAATTCCCTTCATCGCACGTCCATTGTTATTAAAGTAGTAAGTTGTGTTCTTACTCTTAATATCGTAGTACGCATTACGCATTTGCTTATACGTTTGGTGGTTGTACGCTTCTACTTGTAGCTTACCCTTACTATCCTTGAATGTACGAATTCCCTTCATCGCACGTCCATCGTTATTAAAGTAGTAAGTTGTGTTCTTACTCTTAATATCGTAGTAGGCGTTACGCATTTGCTTGTATGTTTGGTGGTTGTAGGCTTCTACTTGTAGCTTACCCTTTCCATCCTTAAATGTACGAATTCCCTTCATCGCACGTCCATCGTTATTAAAGTAGTAAGTTGTGTTCTTACTCTTAATATCGTAGTATGCATTACGCATTTGATTAAACGTTTGGTGATTGTAAGCTTCTACTTGTAGCTTACCCTTACTATCTGTAAATTGACGGATTCCCTTTGTTGCACGTCCATTTTCATTAAAGTAGTAAGTGATATTCTTACTCTTGATTTCATAGTAAGCATTGCGCATTTGTTGATACGTTTGATGGTTGTACGCTTCAATTTGTAACTTACCATTACTGTCTGTGAATTTACGAATTCCCTTCATAGCTTCACCATTAGTATTAAAGTAATAAACTTCATTAGGACCCAAGTTCAAATATCCATCGCGAAGTTGACTAAAGTCTTTTTGGTAATAGTGTGTGTATGATCCAACAACTTGCAATCCTGTCAACGCATTACCGTTAGCATCAAACAAATACCACTTCTTATCAATTTGCTTTTGTCCAGTAACGAAATCACCATTTTCGAAGTACTTACCGTCTTGCCAACCATTCTTAACTTCTTGTTCTGGTTCTAATTCCGCTTTGGTTTCTGATGTCTTTTTTTGTGTATCAGTTACTTTTTTAGTTTCTGACTTATTTTCAGACACGTCAGTTTCTGGTTTCTTTTCTGTTTTGTCTTCTGCCACATCAGTTGTGTCTTGCTTTTCTGATTTCTCATCTGCTTCATCAGGCACTTCTGTTGTCTCGGACTTATCTACTGGTGCATCAGTGACGTCTTTTGTCTCTGCCTTGTTTTCCAACACTTCAGTTACGTCTTTTGCTTCAGCTTCTTGTTCAAGGGCATTCCCTTTGATATCATCTTGTTTTTCTGCGACATCAGCACTTTTTTCATCCGCTACAGTTAACGGTTCAACATCAGTATTTGTTGTTTCAGTTACAAGCGCTACTTTGTTGCTTAAATCATTATCTTGGATTTGTTCATCGGCGCTAACAGACATCGTCCCCATTGTTATTGCCGCAATTCCTGCAACCGCTGTTACCCATAACTTACCATGCTTATACATTTTAAAGTGTCGTTTCTCAGTCATCCCTAAATCTCCCTTTATATTTTACACATACTAATAAATAGATTGTACATGACAACTATACCACATATATATCTGCCTATCACATTTTTTATAAAAATTACACCTAATTTCTAATTTTATCAACACAGAGACATACTCACACGATTAATACAAGCTTTAAATGTACGTATATACCAAAATAAAAGACCAATCATCAAGAACATCTTGATGATTGGTCTTTATGCCGATTTCTAATTAATACTTTGTCCAATCAGTATTCATGATATCAACGTCCCATGAAATATCTGGTAAATCTGTTGCTTCGCGTTGCTTAAATTGTTGATGCTTTTGCTTTTCGGCGTACACATCTTGCAACGAATGATAGTTCTTCTTTTGCCATGAAGCCAAAATAGTTTCAATATAACGGAGGCTTAATGCGCCATTTAATACCGCTTCTTGAATGGCAACTTGGATAAAATCTGCCCTAAAATGATCAATATCAAACCAATTCTTAATCGTATTAATCTCCATAGGACTTAAAGGACGACCAAATTCTTGTTCAACCATATTGAAAATATCCGCACGTGACAAATTACTTTCTTTATCTAATTGTTCTAATGCATTTTCACCTTGTGTGACCACACGGGCACTCGTTGAGATGATTGGTAATGCATCCACATCAAACGCTAAAATCTTCATATACAATGGTGAAAAGTCTAATTGTGTCGCAACCTTCCCATTACCATCTCGCTTTGCATGATCCGTTAGATATTCTTTTTCACGTAATTGTTCAATCCCACGAGAAACACCTTCTACAGACCAACCAAGTTGATTAGCAACCATCTGTAGTTGGACATCACCATCAAAACGTGTCATTTGCGTTAATAAGTGCACCATCAATAAAAACTCATCATTGGTCATACCTAATTCACGATAATGTTCAACAACATACGTACTTAAACCGACCATTGGTGCGTTAAAAAATGCTGTTACCTTTTCTTGATTTTCCATGGTTTAACGCTTTACAAACAAAACCATCGCAATCAATGCTAAGAAAGCGGCCCAAACTAAACGCCCAACATTGGCTGTTACCACTGTTTCAGTTTTAGACTTTTGAATTTTAACTTCAACTAAATCTTCGTTCATCAACTTCATTTTGTTTCTCCTTTGTCCAATTACTTTTTACAAAACACCCATCATTACTGGAATAAAGATTAGGAAATCATAGACAACGTGGGCAATAATTCCACCCCATAAGCTATCTGTCTTTGTCCAAGCATACGTAAATGGTAAACGTCCTACTCCAATAACAATCAGCATTTGATACCAGTTTCCATTATAAGCATTAAAATGCATCATGCCAAATAATGCGGCACTAATCAAAGCGGCCCAAATCCACGCTTGCTTGCGACCAATTTTCTTAACCAACAAGTAATACACTGGGAATGCAATTGATGCAGTGATAACTTCTTCTCCAATTAGCGAAATCCCCAATGTCGTTAGAGTTACAATGTTCCCCCATAAGGTTGGTTGTGCTAATGAATTGATAATCCCATTTTCTTGTAATGCGCCTTGTCCCAACAATGGACCAACTGCAGACGCCACGATAGATACAAGATATCCCAAAACAATTGCTACAAAAATTGGCTTCCAGCTACCCTTTTTCATCTTCTTAAAGAATGACAAGAAAGTCTCTTTCCCAAACATCAACACTAACACTGCTGATCCAGCAGCCAATAAGGCTAACCAACTCAACGGAACAGGATTTGTCCCTCCATACATTCCCAATGCAATAATGAATGGCGCTACGATGAATGTCCACTTATATGGCATCGGCGCTTGTTCAATTCGATTTAACATATACTATCCTCCCAAATATGATTGTTTTACTATACTTTTATTCTACCTTATTTAGCTTTTTCGCGCACTCACCCTGCATCCGTTTGAAATTAAATAAAAAACGATACATCGTGACATCATGTATCACAAAGTATCGTTTCATTTTATTTAGCTAATTATGGCTTCAAACGTGCAATTGTACGTGGGAATGGAATAGCTTCACGAATGTGTTCTTCTCCAGTTACCCAAGTAATCATACGTTCTAGCCCCAAACCGAATCCTGAATGTGGCACAGCACCGAAACGACGTAAGTCTAGGTACCAAGCGTAATCTTCTAGGTCCAATCCCATTTCCTTAACGCGTTCTTCTAGGTAATCGTAATCGATATCACGTTCTGATCCACCGATGATTTCACCATATCCTTCTGGTGCCAACAAGTCAGCTGAGATAACAACGTCATCACGATCTGGGTGGCGCTTCATGTAGAAGGCCTTGATTTCCTTAGGGAAGTTTGTGATAAAGACAGGGCTGTTAAAGTGGCTAGCCAAGAATGTTTCTTCAGGTGAACCGAAGTCTACACCCCAGTCAACATCGAAGTCGTTTTCTTGCAACAACTTAATCGCATCGTCGTATGAGACACGTGGGTATGGTAGCTTCGTGTATGAAGCCAACAATTCCTTGTCACGTCCCAATAGATCCAATTCGTATTGGTTACGGTCAAGAACAGATTGAATCATGTAGGCAACGTAACGTTCTTGCACTTCAAGTGATTCTGCTTGTTCCATCCAAGCCATTTCTGGTTCAATCATCCAGAATTCAGTTAGATGACGACGAGTCTTTGACTTTTCAGCACGGAATGTAGGTCCAAATGTGAAGACCTTTCCAAATGCCATCGCTCCTGCTTCAGCGTACAATTGTCCAGTTTGTGACAAGTAAGCATCGTTTCCGAAGTAGTCAGTTGAGAACAATTCTGTTGTTCCTTCTGGCGCTGAACTTGTCAACAAAGGTGAATCAATCTTGATAAACCCTTCCTTGTTGAAGAATTCATATGTTGCAGCGATCAAAGTGTTACGGATACGCAAAACAGCAAATGGTTGAATGTGACGTAGGTAAAGGTGACGGTGATCCATCAAGAAATCAGTTCCGTGTTCCTTTGGTGTGATTGGGTATCCTTCTGAAGCCCCAACAACAGTAACGTCCTTAACATCCATTTCATATCCAAATGGTGAGCGTTCGTCTTGGCGGATTGTTCCAACCAAGTACATGCTTGTTTCTTGTGTCAACGCCTTAATCTTAGCGAAGATATCTTCACCAACGACTTCCTTTGAGACAACACCTTGGAAAAATGCAGTTCCATCACGTAGTTGCAAGAATTGCATCTTATTTGATCCACGCTTATTACGTAGCCAAGCTCCTAAGCGAACTTCTTTTCCAACAAATTGTGGCGCATCTTCAATACGAATTGTTTCCATGGTCATACTCCTATAAGTTTTCTATTGCGCGAATGATCTTGCCATCTGAAAATTGGTAAGTCAATAGCGTCAAATTATTATCTTTTTCAACCAAAGTTACTAACCATACAGGGACGTCATCATAGATTCCCATCCCAATGCTTGTAACTTCTTTGGGCTTAAAACGAGATTGTACATCATCACGGACTTGCTTTTCAGACCAACCAGTCGTCATGTCAATTTCCATTAATTCACCAGTACTATTATTTCGAATAACCCCAATGTTTTGTTTCTTCTGATTGGTTCCCACTAATGATGTAAAGACATCATTACGTGATACTGAGTAATACTGGTCAACTTCAACCAGATTAAACTTTTCAGTGGCCAATTCCGTTAGGCGATGTTCACCCTCTCGAACTGGATGAGTCGCCATAACCAAAAACGTCACTACGATAGCTATCACAGCCACGATACCGCCTATAATTTTAAACCACCTGGCTCGGCGAGCTCGGTGGAGCGCCTGTGGCGTTTGTCTGATTTCCATAGCGTGACGTCTCCAATCGCATCATCAAAAACATATCTAAAACTAAGTTATACTTTATCAGAAAATGCCCTGAGTTTAAAGGGGTTAGCGATGTTCTGTGAAGAATTTTTGCAGATAATCAGCAACCTGATTTCCCTTAATAACTTCTTGCGGCATCTTCTTTGGCAACATCTTACGTAATGTCTTACCGTATGTCTTCTGCACAATACGCGAATCCAAAATCACGATGGCACCATAATCTTCTGGTGTACGTAACAAACGCCCCACACCTTGACGCAGTCGTAAGACCGCCTTAGGTAGGACATTGCTGTAAAATGGTTGCTTTCCAGCGGCTTTCAAAATTGATTCTTCAGCCTTTTGTGGAATTGTATTAGGTGCATCAAACGGCAAACGGGTAATCACAACAAGACGGACTTGCTCATTAGGCAAATCAATTCCTTCCCAGAAACTGTTAGCTCCGAGCACAATCATCTTATTCTCAGATTGCATACGCTTTAAGATACGCCCCTTGGTTCCAGTGATTCCCTGCGCTAACAAAGTCATCCCATGTTTTTGCGCAATTTGATGTTGTTGCATGTAATGGAAGACTTGTTCAATCATGTCGAACGAGTTAAACAACACGAGTGTGTTTTCTTGCATTGCACCTAACATGTGATCTAATTGCTTTGCAACATAGACTGGATAACGACTATCCGTTGGACTAATCGCATCGTCAACCAATAACATTTGTGATTGATGTTCATAATCATATACATCATCAAATTGATGCACATCCGCTGATTCACGATCCAAATCTAGTCGTTCATATAGATAACTTGATTTAGTTGATGTGAACAACGTTGCCCCAATCATTGTTGGTGGCATGAAGTATGGATAAATCTTGTCCTTGAAGTAATCAACTGTATGCAATAACCCACCACTTAACTTCAAGTAATTAATATCATCACGCTTTGACAACGTTAGCCAAAAGACTGAGGCTTGTGGGTAATCAATGATATTTTGTTGGAAATCCGTTAGATAAACATCATCACGTTTAATCACACGTAACCAACGACGGAAATCAGCTAATGCTTGACGTTCGGAAACCGAGAAGACATTCTTCAAGGTACTGAAGCCAGTCAATAGCTTATCTAATGCTTCTTCTGTCGCTTGGATATTCCCTTTAATTTTTTGCATACGACTCGTTTGTTCGATAAAGAACAGAGCCAACTCTGCACCATTCAAAGGTACTTCCAAATGTCCTTCCGTCGCATTCACTTGCTTACGATTCAATAAGAAACGACGATAGAACTTTGTTTCTAGTTGCGGAATCTCTGTTTGTAATTGCTTAAGTTGCAAAATGAATTCATGTTTCACACGATTTCCAGCCGGAATACGCGTCAAAATTTCTTGCAAACTATCCTCATCACGTACCACTAAGTCCAATGCTTGATTGACCGCATATTGCCAACTCGTGAAATCAAGTTGACGCCTATTTTGATCAATAATCGCGTCTGGTAAATGTTGTGGCTCGTCAATCACCAGGTATGGCGTTTCATCTTGTTGGCCTAATTCTTGCGCATAGGTCGTTAGATAAGCATGATTAATCACCAAGAATTGTGCTTCATTTGCCACAACTAATTGGCGTTCAAAGAATTCATGACCGTAGTACGCAGAACCCATTGGATTGTTAGCTGCTTGGGCTAATTTTTGTAGGAAATCCGCTGGTGGATTCAACAAATTTAATTCATCAAAATCTCCAGTTAATGTTTCTGTTAACCAAACCAAGATTTGTGCCTTTGTAAATTGTAGTCCCGTTGACCCTTCATCCACATTCAATGAACGACGGAAACTCTGCAAATTTACATAGTGCATACGTCCCTTCAAACTCACGGCACGTGTTTCAAATGGTAAGACTTGATTCAACTTTTGATTAACTAAACCGGCAACTTGTTGTTGCTGTACCAGAGTTGGTACTGCCACCACAACTTTACGGCCTGTTTGATTAGCCAAGTAAGCATATGGCAATAAGTAACCCAGTGTTTTCCCTAACCCTGTGGGTGCCTCAATCACCAAAGCATCTTCACCTGGCTTTGACTCGCTGAAGTCAGCGTCCGCATAATGATGCTCAACAAAATTCATCAATTTTGCTTGATCTTTACGGTAGCTAAAAGTGTCGCCTAATACGGCTTCAAGAGCACTTGGTTTCTTCGGATATTTCACATCCGCAGACGGTACTAAGGGCGCTGGTGCTGAGAAGCGACGAATCGCCAACCCATCCAACACTTCTAATGACTTATCCAACGCTTGTGGTGCCTTTTGATTATAAGTGAGCGCTTGTTCAATTATGATTCTTGTGTCTCGTGGTAAGCTCAATGGCAGTTTTACCAACGTTTGTAGCGTTATCATTGGCAAACTTTGCGCACGCTTCACCAAACACATGAACACTTCTGCCGTTGTTGCTGCATCACTGTCAGCTTGATGCGGATTCAAGTGTTCAATCCCCAAATATTGCGCCATATCAATCAAACGATATCCCGGCGCTGTTGGATATAGCATCTGACTCAAAGTCACTGTGTCAATCGCTTGTCCTGTTAGAGGCGTTAACCCTACTCGTTCAAATTCAGCATTTAAAAATGGCCAGTCAAAATTCACATTATGTGCAACAAAGACGGTCCCTTGCAACATCGCATGTACCATGTGTGCAACATCTTCAAAGTTCGGTGCAGACTTGACCATTGATGCATCAATCCCTGTTAGTTGCACCACGTGACGTGGAATCGCCATCCCCGGATTAATCAAGGTTGAATATTGGTTAATGATTTTATTGTTTTGTACAAATGCAATCGCGATTTGAATGATACGCCCCGTCTCAGTTGACGTTTGCGTCGTTTCTAAATCGACCACTGCATAAATGTTTTGTTTTAACATCTAGCCACCTATTCATCTCTTAATAATAATACGATTATTATACCACAGATCTTCTAAAAGCCTTTATCTCATGCGCTTTCAGGCGTCATTTTATTTAAAATAATGACGAATCCGCCATTTGTCTCCCATCACCTCATAAAATGGACACTATAAATGCCCGAACTGACGTGACACGAACGATTAATCATGTTGGAATCGAACCAACCGAACACTCCCATATGAGTATGATCAACTAAGTTGTCATTTACTTTTTACGCTTGAACAGCCAAGTCACTAAAAGAACTAACAAAAACCAAGGACGCGTCCATAGTGGACCACCATTGTTATTATTCATCAACATAACCTCCAGTATTCGTACGGGTTTCGCATGATAACTATCATACCCATACGTTTATGTTAGCACACGTATCTTTATAAACTATCAAACCCCAGCGTTTTTAGGATAACTATTCGATTGATTATTGGTTTTAGACAAAAAAAGAAGAGCTAATCGTCAGCTCTTCTATTTCTAAATTATTAATTTGTTGTGCGGCCCATTAACCATGATACAAATACCACCACGATAACAGCACCAATGATTGAAGGAATTAGGGCCATCCCCGCTAACTGTGGTCCCCATGAGCCAAGCAATGTTTCACCTAACCATGAACCTACCAATCCAGCTAGGATATTCGTTACCCAACCCATTGACGTCTTTGTAATCGCACCACCAACTGCACCAATCACAGCACCGATAATTAATGTCCAAATCCATCCCATGTCTCAATTCCTCCTCATTTGATAGCATACGAAACTGCTTACTAATACTCAGCATTGAGTATCTACCTATATGGTAGCGCTGTTGTCCACGACTTGCAACCGTTTGGCCTAGTCATTTTCTCAAATCCTAACTCCGCAATTCGTTATCGAAATGCGGAGCGTGACCCAAATGTATTTGACTCAGATATTTCTCGTCTACTTTCTTCGAATTTACTATAAGAATACATTTACACCTAGACTTTCCTAGACTATAATCATCAATAAACCAACACATTTCGCATACTATGTCGAGACAATTGCATAACTATGGCGTGTTTTTTGTCTGTTCGTTTCTAAAGAACAACTGACAACTATTAATACACACGACTTACATAGACCAAACTCAAAAAAGTATATTTTTTCTTTTACGACAGAGCAAAGTCTCATGAATATATTGGCAAAAATACAAGCAGTTGCAACAAAGCGCGGTATGTCTATTGAAAAAATTTCTGAAGAAGTAACTAAATCAGGCGCAAAAGTCGCGAAAAGTACATTATACCGTTGGGATACAATCGTGCGCTACTAGCCTTTTTACGTGCTAACCATGATCAATAGTCTATGTAGATAGCACTATTAGATTATTTAAAAATCCCAGCCCTTCAAAATGACGTCATCGTTGCGTATCTAATGTAAGGCAATACTTCCTATCTGAATGTTCCTTTCTATGAATAACCAATCTAGCCTTTCGATATTTTTTAGATTGGCATACATACGTGCAGGTAGGAAACACGTTAAAAGCTATATCGGGAGTTCGTAAACACGTATGTACTTAAGTAATAGAACTAAACAAATCATTATACCTATATCTTGTTTAATTGTTGGTATTGTCATTGGACTGTCTGCATATTCCGTCACACATGGCGATAAATGGGCTGGAGCATCTGATTATCAAGCAATCAAATTAGATGAAATACAGTACTTAACAAAACGCCAGCAAAATTATGATCTGTCTACTGGTTCTCTACACGACCAATATTTTGATTTAATTAAGCTAGTTCTTGTTAGCCCTATCGAAGATGACCGTGAATATGCAATATACGCAGCTGACCTAGTTGCTGAAAATACAGACAAACAAGAAATTTCTGAAGATGATGTTATTCCAATAGCTGAATTAGGCGGAAAACTTACGAAAGCCGCTTTAAGAAGCCTAGATCTTTCAGATGACACATATAAATTAGCCTCTGAAAAAATTAAATAATTACTAGAGCAATAGCCATTGAATAGTATTTCACGGAATCGAATCACATTTAAGGGTTAACCGTACGTGCAGAAAGGAATCACGTTAAAAGCTAATTTAGGGAGTTATATTGGGTTATGTCTATTTTAATTTTGTTAGCCATCATTTTGGGATTGATTGCTATTATGGCTTTTGCTGCATCTATGGGGTCGTCATCTAATGGCGATGTCTCAAGCAATGTAGTATTGCGTCATCCATCATTAGAAATCACAGAAAATGTGTCACTTGGGTTCTCGGCTACTACATTCTTCTTTGGAAGTATTGTCATGTTTATGAGAAAAGATTTTCAAAACGCTATCAAATATCTTTTCATCAAAGTAGTCTTCGCTATTGCATTAATCTTATGTTATTCAATGCCTATGGCTTACGTAGAAACAACCAATGTACTTCTCTTTTATGTCTGCGTACTAAGTTTTCTATTTCACCTAGCTCTTGGAGCTTATTACAACCGTGCTTATGCTAGTTCACTAATTTCATTAGGATATGTCCCTAGTACATCTGAAGACGAAAAAATGTTGATTTTAACTAAAGTTAAAATCAAATAAAAACACGTCGTATATCCTTCATTCGGATTTATGACACGCGTAAAGAATCATCACTTAACGGTAGAGTGTACAGTTGATTCGAACCCAACATGATTCATTGCAATAAAAAGTCCATCTTCCCTATTAGGTAGGTGGAATACATATACGTGCAGATAGGAGCCACGTTAAAAGCTAATTTAGGGGAGTTTTGGTATATGAAAAACATTTTAGCTTGGGGTGCTGTTCTTCTACTGGTTTTTTATCTCTTTATGCCTAGCGATAAAAAAGAAGATACCAGTAAAGAAGCAGCCAAGTCAGATACTGCTTTACTTCAAAAACAAGAGCAACAAGTTGAAGACTTAAATAAATGGTTTGACGACAGAGACGTAACTACCGACTCTGAAAATCTAATCGAAGATGAATGGCTTTATACTGGTCATTTGATGGGGTATTCAGTACATAACGGAAGTGTTTTTGCCGTATTCTCAAAGCGTGCATTTGAAGATACTGAATTAACAGAAAAAGAAGTGGCTAAATATGCATTCGCAGTCTTACAGGATTATCCTGGTGATTTATCATCAATCGATAATTTGAACGAACATAAAGAGCTTTCTGAAAACATCGCAACCGATCCTCGTATGTTCACTGTTTTTGATCGTTAATGAATAATCAAAACGCCATATTATATGCGTGATCATGATGTTCGTACGGATGATTAGCTCAGTCCTCTGATGTCCAGAAGTCCTGGGTAAAATGATTAATTTGCCATTTTGACGTTCCAAATCAATTCCACTAATATATGAAATATAGAAAAAACCGCAATGTATAAATCACTATACACTGCGGTTTTTATCGTTTTACTGATTTTAAGAATATACATTATTCACAAAACGTAATCTATAGACTCGATGCAGTGTTACTCCGTCGAGAAACCTTCGAAAAAAATATACTCATTTTTTGACAGTGAAGTGTTTGCTCCAACCATTCAGAGACTTCTATGTTCGTACCATCCCCACGAATTTTATCTTCTAGTTCACTTTGCTCTTTTAGCTTTTGTGTATCCCTATGATTAGGATTACCATTGGCTATCTGTAACTTAGCCCGTAAATCTTTTTGTCCCATAACATCCCCCTTCCTAATAGTCGAAATAAATAGAAAAAAACATGTCTATTTTGAAATACATAAATTAATAGAACCGCTATACATCAGCGTTTTAAATCTTTCACATTGCTAAAAAACGAAAAAACTCAAAAGCGGGTTTTTTAAAAAAGAAGAGGGGCTCCGGTACGCAGGCGATTTCAAATCTCAAAAAAATTATAGGGGGACTAAAATTTCACGACATCATCGCGTTCAACTTTCTTTTTGCTTCCCATTTTTTCTGGATGCGCCTTATTGTGGTGCTCTCTGCAAATCGTTTCAAGGTTATCCAGCTCATAAAATAAACTTACATCATCACGAGCATGCTGTTTATGGTGTACTGTATCTCCTTGTTTATAAACAGACCTAGATAAACACACTTGGCACAAACCTTTGTCTCTTTCTAAAGCCATTCGTCTAATTCTTTCCCAGCTTTTCGTATGATACAACCTATCAATGTCATCACGTCTAGGCATAGCTACTCCTTTCTTTTGACACAAAAAAAGAGCAACGAAATTAATCGCTACTCTTTCTTAATTACATAATAACTTGTACTGTTTCTTCATTATCCGGACGAATAAATTCCGTTCCATATGTTGTGCTGCCTATTAGGCGAGGTTCACCTCCGCCAATATCCTTCATTACAATCAGGTCCTCTTTCTCGTTGTAATAGTAGTTATACTTCTCATCTGCTGTTTTGCCACGTCCCTCTACTAACTGTACCTTTTCCATAATGTCTACCCTCCTTCAGTTGATAGACATTATTATATCATCACCTAATTATCGAACAATATCATAATAACCCGATTACCGTGAAGAGCAGGCGTAATACATACGAAACGAATGCGAAATAAAAAAAGCACCCGAACCGAATCGAGTGTTCTTTAATGTTCTTCAAATACTTTATTTTTTTCTGTGATTTTTTGTTGCAGATTTTTATAATTATGAAATTTAACAAAGACATGCACATCTTTAGAATCACGTATATTCGCCAACACATCACCATAATAGTCTTTATCCAGCAAATGCTTTTCTGTATCACTTGATACAGTTAACTCTAGCACATCATGCCCTTTAACAAGCTTAGGAATACTTTCTATAATATGTTCCTGTCCATTGACTACTACGCCCCACCGATCAACTAGTGCAGAAGATTCACCGCTGTTAGATACGAATACGGATAATGAAATATTCCATCCATCCCAATCTAATCTATCGCCTTTTTTAAAAGACTCCCCACTTTTCACAAATGTTCCATCTTCTGAAGCATGCGTAAACTCATCGATGTACGTATATACTGCATTAATTTCAAGTTTTGCTTTCCCTCTACTATAGCGAACTGCAAAAAGAACTGCTCCTACTGTACCTATCGCTGCTAACCAATTAGGTAAAGCTTCACACCAAAAACTAATTCCGAGAATCATACAATCCACCTATTTTCTCAGCCACATCTAAGGACAATCGCCCTACTTCTTTTTCTCCACGGCGTAACTTTGATAATACTGTATTTGTTAAACCTGTATCTTTCGCAAATTGATAGGTAGTAATATCACTATCAATCACCCACTTAACTTTGTCTCTCAACTCCATAACTAACTCTCCTATTTAAGTAAAGTAATCACCAACAAAATGATTTGTAAAATAACAAACGTTGTCCATATTTTTTCTTCTCGATTGAATTTACGCATAATTTAGTTTAATATGGTACACGAATAGAGGTCATCTCTGACCCCTACCATTAAAGCTATTTCAAGAGTGCTATCAAAGTTTGAATTACCGTCACTGCAATTCCAGTAATTCCAATTTTTTCACTTCTTGTGAATGGCTTTTTTTGTTTGCGTTTCAAACGCTTAACTCGTGTGTCCATATCTTTTTCCTTTCGTTTATTTAGGACTTCGTTACCTCAACCCTATAAATATACTATATAACCTTTTTGGGTTATAGTCAACACTTTTAGAAAAATAAAACCGTGAATTATCAACTTTATTTAGTCGGTAACTCACGGTTATTTTTATCATTACAACATATCACTAAAAATTAAAAATTTTGGTTGAAACAGAAAATTGTTGAATTCTCATATAATTCTTTGGGAACATATGTATATCATACATAACACTTCTCGTTCAATATCTTTTCTAATTCTGAATCCAATTCACTATTTTGCAAATTCTCGTGTTGAAGTACACATTCCTCGATTTCGTCATATAAATCGTTTAAAAATGGGTAACTTATCACAGGATCTGTCGCCGAATAAGAGGCCTCCCGTTTTAAAACAAGCGGAATTAATTTAACATCGCCACCTTTTATTTCAGGAGTAACATCATAAGATGAAGGAAGGCCTAAGTTCCCCTCATTTGAGCCCTGATTTTTCACAACAAAACTAAAAAGTTTGACCAGTGCAGTCTGTTCACCTCTATTTTCGATAAATAAATTTAGACACATGTACTGTATTGTTTTAATTGTTCCGTCATAATATCTCCTTACATCAACTTGAGCATGTATATTAAGTAATGCTGGATTTTTTGGCTTCTTAGATAATTCGATAGCAGCAGTAATAGAGCGATATGTCACATAAGCTGCAATACCAGCTATCGCAACACCAGCCCAATCTCCCACATTACCCCAGTCTAAATTCTTTAAAAAGTCCCACCAAAATGTTTTGCTATTCATCAATTATTCGTCCTCGTATTTTTTATATATTAATTTTAAAATTCATACTACTCGTAAACTCTCAAATCATCAACGTCACTGAACGCATCTGCGAAATATAAAAATGCTTGTTCGATTAATTGTTGTCCACGGCGATCGGTGTGATATTTAATCTCTTCAATTTCAACCCAGGTTAATTTCTGAAAGTATCGCAATTTCAACATTGTACGATACGGCTCTGGCATGTACTCACATGCGTTGCAAACCTTTGCCAACATATCTTTTGCCCATACATAATTAGTGTATTTCTCAACGTTAGCATTTCCACTTTTCCGAGGATACAGGCATATCTGATATTGGCGGTGAACCGATAGATATCCGCGCCATATTCTCTAATCTAGGTAATTTTTTCTCGAGCAAACGTTGTATATTGTTTCACGCTTATCTACTTCTGAATACAAAGCCGTATACTCCCTCCTAAAGTTTAGACAGTTAATTCCGAATAGATTAAATAATCACATGAAACAAACGCATAGAGTGTCATTTAGGACGCAAAAACAGCAATCCATCTCAACAGATAGAAAAAACCGCAATGTATAAATGGCTATACACTGCGGTTTTATTGTTATAAGGATTAGAAAAGTATATAGAACCTTTAAGGTAAGTTTGGTATCATGTTATTTGGCAATATTTTACATAAATGAAAGATTGGTGGTTATTTACCAATGAAAAAAAGTGCGACTGGAACAAGTCATGCCAAGGTCATTTTGACAGGTGAACATGCAGTGGTTTACAACCAACCTGCAATTGCCCTGCCTCTACCAGACATGTCTTTAACCGTAAGTATTAGCGAGCGTAATCATGGACAAATCGTCCTAGCGCCTGGATATCAAGGTCCATTAACTGAAATGGCTGAAATGTATGAGGGTGTTCGACAATTAATTGTCCGCCTCCTACATTCTTTTTCTGCGCCTGATTTAGCCTTTAAATTAAAAATTACATCAACTATTCCGGAAGAACGTGGGATGGGATCATCTGCAGCAACGGCAGTAGCCATCACGCGTGCTTTCTTTAATTACTTTGAAGCTCCCCTTTCAAATGCAGAATTACAAAAGTGGGCAAGTATTGAGGAATCAATTACACATGGTTCTTCATCTGGTATTGATGCCGCAACAGTTGCGCATGATGTACCGATTTGGTTCATTAAAGGACAAGAACCAACGACAATGCCGATGGATCTATCTGCGACATTAATCATTGCGGATACAGGTATTCATGGCCAAACTGGCCTAGCGGTATCCGTTGTTCGTCAACACTTGATGCTTGGCGAAGATAATGCGCAAGAACGTATTGAACAATTGGGACACATTTCTGCTATTTCACGTGATGCCTTAGCAAACAATGATATCCAACAATTAGGTTCTGCTATGAATGATGCCCAAACACATTTAAGTGCCTTAGGTGTTTCTCATCCTGAACTTGATAAGTTAGTGATGGCGTCACGCAGTGCTGGTGCTTTAGGTGCCAAATTAACTGGTGGTGGTGTCGGTGGCGCTATGTTGGCCTTAACTGATACCCCTGAAACAACAGCTGCGGTCATCACAGCATTAGAAACTGCTGGTGCCCGTGAAATTTGGGTCCAATCATATCCCCAAGGTTAGGAGACATCCCCCAATGGAAACTTATACTGCTCGTGCCCATACAAACATTGCATTATTAAAGTATTGGGGTAAAGCCGATACAACTTACATGGTCCCCACAACCACATCTGTGTCATTGACCTTAGATGAATTCTACACAGATACAACCGTGATATTTGATGAAACATTAACAAGTGATATTGTTTTTTTGAATGAAGAACAATTAACTGATAAATTAGCGGCGAAGGTTATTCGTGTCTTGGATATTGTCCGTGAACAAGCTGGCATTACATCATTTGCCCGTGTTTCCTCAACCAATCATGTTCCGACAGCCGCTGGTCTAGCCTCTTCGGCTTCTGCATTCGCTGCCTTAGCCGGTGCTGCAAGCTATGCGGCTGGGTTAGAACCAAGTTTGGCGGATATTTCACGTCTTGCCCGTCGTGGATCAGGTTCTGCATCACGTTCTGTCTTTGGTGGTTTTGTTAAATGGGAACGCGGGACTGATGATTTAACGTCAGTTGCGGAACCAATCCAAGAAAAGATTGATTGGCCAATTCAATTAGTTACTGTTATTTTGAATGATCAACCTAAAGCCATTGATTCACGTTCGGGGATGCAACATGCACAAGCAACTTCCCCTTTCTATCAACAATGGGTTGATCGTACAAACGCACAAACAACAGCCATGATTGATGCCTTAGCAAATCATGACTTAGAAACCATTGGTGATATTGCGGAAGCAAATGCGCTTGAAATGCACGCAACAAACGCAACCGCGCAACCACCCTTCAACTACTTAACAGACAAATCCTGGTCTGTTTTATCAATTGTCCAAAATCTACGTCGTGAAGGAATCCCTGTCTATGCGACGATGGATGCCGGTCCGAATGTGAAGTTAATTTCTGACCCTAAAGATACTGATCGTATTCTTGCCGCCTTACACGCTTGGCAACCTGATGTCACTACTCAAGTAGCCACACCTGGACCAGGTATCCAGATTGAAAAAGGAAGCTCTATCTCATGATTATTGAAAAAGCACCTGGTAAATTATTTTTAGCCGGTGAATATGCAATTACAAACACTGGTCAAACGAGTATTCTCTTTGCGGTCGACCGTTATGTCACCGTCACATTAACACCGACAACTGATGAGATTGTGGCGCTAAGCAATGGTCTGTATGCAGATTACGCTTGTGCCGTTGATGACTTAAGCGATGTTGATTTGTCAACAGAATGGGCACTGTGCCTACGTACATGTCAAATCATGCAGGACATCTATACACAACACGATATCCCGTTTACTGGTTATCGTGTTGAAATTACCAGTGATTTAACGCAAAATAATCAAAAGCTAGGTTTAGGGTCTTCGGCAGCGCTTGTTGTCGCGCTCGTACGCGCCTTTTTAGCCGCAGCTGATATTGATATGCCTAACGATCGTTTGTTCAAGCTAGGTGTCCTGGTTACAGCTACAACCCCACCTTTCAACAGTGGATCAATGGGCGATATTGCAGCGGCTGTTTACGGTGGTACCATTCATTATCGTAAATTTGACGGTGCCTGGCTAAAAGAACAGCTTATGACCAACAGCCTCTTATCCCTATTGGACGTGGATTGGCCTGAAATGGCTATTACACCGCTTCAATTCCCAGAAAACTGGCAATTATTAGTTGGGTGGACTGGTCAACCGGCCAATACACAAGATATGCTGGCAGTGAATCAAGAATTCGCACGTATCTATCGTGAAAAATTAGCCTCTAAATCAACCCCGTTAGTTGATAAAATCGCTAAAGCAATTACAACGGCCGATTATTTACGTGTTGCCACCCTCTTACAATTGAACCAAGAAGCGCTAAAACGTTACGCCTCATTTATGCATCTTAATTATTTGACTGACCGTCTACATATGTTATTAGTTATTGCGCATAAATTTGGTGCGGCAGCTAAAATATCTGGTGCCGGTGGTGGTGATAATGGAATCGCAATTGTGAAAGATTCTGAGAAAGCTGAAAAAATTCGATGCGCTTGGCAAAAACATGATATTACACCCCTTGAACTTAACATTGCACCAGAAAGAGGTCATGATTAATGGATTCACAACACACACATCGTAAAGATGAACATTTAGCTTTGGCCGAAGCACTTTATCGCCAAAAGGCCCCTGTCTCATCATTAAATGGTATTCGTTTAATCCACCGTCCTTTACCTGAAACAACGGTGGATGCGGTTGATTTAAGTTGGCATGATGCCCACTTCAACTGGGATATGCCCTTTTACATTGAAGCGATGACTGGTGGTACACCTCGTACCAACGATATTAACGCACAATTGGCACATGCTGCGGCAGAAACTGGTCTGGCCATGGCTGTTGGTTCTGAAAGTATCGCCATTAAAGACCCTAGTAAGCAAGCCGGGTTTGAAGCATTGCGGGACATCAATCCTAATGGATTCATGATGGCCAATATTGGTGCTGGGAATACGTTAGATGCAGCTAAAAAAGCCGTTGAAATCTTAGATGCTAATGCCCTTGAATATCATGTCAACGTCGCACAAGAATTGATTATGCCTGAAGGTGATCGTCAATTTAAATGGCTTGATGATTTGGCTGATATTCGTGCAAATCTAAACGTTCCTGTTATCGTTAAAGAGGTTGGTTTTGGTTTTGATCAAACGACATTAGCTGAATTAGCTAAGATGGATATTAACTACGTATCATTAGGTGGTCGTGGTGGTACTAACTTCGCGCAAATCGAAGATCGTCGTAACCGTGTCAATCCAAACGAACATGCTTACTTAGCTGATTGGGGGCAAACAACGGCCGAATCATTGTTGGAAGCGCAAAATGTACCTACTACCCTAACAACATTTGCCACAGGTGGGATCCAAACACCACTTGATGTGTTGAAAGCGCAAGTATTAGGTGCCCGTACTGCTGGTGTAGCAGGTCACTTCTTACACATCTTAATGAACAATGACGTTGAAACATTAATTACCGAAATTAAGCTTTGGCAAACACACCTAGCCAAGTTATACGCGCTTGTCGGTGCCCAAAACTATGCTGACTTAGCGAAAGTTGATTTCGTATTAGATGTTGAATTAAAGAACTATGCAGAACAACGTCAATTATTACTACCACCTCGTCGTTAATCACGACATTCTTGGTAGATAGCAGATAATGACAAAACAAAAAGACGACCAACATGTCCACATGTTGGTCGTCTTTTACTTATCATTGTTGTAAAAATATCTTATCCTAGCTTTTCAGTTAGCCAAGCTTCAATATCTAATGGTGACAAACGTTCTCCATTACCCAAATGGTCAACTTGTTGTCCATTTTCAAAGATCACAAATGCTGGAATACCACGCAAGTTTTGCGCAACTGCTACATCCATGTTTTCATCACGGTCAGCGTCAATCCAATTCACGTTTTGTGCTTCAACTTGATCACGGAACTTTTGGACAAATGGCTTAATCACTTTACAGTCACCACACCATGCGGCTTGCAAGAACATAAGGGTCTTTCCATCACCATTAATGGCTGTTTCTAATTCTTCATTTGTGTGCGCTGTTGGTTCATAAAAATTCATACATCTATCCTCCATTACTATTTTTAACTATTATAATCTTTTTATAACGAGTTTGACAACAGTTTTACTTATTTTAAGTAAGAAAAAAGACCTTCCGGAGAAGGTCTTTCCTAATTAGCTTAGGTCTTGATTCTTTTGGTTACGTTCACGATTTGCTTGACGCATATCTTTTTCAGTTGCTTCGTTTGTAATGTCTTTAGGTCCTTCTTGTGCTTGAGTCGCTTGTTGTTCTTGCGCCTTCTTCATTGCACTGGCGAATGCCCCTGTTTCTTCCATTTCAATACGTCCAGCCAATGCATCGTCGACAACATCATTGACAACAAATGAGTTTGCGACAGTCGCACGGATACGTGGACGCCAAACAACAATAATAATTGTTTGCACAATCATAACCAATGCCCCCACCAAGAAGTACAAGGCAATACCGGCGTTAGTTACCCAAGTCATAAAGAACATCATAACAGGCATAATGTACATCATTGTACGCATTGTCTTCTTTTGTTCTTCTGGAATACCGATCATTGATAGGTATGCTTGGATCATATAAATCACACCAGTCGCAATCGCTAGCAATGGGCTTTGTTCTGACAAAGAAATCCCAAAGAATGAGGCGTGTGCCAATTCCTTTGATGTACGAATCGCATCATACAATCCAATAAAGATTGGCCATTGAATAATCAATGTTGTGAAGTTCATCCCACCAAACATTGATACACCGTTCTTTTGGTAAACAGCCATCATCGCTTGAGATGCTTGCATCTTTTCTTCTTGCGTTGTTGCGTTCTTTTGCGCTTCTTGCACCTTCGTTAGTTGCGGTTGTAGCAAGCGCATCTTTTCTTGTTGCACAGTAGCTGCATGTTGTTGTTGAATCATCATTGGCATCAAGAATAGACGCACAACGACAGTCAACATCACAATTGACCAACCAACAGCATTAGGCCCACCAATCGTGTGTTCTGCCCATTGCATAAAGTTTGTCAAAGGTCCTTGTAGGAAACCAATGTTTCCTGTGATTAATAGTACTAGCAATACTAGCAACAAAATCGGTGTTAAACTGCGTTTCTTCTTCATTTCTTTCGTTTCCCTACCTTACGAGATCTTATTATTCATTAATGCTATCTATTATAGCACAGCTCATTCGCCTAAATACCAAATTCTGGCGCGTATACTAAGGTCCCAGCGTCCACTGGGCCAAATGCTTTCAGATGGAAATATTCACTTGGAATATCCATTGGTGGCACAACCTTCATATCCGCAGCTGGTACATAGCCAAATTGCGTGTAGTAGGCATCCCCCAAGATGCTGATGAATGCATAGTCGTTATCTACAGCAATTTCATCTAGCGCATCCATTAACGTTGATCCAATTCCTTCATTTTGGTGGGCTGTGTGTACACTTAATGGTGCTAATACAAGTCCCTTAGTCTTACCAATCGTTGCTTCACTTAATAAAGCATGACCCAAGACAACATCGCCATCAACGGCAGCTAATTCAATTGTGGGTGTTTCACTTTGACGCAACGCGACTGTTAATTCAGCCTCACCTTCGTAGCCGTGTGATGATTTCGTAAAAGCATCTCGCACAAGCGTGTCGATGTCATCAAACATCTGATCTGTTACTAACTTAATTTCCATATACCCAATACTCCTAATCGTAATGATAGAACAATATTACCTGAGTAGACTTTCATTGACCATAAAAAAAAGCCCGAAGGCTTCTAATTATTAATGGAACCAAATGCCAATTTCACGTGCTGCCGTTTCAGGACTATCTGAACTATGCACGACATTACGTAAGATACCGTCAGGCCAATCACGCCCGAAGTCTCCTCGGATTGTTCCAAATGCAGCTTCGTCTGGATTTGTATTTCCAGCCATCTTACGAAATACTGGAATCACATTGGTTCCACTAGCCACAATCGCCACGATTGGCCCTTCTTGCATATATTGTGTAATTTCACCAAAGTAAGGCTTATCAACCTTGTCATGATAATGTTGCTTCAAGATATCGTCAGTTGCCTTAGTAACCTTTAGTTGGTCAATACGGTATCCCTTATGTTCCAAACGCGAAATAATTTCCCCAATATGCCCTTGGCTCACCCCATCAGGCTTAACTAAGATCAATGTGCTTTGCTCTGCCATAACTACACCTCTTTTCATTTATACATTTAATTATATCAGATAAAGTGAATAATATAACAATTACACAGAAAACGCTTTCTTAATATATAAAAAAATAGTTCGTCTTACCTTGATTGATAAGACGAACTATCTTTTGATTACTTAAACTTTGATGTGACGTCGTTTGCAACGTTAGTTGCTGTGTCCTTCGCCTTGTTCATCAAGTCCCCAGCCATGTTTTCCAAGTCGGCCTTCTTGTCAGTCATCACGTCGTTTGCAACGTTCTTCGCTGTATCTGTGATTTGGTCCTTCATTCCGTTAAAATCAAATGCCATAATAATTCTCCCTTTTGTATATACACTATCTGTTACATATACAATTTTAAATCATTTGAAAGGGATAGTAAATATTTAATTATTTATTTGCCATTTTTGTGTAATAGAAATAAATAGGTAATCCAGCAAGTACCAACCCAATTGACACTAATGCAGAAATTGGATCGTTGATTAGTGTACTGAACAAAACATAAGTTGCTCCCAATCCTGCTAAAATTGGAATCACTGGATACAACGGTACTAGGAAGATGTTTTCACGACGAGCAATCCCCGCCGCCTTATCCGCACGACGTAAACGAATTAAGCCATAAAAGGCCATTAGGTAGAACATCCAGATAATAAACATACATGCATTTGATAGCCAATCAGCTGATGCTGAGAATTGCAATGCAGCTCCCAAAGTAGCTAATGTTAGGATTGCACCAGCTGGTTCTTGTGCACGATTGATGTACATCATAAACTTTGGCATCATACCATCTTCTGCCATTGCATAGATAGAACGTGGTAAAGCCATCATCTTACCATTTAATGTTCCCGCAATAGAAATCAAAATGGCCAATGATAGTAGACGTCCACCTAAATCACCAAACGCCGTTGTGACAACACCAAATGTTGCGTTGTCCCCTAAGGCAATAATTTCATTCGCTGGCATACTTTGCATTACACCGTATGTAATTCCAACGTATGCCACAATAACAATGATAAGTCCGTAAATGATTGAACGTGGAATGTTCTTGATTGGGTCCTTTAGTTCTCCACCCAAACTTGTTAACGTTGCCCAACCATCATAGGCATACAATGTGGCTAGAATCGCCATTCCAAATCCACCACCTGGTGTCGCAACAATTGTGTCTAGTGTTTGCCCTAAAGCATTAACATTTCCAAAGAAAAGTCCGAAGACAATAATCGCAATGATAGGCAATAACTTGATTGATGTTGTCGCCACAGCAAAGGCTGCTGGGACACGATTATCTAACAAGTTAATTCCTGTGATAAAGATAATAGATAACAATCCGATCCACTTAGCCCATTCACTTGGTAAGTAGAAGAAATTCGTAATCAAGATTGCAAAGTATGCTGATAATGAGGCAACAATTGCTGGTCCATACAAGAATGATTGTCCCCAACCACTCAAAAATCCAGCTGCTGGTCCAAACACCTTATGAATATAGACGTACAACCCACCAGTTGATGGAATACGTGACCCTAGTTCAGAAATCGTTAGTCCTGCCATTAATGTAATTAATCCACCAAACAACCATGCCAAGAGTGCGCCAGTTGTTGATCCTGTGATACTTAGGACTTGTGCCTGTTTAAAAAAGATTCCTGATCCAATAATTGTTCCAACAACAATTGAAATCCCCGTAGTTAGACCCATTGATCGCTGCAAATGTTTACCTGCCATGCATATACCCCCTAAAAAATATGAAAAAAAGCCCATCACTCCGTATAGTTGTCGAGTGTTGGGCTTTGTGATTTACAAATTACGTTTACCTACGCAAAAATCCTCACCCAATTAAGAACTGGTAGAGGTGGTAGAGAAACGACGATTCAATTGTTGTGCGTGATAATACATAGGCTCTACCTCTGCTTTCGGTTATGATAATTAGAAGATTATCATTTTCAGGACGTATATGCAACAGTTTTCTAATTTATTCTGTGATTTTAACTGTCGTTTAACGTGTTCTTGTTATATTAAGTCACATCAATCCTAAATACTGAGGTTTCTTATGAAAAAGTACATACTCACCATTCATGCATTAGTTGCATTTTTTGTGATGACCATTCTTCTACTCCCCACTCACTTCACATTTCTTGCATGGAATGTCTTCTTAGCCCTAATTCCCTTTGATTTATCATTAGTCATATATGCATTAAACCCAAAATATAAATGGTTAAGCTTACCTATACTATTTATCTGGCTCATTTTTTACCCGAATACAATTTATATGATTACAGATTTTGCACATTTATCTGCAATTGGTACTGATTTATTCACAACAACCCAAATTTTGAATTATAGTTTACTAGCGACCGGTATTTTCTTGGGCGTTTCCATGGGACTTGCGTCTGCACGTTTAATTCTGAACACATTTTTTAATCATTCATCTCAGCTAACGAAATTGCTTGTGTTCACCGGATTATCAACCCTATCTTCATACGCGATTTACATTGGTCGTTATTTACGCCTCAATAGCTGGGATCTCTTGCTTGATTTCCAAACCGTCTTAGTACAAATGCACGAAGCATTCACCTCTCATGCGGTCGTTTTCATTTTTATCTTTACAGCCTTACAAGTCTTCTTAATGCTTGTCTTCGCTGCCTTCAACCCAAATCAACTAAAAAACGAGCAAACATCTGAATAAGATGCTTGCTCGTTTTTGCTATGACATTCACTTTTGATAGAAAGATTAGTAAATCAAGTAAATTAATGCCAAAGCCATTGCGATTTGGAAGATGATTGTCAATAGACCATATCCTAGGAACTTTGTTCCGGCCTTCTTGATTGTCAACCACTTCAAATTCAAACCAATTCCGGCCAAGTTCACAACACCGAAGAATCCAGTGATGCTCTTACTTACATGAATGGCGTTTTCTGGTAAGTGTAGGAATGTGTTAATCATAACACCGATAAAGAACACAATAACGAACCAAGGCACACCAATCTTTGATTGTGTTGCCACTGATTCCCCTTCTGCACTGTTCTTATTAACAGCACGGGCCATGTAAATCACAACAACTGACAACAAGATAACACGTAGCATCTTGAATAGTGTTGCGTATGTAACAACTTCTGGGTTGATCAGACTAGCTGTTCCAACCACTTGACCAACAGATTGAACGGTTCCCCCGACCAAGGCTCCCATCAAGACATCATTGTCTCCTAAGAACATTGGCGCAATCATTGGCAAAACTAGCAACAAGATAGTTCCTGAAATAGATACCACGGCTACGGCAGTACGACGATCATCGTCATGCGCCTTAATCGCTGGTGCAATTGATGCAATCGCACTTGATCCACAGACAGCATTACCACCGGCCATCATCGCTGCTGTACGAATATCAACGTTGAATACTTTCACACCCAACCACATGACAAACTTAATCGTTGCCCACATTAGTAGTAGTGTGAAGATAATTCCTTGCCAACCAAGTGAGAAAATTGTCTTGAATGTTAATGAGAACCCCAAGACAGCAATTCCAACTTCAATTGGGTACTTTTCTGACCATTTAACCCCAGAGTTCCAACGTTCACCCGTTAGAACCAAGTTTCCAACAATCAAACCCAAAAACATGGCCATTGTTTCACTTCCAAGCATTGGCAAGAACCGCCCTAATTGTTCTGCCACAATCGCGACAGTGAACGTTAGAATAATTCCCGCCCACATATTGCGGTTAATTTTAAACACGATACACACGACCTTTCTATAATTCCAAATGTTGTAAATCTTATCTATTGTATCATATCTAAATAAATTGCTAGTCTTTTCTACCACAAATGCAATCTAGACCACTGATAATTTTCCTTTTAAATCAATAAAACCTCAATTGATATGATATCAATTGAGGTTTCTGATGAGATTATTTACACTGCCATATGATCAACACGGACAAGTTTATCTGATTGTACTTGATACAATCCTGGTGTCAATTCTTGATTGTACACCTTTTTAGTCAACTTCTCGTACGTTTCATGTCCTTCGAGCAATAAGACATAATCATAGTCGGCATTATGTTTCTTAAAGTCTTCTGGTGAATAATCAAACGCTTCTTGTGCGTCAACATTCGGTGAAAAGAAATAGTACTTCCCTACGAATCCAGCATAATAAGACGTCACTTCTTCACTAACAGCGTCAACTAACAAGACATGCTTATCGTTATACGTGAATTCTTCAGGCGTTACCTTATCAATCCACACCGGTAAACTCTTTGCGTTCAAACGTTCATTAAATTGAATCTTACCCAACTCAGCATTAACACCGATAATCGCAAAGAACCACAGCATAAATGCTGTTCGTTGATAGAGACGCTTATTCTTTAACACACGGAATGATTTTAGATCTCGCTTGTCATAGTTACGTTCATGTAGATTATCATCCAAAGTACGTACCAACATACCCGCCGCTAAGAATAACAACAGGATAACGATCGTTGATAGATAACGTTCGTATCCGGCTAGTACTATCGCTTCATCATACGGCATTGATACTAGGTACATCGCAAAGATACTGATGCAGTACAACACAAAGATGAAGTCTAATAGTACTAACTGCTTCAATAAGATTGACGGACGTCCCTTGTACAACAAAATAAACCAAGTTGTAAACATCACCACATTAATACCCAACATGACGAGCGTTGATAATGATGACCATTGTAACGATGCATCTAACATACGTTGTGCAATATCACGCATGTAGTCAAGCCCTTCAGCGTTCAATTGACCGCTGAATGCTGCAGCATCTAATTGATGCTTTGAGCTGGTAAATGTACTTTTAACGTGATTTAACCAAACGACAAATGGTACCACACTCACTGCACTAACCATGAACCAACGGAAGATCAAGCGTAAGCGATGTTTAATTGACTTACTTTGATCCGCTGGGTAAACAAATGATGCCACTAGGTAGTTAATCAAAATCAAGGCTACAAAGAAGGCTCCTGAGTTTTTAATCAACAATAAGTTCGCACTTGCTAAGAACACATGACTTGCTTGTAACCATGGTTGATCACGATAGACATATACCCCTAACAATCCTGCCAACGTAACGGCAGCAAGAACATAATCTACCAACAAGTTATTAAAGCCGATTTCAACATTAGCGAGCATACTGATCGCAATAACAAAACACAAGATTCCAGAGAAGAGCACTCGCTTTTGGTCTTTCAAACATTCGAAAATACTAAAGACAGCAGCCCAAATGTAGATAAATTGTGCAAGCAACATGTTCCCTTCGCTAAAGCCAATCAAGTTAACAATGTAGTTATTGAACAAGGCATTCCCAATTGGGTATGAGCTAAATGAAATCAGCGCATCACTGGCACCTGGAATACGTTGTTCAAAATACATGAATTTCACAATTGTTGCCCAATGTGAATAATTATCGTAATGCACCAAACTGACTTGCTGTAGCGTTACTCCTAACAGAATCCCTGCTAAAATCATCCAAACGTCAAAGACGTGAACATGCAATCCACCACTACTAATCTTATTTAAAGCACGTAAGATTAAATGACGTAAAAATAATACAATTCCTATTCCTGTGACAACATATATCCCGGTTTGGACATATCCAAGCATGGCAAACAGGTACAAAATTAATGTCATGACCCAGAAGCTGGTGATCCAACCTAAGTAGGCTGCAACACCCCATTCACGTAATTTAAAGAAGTACCCCATCACAACAACGACAAACAAAAGTAGGCCGAATAAATTCATTATGATTGACCTCGTTTCTTATCAGTAACCATTTTATTATTATAGCTACGCATGAAGTTTTCTGATCGATTTGCCAAGTTAATGTATAGCCCATCTAACGGCGTAATCCATTCATCTTGTTCTTCTGGCAAAACCAAATTATAACCATCATAGATAATCTGTAGATAAATATCTTCTGATTCGTGATCAATTGGTCCTTCCGTCAGTTCAACTGCGTATTGGTGCTGTTCATCAACATCAATTACACGTACAATACGCCCCTTTAATCGGGCAACTTGTCGCTTATAAACTAATTCCAAACAAATTTCTTGGTCATCACTGGCAACCAACATTTCGTTTTTAGGCGTAATGAACAGCAAACCTTGTTCTGATACATTGATTGTTTCCATCGCATAGTCTGTCCCAGCGACACTAACCATTCCCGCATATTGACGGTCAAAACGTTCGTATTCACGATACACTGGTCGCCCACTCGCTAGGAAGATACAAAATGTCACATTAATTAAGTGCATAACTAGCCAGAAAGTCACAATACTTCCCATCAAAATTTCAGTTCCAAATTTTCCATAGTTAAAGTGAATGATAGACGCGACAAGTAGGAACCATGTAATGACAAACGGCACCATGTATAAACGGTCACGCCAACCAAACTTACTATCTTTGTCCGTCACCTTAAACTTCTTTTGCTTGATTCCTAATGCTTGTAGCAAAACTGGTAACACGAGGAATGGCGCAAAAAATGTTTCTTGAATTTCACCCCAGCGTTCGTCACGAATACTACTTGCTGTGTCACCCAAGACCCAATGCAGTAAGAAATACCCTGGTGCCCAAAAAATTAGCAACAACCACAAATTCGCAATCACGACAGGTTGATCAAACAAGGCAAACACAATCGGCGCGGCGATAAACATAATACGACGTGAGAATGACCACCAGTATAAGTAACTGTTAATCAAAATCAAACGATTATTGAAGCTCAACTTACGATTCCAAAAAATACGCATGTTACGTGATGATTGAATCACCCCGCGGGCCCAACGCACACGTTGCTTAATCACACCCTTAACATCCACTGGTGAAATACCACTTGCTTGTGGTACACGTGTTGAATAACTCGTGTAACCAGCCATGTTGATACGACCACCTAATTCAAAATCTTCAGTCAATGTGTCCACCGGAAAACCACCAGCGTCGTCAATTGCTTGACGTAGAAAGACCGTGTTTGAACCAGTAAAGATAGCCGCCCCATTCATACTGTTCAAGACATTAATATCGCGAGAAAAGTAATCTTGTTCATTTGGCACTGATTTCTCAGAAAATAGATTAAATTGAAAAATGTCCGCATTGTAGAAACTTTGCGGTGTTTGGATGAAGCCCAATGGTTCTTCTTCAGGCTCTTCCTTGGCTTGGTCCGCCAAATTATGCATAAAAATAGGCACTGTTGCATCTAAGAAGCTAGAATACGGAATCATATCTGCATCAAAAATCGCGACCAATGGTGAGTTCACTAAAGTTAACGCGTGATTGATATTTCCAGACTTGGCCTCTTTGTTACCAGACAAACCAATATAACGACCACCGTATTCGGCTGTTAAAGCCGCTACTTCTGGTCGATTACCATCATCCGCAACCACCAAATGAACTTTACTTTTGTCTGGATATTCAATGTACTTAATTGCATTAAATGTCTTGCGTAACAAGGCTGGATCTTCATCATGTGTGGCCACGATCATATCAATATCTGGTACCGGCACACCTGGCAAATAATCTTGATCTTCAAGATTGTTAGAAATTTTCTTCTTGGTCACACGTAAACGGAAATAAATAACGATATACGCCGTAATATTAGAAATGATTTCAGAGAACACCAATAGAATGGCAAAAATCAAAATCCAAATTGAACCATGCCATGGCAATGTATAAAACACACGCCAAATTAGATACAAAACACTTAATAGGAAAGCTAATACATAGGCGACTTTTTTCGTTCGACTAATCATTTGACGCTCCCTTAAAAATTAAACGCTTTTGCACTTGGTAACTCACAATGAACAACAACGCATCGGCTAGGATCTTCGCGATAACCGCAGTTAGTGTCGTCTCAGCTCCTGCAAAGACTTGTGTAATCATGTATGTTAATTCACCTGCTAGGTACATTTGCACCACAACAAGGGTAAAATATTTCACCAATGTATGATTACCCGCTTTATTGAATACTAAACGACGGTTCACACTGTAATTCATGATACTTGATAGAATACGCGCAATAACAACCGCCCACAAAATATGTTCGCGTGTTTGTGTACCAAAAATCATCATCAAGATTGTAAACACACCTAAATCAACTAAGAAAGACGTGATACTTGATGCCGCAAACTTAAAAAATTGTGCATAGATTGATAATGAATCTTGCACAACTCTAAAATTAGACCCCACATTATCATTCAAATAAATGGTTTCAATGGGAACTTCTGTCATTTCGACACCATATTCTTGACTATCTAACAACATCTTAAATTCAAATTCAAAATGGTTTTCAGGAAATGCTAACAAAGGTGCAAAATACTTCTTTGGAATCACACGCAGCCCAGTTTGTGTATCTGATACCCCATGGCCTGTGAATGTACTAAACAACCAACTCGTTAGAATGTTTCCAAAGCGACTACGCAATGGCACATCAGGATCAAATTGACGTACACCAAGCACTAGATTTTCACCAGTGAATGCGTCAATACTACGACGAACATCTGGAATAGCATGTTGTCCATCAGCGTCCAACGTTGCCACACCTTGAATTTCGGGTAATGACTCTTGAAAATACGCCAATCCTGTTTTTAGGGCTGCTCCCTTGCCGGCATTTTCAGCATGCACTAGCAATGTCATCTTAGCCCCATACAATTTCGTCAATTCATTAAATATGTATTGGTGATCTTCATTACTACCATCGTCTACCACCACAACGGTTTGATTCAACACTGAATCATTCATAATTTCCTTCATAACCATCAAAAATTGTTCATCCGGGTTATAAGCGGGAATTAGTATACCTATGTTTTCCATTCATTCTACCTCTCATACTTATGTATTTTATCTAGCCCATACTATTACACATCTACTTACAATAACATAGTTGGTTTGATCATTCAAAATTTAATAAATATATTTTAATATAGCAGTGATTCTTTTTCATGATAGTTTTTTAAATAATAAAATCACAACCCTATTAGCCATCTAAAAAGCGTCCTTTTAGTACCGAAATATACATGTATACCAAAATACACATATTTGTAAGAAACGCTATAAAACACGTTTATCAACATATGCACCAATCCACTTATCTTTAGTTATCAATTAATTCTGAGTCATCTGTTTATTTTTTTATCAATTCATAAAAAATAACGCACAAAATTCCCACATCCCCAAATTGGTACACCTCGTAAGCGGATACATATATGCATATAAATCATGCTATAAAAGTCCAACAAAAAAAAGACCATATCCACTGACATAGTCTTTTTAATACGTATTATATGTTTAACGACGTGTAATCAATGCTGATACACCCATACCACCACCGATACATAGTGCCGCAACTCCACGTTCTTCCGGTTGTAGCTCATGAATTAAACTTACAAGCACACGCGCACCAGATGCACCTACGGGATGTCCCAAAGCAATGGCTCCACCACGTGGGTTCACACGCGCTTCATCTACTGTTAGTAATTGATTACTTGCCAAGGCTTGCGCTGCAAAAGCTTCATTTAACTCAAAGACATTGATATCATCTACCGTTAAGTCAGCATTACCAAGTAACTTATCAACCGCGTAGTAAGGTCCGACACCCATCAATGTTGGATCCAATCCAACTAGACTTGCGCCTTGCCATTCAGCCAAGGCTGTTAGTCCATATTGTTCTAGGGCATCTTCGCTGACCAACACAATCGCAGCGGCACCATCGTTAATCCCTGATGCATTCCCCGCTGTGACGCGACCATCTTCTTGGAAAGCAGGCTTTAGACGTGCTAGCTTTTCTAAACTTGAGTCTGGTCGAGGCCCTTCATCCTGAGTAATCATCGTTGTTTCACGCTTCACTGTAACAGGAACTGGCACAATTTCTGTATCAAAATCCCCACGTTCGATTGCCGCAGCGGCTTTTTGGTGACTAGCTAGACTAAATGCGTCCATTGCTTCACGGCTAATGTCATACTTTTGCGCCACGTTTTCAGCGGTAATCCCCATATGGAAATCGCCTTCAGCATCAGTCAAGGCATCTGATAGAATCGTATCACGCATCATCCCGTCACCCAGACGGTAACCAAAACGCGCTTTATCTAACACATATGGCGCATTTGACATGCTTTCCATTCCACCAGCAACCATGATATCCGCTTGACCTGATTGAATCATTGCTGCGGCTAGATTAATACTTGTTAATCCAGAACCACAGACATCATTCATCGTAACCGCAGGGACACCATCCCCAAGACCTGCTAGTTGACTGGCTTGACGAGCTGGATTTTGTCCTGAACCGGCTTGAAGCACATTTCCCATGAAAACTTGATCCACGTTTGCTTCAGTAGGTAATTGTGCTTGGTTTAGCGCACCTTCAATCGCTAATCCACCCAACATAGCAGCGGTTTTGCTTGCTAACGCACCACCAAACTTACCGATTGGTGTTCGTTTCGCACCAACAATAAATACTCGCTTTACCATATGTCATTCTCCTCGTTGTTTATGTATATGTAGTAAAACACGGTTAACTTGTTTTTAGCTTAATAGCATACTAAGTGCAAAGCTATATTATACGAAAAATTCAACTGTTGCAAAAGCGATATTATATAATTTAACTTTTTACATTTCCTATCATAATAAATGAATCCATCATAAAAACGACTCGCTTTCATTTAAGCAAGTCGTTTTTTATATCTTCTATTTAACGAACGCGTAATTAGTCGTTTAATTCACCCGCTGCAATTTTGTCTAGCAAAGGACGAGATGGGATAAAGAATAATTGACCAGATTGAATTGTTGAGAAGCTCAACAAGAAATCATCCATATCAACCATTTGTTGTAACATTCCCTTCGTCACTTCCCAGTAACGTGAGTAACCAATAAAGTAAGTACCAGTGGCACCACCAGCAGGATCTGAAAATGGTACGTTCATGCGAATAATCTTTTGTTCTTCACCATCAACTTCAGTCTTAGAAGCCACATTATGTGCATTAGGCGCTTTGTCTTCATCCGCTAATTCCAAGTCAGAGAACTTTTCACGTCCCACGGCTTTGTCTTGCTTTTCAACAGACATCTTACGCCAGAAGTCCATGTCATGTTCCCACTTTTGTGGAAAGGCGTATGAACCATTCATAAAGAATTCGTCTTCTTCACCAACTAATGCATATGGCGCAGCGTCTTCAACTTGTGGGGCTTCCGTCCCATCAATGTATCCGATAATGGCACGTCCTTCAAAATAACGGAATCCTTTTGTTTCATCAATCACTTCTGCGAATGGTGATAAGAACTGCATGTATTGTGTTAGTAATTCATACAAGACAGCTGCGTTCCCTGCACGGACATGAAGGAAGATATCTCCTTCAGATGCTGGCATTGCTGAGTTAGGACCAGAGACCCCTTCAAATGTTGTTAATTCGCGTGGCTTAGGTGCAGTTGGGAATAAATAGTCCCATCCTTCACTACTAAACCCATACGAAACACGTAAGTTTGCTTCGGGTTGACGGATTTTCATTGAGCGATTAATTGCTTGTGTACGATCAACGAATTCTTGCATCCCTTCTTGCGTCTCTGCTTGATTTTCACGCTTCAAACGTAGTACAACGAATACAACGTTTTCACCAATGTCCTTCCAAACATCCTGTGCTAAATTCGGATTAATGTCTACCATTTTCTTGCCTCCTAATATGTCACACCATTCTCTGTGATTGGTTGTTTTTATTATACCACAAATTATAATCATTCTAAATTAGAAAAAGATTTAGTTTTGAAAACTTATACATCATTTTCAAATAATTAACATCCCCAAGAACATACATATAAAAAAGACAGCCACTTTCGTGACTGCCTTTTAATCATTTATCTTTATTTTGATGCAGTGTTTAACTTTGCTTGGCACGCTGGACATAGCCCTTGTACTTCGACATGGTAACCACTGACCTTGTAGCCTGTTTCTTCACTCGCAATACGTGTTAATTGACTCATGTCAAAATTTTCACCGTCAGTAATTAACCCACAGGAAACACACATCGCATGATAATGTGGCGTTCCAAAATAATCAAAATGCTGTTTACCATCCACATCACTATCAATGACCAAGACCAGTTGAACCTCTTGTAACATTTCTAATGTGTTATAGATCGTTGCTACACTAATCTGTTGTCCTTCTTCGGCTAAACCTTGATGAATCATTTCCGCTGTTGGGTGCGTATGTTGTGCGGCTAAATAACGCAAAATCAATTGTCGTTGATTCGTCATTTTATATCCCGCTGCACGAATATGTTCTAAGGCATGTTCAATTGAATCCATTTTCAGCCTCCTTATTTCATGGTCATCCAGATATCAAAAATAGGCTTTGCAAGATCATAATCAAGGTTTCCCGTTGCACGATTGCTAAACAACACAACACCATTTTTACCAGAATCATCTAAAACAATACTTGGTTCGAAACTTTGTAATTGTCCATGTATATGATAGCCATAGTCACGTTTATACATTCCCGCTGCATAGCCATTTGGCTTACCTTCACGGGGTTTCGTCAAATCTGAAAATTCCGTTGTAGTTAAATTAGCCCCTTGAATTTCATCGCTGATTAATCGATACGTTTCCCAAGCTGACATAAATGAGTTTCCAGTTCCCATTTCACGCTTAAAGCGTTGGGGGTTAAACTTTTTGGCCTCCCCTTCACGATTAATCGCAATAGGTCGATTATGCGCTTTTTCAAATTCATCAACGCTTAAAATTTGGTACTTCGGCTTGATATCTTGCGCCACTAATTCATCATACGATTTATTCGTTAGTTTATGCAAGACACCGGTTAAAATTTGATAGTTTGTTGCATTGTATTTCCATTTTTCAGGCTTTACGCCATACGTCAAATTCCCCAAATAATAAGCCGTATATTCTTCCTCGGACATTTCATTTGGCGCATAGCCTGCCCCTTGGTACGGCGCATCCATTCGAATTAAATCTCGTAAAGTCGTTTCGTGTGCGCCAGGTAAGTCAGGATAAAATTCAGCTAACGACGTGTCTAAACTCATCTTTTTGCGCGTTAGTTCTTTTTGCAACAAATATGCCGTCACATTTTTTGAAATAGACGTCAATGCGATTGGCGCATCCGGATCATATACCTTCCCCGGAGCCATTTCACCAAATCCCTGTTGCCAGACAGCTTTCCCATCGCGCACAAGTAAAATGGTTCCTTGATACGCTTGCTGTTCGATTAAGGTCATAATTGGCGCATACGCAGGGTCGGTTGTTTTACCAATCGTTCCCAGCGGATCACCAATCTTAGATTCTTTAACCTTAGGACTCGCTATCTTTTTTAAATTAGCGATTTGTTCACGCGTCTCTTGTACGCCTTCATCTTTTTGTTGCGCCCATACACCCACCATACCAATGGCGATAATACTTAATACACTAATCGTTGCAATCCCTTGCCATTTTTTGTCTAATTTCACTATTTCAAAATCCACTTTCATTAACTTAAATACTCTGTATTCAATTGTAAGCCATTTATTAATAGTTTGATATGGTTAATTCTAGGAAAATGGCAGGTTCATCCTGGTTAATGGTGCGTATCTCCAGGCAAAACAAGTTGCCAGTGTGCGTTAAAGAAACGACGTACGGCCATATAACTTGTCAACATTGATGCAATAGCGGTCGCTGACAACAATGTAAAGGCAACAACAATTTGATATTTAATTGCATACACTGGATCAACTCCCGCCATAATTAGTCCAGACATCATCCCTGGCAAACTGACTAATCCATACGTACGGATTGAGTCAATTGTGGGTTGCATACCAATACGGACCGCTTCGTTAGCGATTAACTTTCCGGCTTCACTAGGGCGTGATCCTAATGCCAAGCGTTCCATGATTGCCCCTTGTTGGTCTTTAAATTGTTGATTCAAACCACGGAACACCAATCCCACAGCAACCATTGAATTTCCAGCTACCATTCCTGTAAAGGGAATCACTTGATAAGGGACAAATTTAATGGCCCCACTAGCGACCAAAATGCCAACTGTAATCGTGGTTGATGACAAGATTGCGATTAGTGCGATGCTGAATGCATGTGGCAATTTGTCACTTCGTCCCTTTGCATTCCAAGCCGCATTAAAGATAATCACCAACACCATTGCCAATGTTAACCATACTTCATTCACGCTAAAAATAGTGTGTAAAACAAAGCCGACAATCGTCAATTGCACCACCGCACGAATCACGGAAATGATTGTCTCTTTTCCCAAATTCAAACGATAACGATAACTAACCAACAAAGACACTGCCACTAACCCCAGTGACAACATTAAAGATGTGTTACTAATATCAACGGTCGTATTCATAAATCTTTCCCTTTCCTTCTTGGAGACGTAATTCAAGACGTGCGTGCGCGATTTCATCTGCATCATGGGTCACGGCTAAAATACCAAATTCATATTTAGCCTGCATCTTAACAATCAATTCCCATAGTTCAGCTTTACTGTGTGCATCTAATCCAGTTGAAATTTCATCTAATAGTAGAAACTTTGGTGGGAATAATAAATTACGAATAACCGCAATACGTTGTCGTTGCCCACCAGATAATTCATGAATATCACGTTCTAAGAAATCAGGCGTTAAACCAACCATCCCCAATAACTCAATTTGACGGTCACGGTCAATTGCCTTTTCACGTACTTGATAAGGCAAGTCTAGATTTTCTTGTACCGTTTCACCAAACAGTTGTGCCATTTGTACGGCATACGATACATCTTCACGATATGATTCAATATCTTGATCCCATTGTGACACGCCATTCAATAGTATTTCACCGCTCGTCGCATCTTGTAGCCCCGCGATAATTTTTAATAGCGTACTCTTCCCACTTCCAGACTCTCCTGTGATGGTCAACCATTGTCCACCTGTCAGTTCAAAACTAACATCACTGAAGACATCTTCTTCATAACGAATACCTAACTGCTTAACTTCTAATTTGTCCATAGCTTTTCCCCTAAATAAAAAGACTTGAAGAACCTTTCTTCAAGTCTATTCTACATCTAATTTAGAATGATTACAATTTAAAAATGTGATATTAATCACGATTAGTCATTAATAAAAAGGAAATCACCTGTTCATTAAATGCCTTTGGCGCCTCTGCATGCGGTAAGTGTCCGGTATTTGGTATGATTGCAAACGATCCCTGTTTCGCTAAATTTGCACAATACTCGGCATGTTCCGGCGACCATAAGGGAGATTTTTCACCTGCAATAAATAATTGTGGCTTATCTACTGCAGCAATAACTGATTGCCACATGGCTACAACATGACTTTCCAATAAACGCTGATTATCCGATGTATTGAATGCGTATTTGTCTTTCTCATTTTTAATTTCTTTAAAAATATCATCGGGTAAGCGATTAACTGTCATTTTTGTTTGCTTGAAATGATCAAACACCTCAGGAACACTCGCCCAAGTCGTCTCAAATAAACTGTAAGGCCAAGTATCAACAGCTAAACATTGTGGTGACTCATCGATTGTCACAATTTTCGCAATCTTTTCGGTCCCAAACAATTTCATGTAACTCCACGTTACTGCTGCTCCCATCGAATGTGCAATAAATATCACATGATCCAATTCTAACGCCGCAATTAATTCTGCAATATCTACACTCAATCTAGAAATCGTCGCATTAGGGTCAACTGAAGACCGACCGTGATTTCGCAGATCAACTTGAATCACACGAAATCCAGCCTGTAAACATGTATCTACTTGTCCATAAAATTCACTATGACGTCCTGAAAACCCATGAATAAATATGATTGGCTGGGCTGATTTTGATCCAAAATCCGTAAAATAAATCGTATTTCCATCGTTTAAAAATAATTCCATTTTTCGCCACTTTCTTATTAATTGTACATATTTTTATGATTTGTTAATGTTTTCTCATGTAGAGTATATTAAGTGGCTTAAAAGATAAATTTATGTCTCTAAACCTTGATAACTTAACTTTATCTTTTAATTATAACCGAATAAATGCCGCGATTATATGACCCATCTACGATATTTACAAATTTTAAAATCACAACTATTTATTGAAAATAGTTGTATATAATTTGTATACGGCATATAATGTATACTATACTTATAAAACGAATAGAAAGAAGGACTATAATGGCAAAAAGCATGAACCATCGTGATCTTTTGGCTAGTCTAGCCCAAGATTACTACCTATCACAACTATCTCTAGCTGACTTGGTTGAAAAATATGACCTAAGTCGCTACCTTGTTAACAAGTATCTTGAAGATGCACGTAAAGAAGGTGTCGTAACAATTAACGTTGCGGCCCCTAATCCACGTAATCTTGAGATGGAAAATCGATTCCAAGAACTCTTTGATATCGATAATATCCACATCATTAGCGATAGCTTGAACCCTATTGAAACCAGTGAAAATGCGCTAAATTACGCAGCACATCAAATTGCACCTTTGATTACACAAAGTAAAGTCGTTGGACTTACTTGGGGAAGCACAGTCTACAATTTGATTCAAAACTTCCCGGTTTCAATTCAAGAAGACATCACCTTCACGCAATTCCTTGGGGAAAACATGAAGTATAAGTCTGACGTTGGTTCTATGCGCATGGTTGAACTAGCCGCCTCTAAGTTTTCTGCAGAATACTTAACAATGGCTGGTCCTCTATATGTTTTGAACGAATCTGTTCGTGAAGGTATGAAACAAGAAATGGCTATTCGCCCTTCTTTCGAAGCCGCACAACACATGGACTTCCTATTCACAGCACTTGGAACAGTTGCTTCTCTAAACAGTATTCCTGTTTGGCGTGATAATGCTGATTCTATTCTAGCTGGAGTTGATCAAGACGAAATTGCTGGTATGGTTTATGGACGTCCATTCGATATTGATGGAAACTTCCTATCATTAGAACATGATCATGTTTTCGGTCTAGATATTGATACAATTATGTCTACACCACGTCGTTTTGCTGTGGTTAAGAGCAAATTTAAGACAAACGCTATTATTGGTGCCCTTCGTGGTAAGTTCTTCACTGACGTTGTGATGACAGAAGCCGTTGCGCGTCGTGTCCTAAACGACATTACCGACTAAGCTAAGTCATACGACGACAAAAAACAAATGCAATATATCAAAAAGACTAACCAATTATGTGGTTAGTCTTTTTTTGTATCCCTTTAAATCACCACCATCTGCTTCATCCCCTGTATAAGTAGTTTGACTCAATAACAAGTAAACAAAAAAAGCAATGGATAATATCATCCATTGCTTGCTATCAAACTTATTTTGACTTTAATACTAAACGTTGGTAAATGAATACCGTTACAAGATAGTACAATGCGTAAATTCCAAGCACCCATGGTAAGGCAGTTGGTACACCAGCGTAGGCATCTGGCATTAACTTATCAAACATTTGTAGCCCAATCAACGCATCAGCTAATCCAATTGTCATTGGAATGAAGAATAGAATCCCCAAGTCCTTAGCAACTGCCATCTTTGCTTGGTGCTTTGTCACACCAACCATGTTCAATATTTGGTAACGACGCATGTCTGGTACAACGTTAGATAGAATCTTAAACATCAACGTTGACGCTAGCATAACCATGAAGGCCATACCTAGGAACATACTCATGAATTCTAGTCCACCAAAGACACTCTTTAGTAATACGAGCATTCCAAATGATCCTGGGACACTTGATGGTCCACCTTGGTTGGCATTTTCCAAATACCGCTTTTCGCCGTCATATACTTGACGTAGTTCTTTTTCATTACCCATGAAATCGCTGGTTGTAAAGGCACGCAGTGTCTTTTGTTCACCAGCAGGTAATGTGTCAACCAATTCAAATTGTCCGCCAAATTCTAGTCCAGCAGCGTAATTTGCCCAAGTTAACAACGTATAATTTTCGTTAATCCCTTCTGAATCAACTGAAACCATGTTCAATTTTGACTTACCGTTTTCCAAATATTCTCGATCAGGAATCTTGATATCTGCAAAATCAGACTTCAAAAATGAAACCTTATCATCTGAGACAACATAATGGATATCAGCACGGTACGTGACATCTGAAACATCTGACAAATCAGTTTGTTCATTTCGAACAACCATTGTGACGTCGGCGTTTTCAACCGCTTGAGTTGGCAACGCAATGTAATATCCTTGCCCAACACTCATCGCCCCAAGTGCCATTCCAAACAATACCGCAATCATTGTTAAAATACGCTTGTAGTCAGCCAAACGGAAACGTAATTGTCCATTTAAGAATGGACGCAAACCACGCATCCCAAAATTAGAATTTTGAATCCACTTGGTTACCAAGTTTAATGTATGACTAACAAACAAGTAAGTTCCAGTAATGTTTAGGACGATAATTGCCACGAAACCTGGCAACATGAATGTCCCAATATGTGGCATTAATAGGTAGCTACCGATCAATAGCGCAAGACCTAATAGTCCCATGAATACCATCTTCATTGTGCTTAGCTTAGGTTGCTTAACCGTTGCATCCGCCGTTAGAAGCGTCAATGTATCACGACGTGTTAAACGAATACGATTATAAACTCCGTTGATAAAGAATACCAACATAAAGAAAATAACGGTCACGATAATAGCATTCGGTGTGACAACTGACCAATTCTCCAATTCAATCCCGATTAAGTTCATCAAGTATCCTGCACTGACAGACGTTAATCCCATTCCAAGCAACATCCCTAGAATGACTGATACCACACCTACCAACAATGTTTCACGCATCAATAGCGTTCCAATTTGTCGTTTTGTGGCACCCAACATGGAGAATAGTCCATATTCTTTCTGACGCAAGCGCAGTAAGAAACTATTGGCAAAGTTTAAGTAAACGAATGTGATAATTCCAAGTAAGACTTCTCCTACAATAAAGACCGGAATAATCATCTTAACCGTTGAATTAGCCTTCAAAAATGCATCATTCGTGGCCATAGCACTGAACATATAGAAGATTCCAACAGCAATCGTTGTTCCAATTAATAGAACCAGATAATCACGCCATTTATGACGCAATGACTTTAAGGCAATTTTTGTTAACATGTCTGTCACCTGCCTTATTCGAAGTTTCCGAGTTCACGTAGAATCTCGCCGTAGAAATCTTCACGTGCTGTGTTACCACGTACGAGTTCACCTGAGATTTCTCCATCATTTAGGAACAAAATACGTGATGCAAAACTAGCAGAGAATGGATCGTGCGTCACCATCAAGATAGAAATATCCGCATTATCATTAATCTTTGTTAGGTAGTTCATCATTTCACGCGCATTTTCTGAATCCAAAGCACCAGTTGGTTCGTCTCCGAAAATCAAACCAGGATTGTGTACTAGCGCACGGGCTGCCCCAACACGTTGTTGTTGCCCACCAGATAATTCTGATGGGTACTTGTTCAAGTATTCCGCAATGTTCAACATTGTCGCAACTTCATTGACACGTGTCTTAATTACCGCTGGACGTTGCTTTTGCAGCATCAATGGCAAGGCAATGTTTTCATAAACCGTCAAACTATCAACCAAATTGTAGCTTTGGAAAATGAATCCCATGTCTTCTCCACGGAACTTAGCGATTTCATTGTCATTCATGTGTAGAATATCTTGATTGTTGATGCGAACATCCCCAGATGTTGGTTTCATCAAAGTTGATAGAATATTCAACAATGTAGACTTACCAGATCCAGAAGGACCCATAATAGCCAAGAATTCACCCTTTTCCGCTTCTACTGATAGATTATGCAGAACTGTTTGTTCAACGCCCGCTGCACTCTTATAGACTTGCTTAATATTATTCGCAACCAATGCTGGTTCAGTCATGATACTACACCTCTTTTTGTTTTTATATTTTTCGTCATATCTTATTACACAGGTAATGTTATCATACGGCGTATAATACTGCAACAGAAAAAGTCGATTCACTTTTGTCCCTCGTTGAAATAATTCAGGATAGATGCCTGCACCGCCTGAGATTCCGGCAATTGTGACCACATAATAAAATCATGCATCATCGCCGGATGAATCATCAGTTCCGGACTTGTCCCCACTGTATCTAACACATCCATTAACGCGAGTACATCAGGCACAAACAATTCATTGCCCCCCATATCCAGACGAATATTCCCTAGCTGGCTGTAATCATTTTCTGCATTAAAACTATAGTAACGATTCATATCAGCATCAAAAACATCGCTAAAGACACTGGCCAATCCGTCGCGGTCTAACACCACATCTGATTCTGCGACTTGTTTTAAGTCGGTCGTCGCTAAGGTTAAGTCCGGCCCTAATGAGAATAATTCTGTTGCGTGCGGTTGTGGTAACCCCTTATCGCGAATATCAAGTAACAATCTCAAAGCTAAGTTAGCTCCAGCTGAATCACCAAATAATAAGGACCTATCTGTTTGCTCGGCCATTTTTTCATACGCTCGTAACAGCCATTTCCGCAGATAGTCACTTGAATAGTTTTGTATCAATGGATAGTCTGCAAACCAGACCGTATAACCCGCCTGAACAAATGCCATACCCACCGTAACAAAATTTTTACCCGCTGGAATCACAAAACCACCACCATGCAACATCAGAATCGAAGCATTTCTTTGGACTGACAAACTGGATACTTCGGCCACTAAATGATGGTCAATCCAATGCGCCTTATAGGAAACATTGGCCGGGAAATTCTCGCGAGTTAAGTCCTTATCTGTCATTTTCCCCTGTGCAGTCTGAAAAGCAGTGACTAATTGTTGTCGAAAATTTTGCGTCTTTAAACGCTGCGTTAAACGCTCTGCTTCATTTGAAATCATTTCACCCTCCTTTCTCTCAATCCATGAAACATCAGATACAGAAAAAACACATTGAATGATTTCCAATGTGTTTTTGGTTGTTTAGATGTGAATTGGCAAACCACTTGCTAATTCAGCGGTATCCATAATGGCTTCACTTAATGTTGGGTGTGGATGAATCGTTAATTCAATATCAGCCACAGTCAAACCATTCTCAATCGCTAATGCAATTTCAGAAATCAAATCTGATGCCCCAGCACCGGCAATTTGACCACCAATAATCCCATCAGTATCTTGATCAACCACCAAACGAATAAATCCAGCAGTTTCAGCCATTGAAATAGCACGACCATTCGCCGCGAATGGGAATTTAAAGGCCTTCGCATTCAATCCCAATTCTTTAATTGATTCTGGCGTCTCACCTACGGTCGCGACTTCAATATTTGTATAGGCCACAGCAGGCATTGCGTAATGCCCATCTTCAACATTTTGACCGGCAATTGCAGCAGCCGCAACTTTCGCTTCAAAGCTCGCCTTATGGGCTAAGGCTGGCCCAGCAACGACATCTCCAATCGCAAAGATGTGTGAAACAGATGTTTCCATACGCTTATTCACTTCAATCAAGCCACGATCAGTCATCTTGATATTCGTATTATTAAGTCCAATTTCATCTGTATTCGGGCGACGACCAACACTTACCAGTAAGTGTGAACCTGTAATAGTTGCTTCTTTCCCGTCAACTTCATAAGTGACAGTGACACTTTCATCATCTTGGCTCGCTGACTTTGCTTTTGCACTAGTAATAATCTCAGCGCCATGTTGCTTAAAGTCATCAACAACTGGCTTCGTCAATTCTTGATCAAAACCATTCAGAATATGTGGCAGTCCTTCTAAAATAGTGACCTTTGATCCTAAGTTTTGGTAGGCACCGGCTAATTCAGACCCAATGACTCCACCACCAATCACAATCAAATGCTCCGGTACTTCAGTCAAATTCAATGCACCAGTCGAATCGACGATACGACCACCAAATTCAAAGCCTGGAATTTCAACTGGGCGAGATCCGGTCGCAATAATTGCATGACGGAAGGCGTATTGTGACGCTGAATCTTCAGTTGCAACACTAATCGTTTGATTATCTGCAAAACGTGCTTCACCAGAAATGATTTGCACTTTATGCTTCTTTAATAGTGCTTCAACACCACCTGTTAAGGTTGCGACAACTGTGTTTTGCTTCCAATCTTGTGTCTTGGCAAAATCAAGTGTTACATCGTTGGCATGCAAACCAAATGGATCACCATTTAACATATTTTGACGATGATGACCGGCTGTGATTAGCGCCTTAGACGGAATACATCCAACATTTAAACAGACACCACCAATGTAATCACGTTCAACAATCACGACTTTTTGGCCCAGTTCAGCTGCACGAATTGCCGCGACATAACCACCAGGTCCCGCACCGACAACAATTGTATCAACGGATTCTGTTAATGTTCCAACAACCATATTAGACCTCCATCAGCATCATAGCTGGATCTGCAAGCATTGACTTCAACATATTCATTGCTTGTTGCGCCATCACACCATCAATTAGACGGTGGTCAAAGCTCAATGATAGGCGTAGCATTTGGCCAACCACAATTTCACCTTCAGCATTTACAGTTGGTGCTTCGTAAATACGACCGACACCCAAAATAGCAGCTTCATTCGTATTAATGACTGGTGTGAAGAACCCACCACCAGCAGAACCAATGTTTGAAATTGAAATCGTACTATTTCCCATTTCACCTGGCTTCAACTTATTATCACGTGCACGGCTTGCCAAATCAGCAATTTCCACGGCCATTGTCTTAATAGACTTACCTTGTGCATTGTTGATGCTTGGCACAACCAAACCATCCGGAACACTAACAGCGATTCCTAAGTTTACGTTTTCGTTGAAGACCACTTCATTCGTTGCCATATCAGCATGTGCATTCAACATTGGGAAGCGGTTTGCGACCGCAGCCAATGCTTTCGCAATATATGGCAAGTAAGTTAGCTTAATATCTTCCTTCGCCATCAATTCCTTGAACGCTGCACGATGCGCAACTAGCTTGGTCACATCAACTTCATCCATCAATGTGACATGTGGAATGGTCGTTGTTTGATGCACCATGTTATTGGCAATCGCTTTACGCATGGGTGACATCGTTTCACGATATTGACCTTGACCATCAACAACTGGTGCTGTTGGTGTTACTGGTGTGTCGTTCGCAACATTAACTGTTGCCATTGATTCAACGACTGGCGTTTCTGTGACAGCAGGTGCTGCTGCAGTTGGGTTTTGAACATCTTGCATTGTAATATGTCCATGACGCCCTGTTGGGACAATCGTTGTCAAATCAACATTGTTTTGACGCGCATATTGACGAACCGCTGGCATAGCCATAACAGTCCCATTCCCATTTGTTTGAACACCAGTCGTTCCAGTTGGTTCTGCGGTTGGCGCAACATTTTCTGTCACTGGCGCTGCCACTGGTTCGGCTGGCACTTCTTCAACAGCAGGTGTTTCTACAGCTACTGAGTCACCAGATCCATCCCCATCAAATTCAATCAATGGTTCCCCCATCTTAACAACTGTACCAGCGTCTACAAATAGCTTCGTTACTTGCCCACCAAATGGTGATAGAATTTCTTGCAATAACTTGTCGTTTTGGACTTCCGCAACTTCTGATTCAGGTTCTAAAACATCACCAACTTTAACTAACCAGTTAGCGATTTCACCCTCGGCCATTCCTTCACCAATATCAGGCATTGTAAAAATTTTAGTCATAAGAAACAACCTCCTTTACCGCCGCAATAATATCATCTGGATTTGGTAGCCACTCATTTTCGGCTTGTGCAAATGGATAAATTGAATCGGGCGCTGAGACACGACCAATTGGTGCATCCAAATTCATGATGAAGCGTTCTGAAATTTCAGCCATAACAGCTGCACCAACACCGGCTTGACGTTGGGCTTCTTGTGCCACAACAACGCGACCAGTCTTCTTAACCGTTTCACCAATGGCATCAATGTCCAATGGACTTACTGTACGTAGGTCCAAGACTTCTAGTTCAATTCCATCCTTGGCCAATTCTTCAGCCGCAATCAAGGCTTCACCAACCATGGCACCATACGCAATGACAGAAGCATCTTTACCTTCACGTGCCACAACCGCTTGATCAAGTGGTGTGGTGTAGTAACCTTCTGGTACTTCTGCACGCATTGAACGGTACAAACGTAAATGCTCTAGGAATAAGACTGGATCATTACTTTCAATAGATGATAACAACAAGCCCTTAGCATCAACCGGGTTTGATGGCATCACAACACGAATTCCAGGTGTCTGTGTTAATAGACCTTCCAATGAATCAGCGTGCATTTCAGGTGTCTTAGTTCCACCACCATATGGAGCACGAATCGTCACTGGGAAGTTACGTGTCCCATGGAAACGGAAACGATTACGGGCTAATTGTCCGGCCAATGAATCAATCACTTCAAAGATAAAGCCATAGAATTGAATTTCCATAATTGGACGCCAACCAGTTGCGGCCGTTCCAATCGCAAGTCCACCAATTCCACTTTCGGCCAATGGCGTATTGAAGACACGGTCTTCACCATGCTTGGCTTGTAGGCCGTCTGTCGCACGGAAAACTCCACCGTTCTTTCCCACGTCTTCTCCGAAAATCAATGTCTTATCATCACGTTCTAAGGCGATATCCAGTGCATCTGTAATCGCTTCGATATAAGTCATATTAGCCATTAGTTATCCTCCTGACGAATCTTTGCCACTTGTTCACGTTGTGTGTAAGTTGGTATTTCAAATGTTGTTTCAATCAAATCTGCAATATCCATCTTTGGAGCATTATCTGCTTCCTTAACGGCTGCATCAATTTCCTTGTTGTAAGCATCAATGATTGCTTGTTCCTTCTCTTCGCTCCACAATGATTGCTTTTCAAGGTAAATACGCATACGAATCAATGGATCCTTCTTCATCCATTCATCAATAGATTCTTGCGTACGGTAACGCAATGGATCATCACCTGACATTGAATGAGGTCCCAATCGATCAGTCAAAGCTTCAATCAAGACCGGACCATTACCACTAACGGCCCATTCACGGGCTTTCTTCGCAGCCAAGTACATGGCAATCGCATCGTTCCCATCAACGACCACTGATGGAATTCCAGCAGCCCAACCCTTCGCAGCCAAATGAGTCGCTGATGTTTGAGTTGTACGTGGTGTTGAAATGGCGTAACCATTGTTTTGAATGAAGAAAACGTTTGGTAACTTATAAGCTCCAGCGAAATTCATTCCTTCATAGGTATCACCTTGAGATGAACCACCATCACCTGTATATGTGTAGGCAACGGCGTCTTCACCGTTCTTCTTTAATCCCATCGCAATTCCCGCAGCTTCAACATATTGCGCCCCAATAATAATTTGTGGGAACCAACCACGCAAGTCTTCAAATTCACCACCTAATGCATGTCCACGTGACCATAAGAAAGCCTTTGCGATTGGGAATCCACGCATCACTAATTGTGGTACGTCACGATAACCAGGCATCACCCAGTCTTGTGGCTTAAAAGCAAAGTTAGACGCTAGTTGTGAGGCTTCTTGTCCCATTGTTGGCGCATAGAATCCTAGACGACCTTGCTTAGCCAATTTTGTTGAACGTGTGTGCAATGTACGACTTTGCACCATTTGTGTCATCAACGCCACTAATTCATCATCACTCAACCCAGCCGCAGCTAATCCAGCTTCATCGATAATCTCACCATCATTGCTCAAGATTTGTAATGTTGGAAATTGTGCATCTTGTTCTGCCAACTGCACGTTAAAATCTAAAATGTGTTCGCTATTTGCCATCATGATCTCCTATCTCTGTGAACATACTTGCAACTTCTGAATTTGTAATTGTGCCAAAGTACTGTGCTTCATCATGTTCGTCTAAGACTTTCATGATTTCGGCTGCATCAAAGTTTAAGCCAATGAAAGCATCCTTGATTTCACGCCAATCACGGACACCTAAGAAATCGCCACCGAAGGCAATATCTGTAATCTTACCTTCTTGGACTTCCGCAAAGACATCTAAAGCCCCACCAGTGAACTTTGTATGGTTCTTGAAATTGAAGTCGGGCGACTTCGCCCAATTCCATTCCCAATTAGAGAACTTGTCTTGTGCCAACGTTTTAATTTCTGTCCATTGTTCATCACTTAGGACATACTCGCCATCTGTTCCTTGATTCGTTAGCTCATACAACAAAGCTGAACGGAAGTCCGCCATGGTCATACCCTCTGGTACATAATCACCAATAGCCCCAACTCGTGCGCGAACAGACTTGGCTGCCTTTGACATAAACTTTTCGTCCGCAACGTTCAATGCGTGAACCATCGTATCAACATCGGTATCAAACAAAAGTGTCCCATGATGCATTAAATACCCACCTTGATAACGTTGCGCATTCCCTGATACTTTTTTCCCATCAATCACAAGATCATTACGACCTGTGACTTCAACTGGAATCCCCATATTGTGCAGTGCGCGGACCACTGGTTCTACGAAAGTAGAGAAGTTGACATCGCCAGCACTCGCCACCGGTACAATCAATGAAAAGTTCAAATTCCCCAAGTCATGGTACACAGCGCCCCCACCGGTTACACGGCGAACAACTTGAATATCGTGTTCGTCAGTGTATGACTTATTGACCTCTGCCCATGCATTCTGATTTTGTCCAACGATGACAGCTCGTTCGTTCTGCCATAACGCCACGACTGGCTCATCTGCATGTAATTGCGCCAACAACCACGCATCTGTGGCGATGTTTGTTGGCGCATCATTTCCCAAATAGTTAATATACTTCATTCTATAAACCCCTTTTCTTCAAAACGTGTAAGCGTTTACATATTTAATTGTAGCACTCTTCATCTCTTTGTAAAGCGCTTTCATTTACCTGTTTTTCACATGTTTCCATGTAAATTTAAAAATAAAAAAGCATATTTCACAATCTCCAGCGAGATGTCAAATATGCTTTAGTCGTTATTATGATTATTCACCAATAATCATGGCTCCATATGGTGGCAAAGTAATTGTATTCCCTGACAATGTCGTGGATACGGCCTTATCATTCACCAACAATACCTCACCTGTCATGATGGCTGGCAATGTCACTGTTTGTGTTTCTGTGCCCAGATTAATTAACACAGTTAATTGACGGTTACCTAATTCACGTTGGTAGGCAACAACATCATCGGCAACATTCATCAATGGTGTAAAGTCACCATCAACAATCGTACTATGCCACATATCGTCGACACGTACTTTATTCATCGCACGGTAATAAGCCAATACTGAATCTGGATCATTTTCTTCCGCCATGACATTAATGCCATCACGTTGATTATTCATTTCTAACCAAGGTTCAGCGTTAGAGAATCCACCGTAATTAGCATCAGTCCATTGCATTGGTGTACGCGCATTGTCACGAGACTTTGCATTCACTGTTTCTAAGGCATCTTCATTAGAGACCCCTGCGTCCATAGCGACTGCGTAGTTGTTTAATGATGACACATCATTAAATTGACTGATGTCGTTACGCTTAAAATTCTTCATTCCAATTTCTTGTCCTTGGTAAATGAATGGTACCCCTGGTACAAAGTAATACATTGTGGCCAATGCTTTGGCTGCCATTGGTGTTTGGAAGGCCGGATTTGGCACATACTTCGTTAACGCACGGTTTTGATCATGGTTTTCTAAGACGTTTCCTAGCATTCCATTAGATTGCTTAATCTCACGTTGGCTATCAAACAAAGTTTGCTTCAACAAGGCTGTATCCCACGCTGAAGGGCCACGATACCATTCATTCACATCTTGCACTTCAATATTGATATATGAGAAGTCAAAGATCATTGAGAAGTATCCATTCGGTCCGATGTAAGCTGGCAAGTCTTCATCTGGCACACCATATGCTTCACCAACAGTAATCACATCGTACTTATCAAAGGTTTCAGCCTTCAATTCATCAAGGAAAACATTGATTCCCGGACGATTTTGCCCCTTCTTTACGACAGACACACGTCCATCATCACCATCAGCGGGTAATGATGCCCAATCCAAGTCCTTCTTCAGATGGGTAATCGCGTCCACACGCCAACCAGCAACACCCTTTTCGTGCCACCAATTAATCATGTCGTAAATCTCACGACGCAAAGCTGGGTTTTCCCAGTTTAATTCAGGTTGTTCTGGCGCAAATGTATGGAAGTAAAATGTACCTGGTTCACCGGGCACTTCTGTCCAAGTTGATCCCCCAAAAATACCACGCCAGTTATTGGGCACTTCACCATCTTCAGTTGTTTTGAAGATGTAGTAATCACGGTATTTACTCTTTGGATCTGCTAATGCTTGCTTGAACCAGTCATGTTGGTCAGAGGTGTGATTAACCACCAAGTCCATCACAATTTTAATCCCGCGTGCGTCACCTTCACGTAATAACGTATCAAAATCGTCCATTGTACCGAATTGTGGATCAATAGCTTGATAGTCCGCAATGTCATAGCCCATGTCTACCATTGGTGACTTGTAGATTGGTGAAATCCAAACCATTGTCACACCTAAACTTTGTAGATAATCTAAGCGACTAATAATTCCAGGCAAGTCCCCGATACCATCATCATTCGTATCTTGGAATGAGCGTGGATATACTTGATAAACAACTTCATCTTTCCAACGGCTTGTTGTACCCATTGTGTTTTCCTCCTATTAAGGCTGCTACATAGCGGTTTATGTTAACAGAATAATCGTTCATTTTTAAATATTAACGTGTTTTAAGTGGTTATTGCTTCACAAAGCGTGTCGCTCCAGCTCCCAAAATCATCAAGATACCTGAAATCAACAACATCGTTGGCATGCTTGCCCCTACTAGTGGGAAAATCGCAAATGACGCGATTGATGCCACGATTTGTGGAATACAAATTGTACTATTGAATAGTCCCATGTATGTTCCGTCATTCTTACCATCTAAGGCCGTCGTCAAGTACATGAATGGAATAGCGTTCATTGTCACCCAACCGATTCCAATCGCCACGAATGATGCCAACAATGCATGTTGTGAATGAATGAAGAAGACTGACATGAATCCAAGACCACCAATGATCATACCACCTGCGTAAGCCAATGGACGTTGCTTTGGTGTTGTCTTTGACAATACTAGTCCCCAGACAACTGAGGCAATTGCTTGTGTTGCTGACAAAATTCCAAACCAGTTACCAGCAGATTGGTAAGCCGCTGATGATGGGTCAGTGGTTTGCCACACGTTATCCGCAATGGCTCCTGTTCCATATGTCCACAAGTATTGGAAAGCTCCCCATGCGAAGAATTGTACTAGTCCAAGTGTCCAGAAAATCTTTGGCGCTGACTTAATCAAGCTAATCATGCTTTGCTTGTTTTGTTCATCTTTGTTCACACCGTGGTATTCAGCATATTCATCCGGTGTGTATTCCTTAACTGACAATACTGAGAAAATGGCACTTACTAGTAGGATAATCGCTCCAATGTAGAATGACCAGATAACTGAGTTAGGCAATGCTCCCTTTACGGCAACGTTTGATACACCAATCAAAGTCAAAATGAATGGTAGTAATGTTGCTAAGATAGCTCCTAAGTTTCCCCAGATTGTTTGGAATGACCAAGCATAGTTCTTTTCATCGTCCGGCACCATATCCCCAATAATCATCTTAAAGGGTTGCATGGCCATGTTTGATGACAAGTCCATGAACAGAATGGCAAAGGCCGCAAATGACAAGGCTGCCATTGAACCAAATCCAAAACCAAATGATCCGGAATTAGGTAGAAGCATCATCATAATCACAGCGATTAAGGCCCCAATTAATAGATACGGCATACGACGCCCACCTAATTTAGGTAGCCATGTACGGTCTGAGAAGTATCCCACAACCGGTTGGATAAACATCCCAACCAATGGCGGCAAGATGAAGAAAAATCCAAGTGTGTGTGGATCAGCCCCAATCGTTTGGAAGATACGTCCCATACTTGAACTTTGCAATGAGAACGCCATTGACACCCCTAAGTTCCCGATTGTCATCATCATAATCGTGCGTTTTGCCAAACTTGGCAATGATTTTTTGTGTACTGTTTCAGCCATGCGACTGTTCCCCTTTTCCTGTAAACTGCTTATATCTCTTTCAACATTTATTATGTTAGCGCTTACAGAAAACGTTTACAATGATTTTTGGCATGTTACCGGTAACATAATGAGCTTTTGAATTTACTGCTACGAGCGTCTTCGTATTTAAAAGTTCCGCACAATGGCCACATAGAAAAGAAAAAGCCTTGATTAGTTAGTGAGGGAACTAATCAAGACTTTTTTAGCTTATTTTACTGAACGTGGATTGATATCATTATTCAAAAATGTGAACTTACTTCGTAGATATGGCGTTACCCAGTAATCCAGACCAATCTTTCCAGCATTAAAGCCAGAAATCAAAATGATAAATTGGATCAAAATAAACGTAGGATTCACAGATACAACCCCTGACAACAAATATGTAAAGTTCATAATCAAACCAAAGAATGCTGCCGCAAGTGTTAACATTCCAAACATCAAACCTAGTCCGACAAACATCTCTCCCCATGGTACGACAAGATTGAAGAAGCTTGCATCTTGACCTCCATCAGTTGTCATCTTCAAAAATGATTGGAACAAAGGATATGCAAAAGGTTGCTCTGGTGTACCCTGTTGCAGTGCGCCTGAAATCATGCCTTCCGCATGAAAACCACCATTCATCATTAACTTACTTAGTCCAGCAGTAAACCATTGGAACCCGATATAAACTCGTAAAACTAATAATATGTAACTAGCCGTGCGATTGTTTCTTAAAAAATAAACCATGTAAGAATACCTCCCTTTTGTTGGAGTATATCACAGAATATTTCGTGTTTACTAATTAAATATAAGTAACTTTTATGACATGAATTAACGATAAGTTTACAAACCATTTACAAGCGCATCTAAGGGCAGACCTTGCTATATAGCCTGTTTTCATGCATTTTAATTTTTATTCCAAGGTCAAATATAGATGTGTGATATGTTTTAAGTATTATATAGGTAGATTGTTGTTTAATGCTAAAGAGGTATACCGATTTAGTCACATATATAAAGGAGATATCGTTATGGCCAAAAATTATTTTAAAATGCACGTTAAGGATGACCTATTCCTTGTTTATCCAGAGATGCGAATGGCGCCTGAATTATTTGCGTTAATAGATTCTGATCGTACGCACTTACGCACATTTCTAGACTTTGTCGATGACACGATGTCCCCCAAAGACCAAGTTGACTATTTCAAGTTAAAATTAGATGGTGTAGTAAAGCAAACAGATGCCCTATTTTTTGTTGCGATTGAAGATACCTTAATTGGTTGTGTAGATCTACATGATATCGATTTATCTACGCGACAAGCAGACATTGGTTATTGGATTCATTCAAACTACCAACGTCAAGGGATTATTTCCAGTGTGGTGCAAAAATTATGCGAATACGGATTTTTGAATTTAGAGTTGAATCGGTTAAATCTGGTAATTGATACGAAGAATATCGCCAGTAATAAAGTTGCGTTAAAAAATGGCTTTACATTCTCTGGTACACAAGAAGATGATATCTTACTATATGGTACTCTTCGAGATATGAATTACTACTATCTATTGAAACGTAATTTTCTAAACCAGATTTAACGTAGATTTACTTCATTATTACTATAAGTTCAATTCATCATCATTAATAACATAGGGCACTGATTATCGTGGGATATCGACAATTAGTGCCCTATTTTTCTATTTATAAGTCAAATTGCGCTTTTTCAATGAAATATTTCAGACTTATCTATCTACCATCCCCAATTTTATTGTCATTATTAAGCGCCAACACGCCAAAAAGTAACGAAATAAAATAAAAATATACTTTACAGATTTCGTTATGTTGTCATATTTCAGCCTTCATTTAGTTCAAATCAAGATGAATAATTCTTTTTGTGTGATTTTTCAGCCCATTTTGGTTTAAATATTACGGCCTTAAAGTACTGATTTTCTGCCTTTTGTTTGAATCTATTTCATGGAATGTGACAATTTCATGATTCACTGTTATGTAATTGTCATTTGCACGCGCTCTGTTCGTCCTATACTAATCAGTGTTCAATTCAACAAGCAATTGCACATATACATAACAATAAAAATTAGAAAACAAAATGGAGATATACAATGAATATTAAACAATCACTTATCCTATCAACTAGTGTCGTCGCCGGATTATTAGGTGTAACAGGTATCGCTTCTGCTGATCAAGTAACTGTAAAGAGTGGAGACACTTTGTCATCACTTGCGGTTGAACACAATACAAACATTGACGCCCTACAAGCACTGAACAACATTGCCGACATCAACTTGATTTACGTTGGTGAACAACTAGAAATCGATGGTGCTGTAGCTCCTGCCGTTCAACCAGAAGCAGTTAACCCACCTGTACAAGAAGTTGCGCCTGTTATCGAACAACCTGTACAAGAAGTTTCACCTGTTATTGAACAACCTGTACAACAAGTGCAATACACTGCGCCTACACCAGTTGTTACACAAGTCGCTGCACCACAAGCTCCAGTAACTGCACCTGTTACACAAACAGCGGCACCTGTGAACTCAGGTTCAACATACGACCAATTCATTGCTAACGGTGGATCTGCTGCATTGTGGAGCACAATCGTGATGCCAGAATCTGGTGGAAACCCAAATGTTGTTTCGTCTGCTGGTTACCGTGGTCTTGGTCAAACTAAGGAATCATGGGGAACAGGTTCAGTTGCAACACAAACTAAGGGAATGCTTAACTACGCTAACTCTCGTTACGGATCAGTTGAAAACGCCATTTCATTCCGTCAAGCTAACGGTTGGTGGTAAAATACACGCTTTAAACAAAAGCCTAGTACTGTCATGACAGTGCTAGGCTTTTTTATCACAAGTGATTTTTAAAAATTGTTGATTCAGCTGTTTTTTTGGTGTAATTTTAAATCATAGTCAAAATAGCAAGACCAAACAAATCATTGTTATTTGTCGTCAATTAAAACACATCATATGAGGTTATCTTATGAAAATCATGAAGTACATCATCTCTCTTTTGCTAATGACAAATCTACTAAAATTACAAAATGTAGCAACCCCTGACTGGTATTGGAATCTTTTTACAGGTTTAGTGGGATTAATCTATTTGGTAATGTTAGTGATTGATCGTCAAAAAAATTGAGAAACTGCTACATATATAACCGTAAACAAAAGAGGCCCCGTGTTGATGCTAACGCGAGGCCTCTTTATGTTGTACTAATCGCTTTCCGTATCGATGCTTTTCACTTCACCGTTAAACTCTTGTGCAATTTCATCAGCTAACACTTTAGATAAACCGGCTTCATATGGTGGCATCCCCTCATTCAAAGTCTGCAATTGCTTATCTATCCCAGCCTTATAAATGAATAAGGTCTGTTTTCTCTCCTGATAAGTCACATAATAGCGTGGCTCACGTTCTATTTGTAATGATGTCTCACCAAAAACGTGCGCAATCACAGCCATTTCACGTCGGACACGTGTTGATTCAGTAAGCGTATTATCACCATATACCCAATAACTCGTTGCGGTAAACATTTCATGATGTTCATTAATATCCATCAACATCATCCAGATAGATGGATTTAAGCCAGCTTGTTCTAGCCATTCATCTAGTTCTTCAATAACACGATGTGGCGCTGTTACGACCTCTTTATTCATCATTTTCTCCAATCAGAAATACCAATCCATTAAATAACCTTGCCTGTTGCGTTTTGCTTTTAAAATGTGGTCATCCATACTCCTCTCTTTCTTTTAAAAATCTTCAGTCTGTTTTTAGTGCTTGAATCACCTGTCATAAGATGATGACATCGTATTTTTACCATATGCACCGATACTTCTTTCACAACTCTGAATACTTATTTCTGTCAAAAAACTGTGTATTTCAATATTTTTCCCAATCGTCATCCGTCATCATCGACATTCCCATTATCGATATGCTTTAGTCTAGTTACTAGTAGTAATACGGTTGCCTTTAGTTATCCTTCAATTATCTGAAACCCCTGTGTCCAGGATAAAAAAATATCCCTAAAATTAAAGTGAGTGAACCCACTTTGACTTTAGAGATATTTCATTTTAAACATCATTGTTGATCATATCGCGCATTTAACTTGTCTTCACTTTTCTTGAAGAGTTCTTCTGGTGCGATATCAAATTTGTCACACAAAATTAGAATGGCATCCATGACGTCAGCCAATTCTTCCACAACATTATCCTTCTTTTCAGCGACTGTTTTTTCCAATTCTCCTGGATGGTCACGGCCAATTTCATAGGCACGAACCCCTTGTGATAGTTCCCCAACTTCTTCCATTAAAAAGTTCAAACGTCGTGAAGAAGACAATGCTAGCCATCCGCGACTAGCATAAAATTCTGTTAACCATTTTTGATGTGCATTAATATCCATCATGTTCCCAACTCCCTATGCTATACTTTTATCTATGAGATAATCATAACATTACTGGGGGAATATACATGAAAAAGATTGCTGTATATTGTGGTGCTGCTGATGGGAATGATCCAAAATTTCAAGCCGCCACAATTGAATTGGGGAATTGGATTGCACAAAACGATATGGAATTGGTGTATGGTGGGGCACGTGTTGGCTTAATGGGACTATTAGCTGACACTGTTTTAGCACAAGGTGGTCGCGTCCATGGGATTATGCCACAAAATTTAGTTGATCGTGGTGCATCACACCAAGGACTCACTGAATTGGAAATTGTACCAAACATGTCTGTTCGCAAACAACGTATGCTTGATTTATCAGATGCCTGTATTGCCCTACCTGGTGGTCCAGGAACATTAGAAGAAATCATTGAAGCCTTCTCTTGGGCACGTATTGGGGATAACAATAACCCGTGTGTCTTCTTTGATGTCGATGGTTTCTACACACCAATGAAAACGATGTTCAAAGATATGGTCGCCAAGGATTTCCTATCACAAGAACATTTTGATAAGTTAGGTTTCTACGATAATCTACCAGCCTTATTTGATTTTATTGCAAGTTACGAACCACCTGTAATCCGCCAATACAAATAACGCATATGCTATACACATAAAAAGCCAAGTATCGACTGTATAATCGACACTTGGCTTTTTCACTATTTTCGGATTACTTACCTTCACGTTGTTCCTTAGAAGATTCGACGAAATCACTTTGCTTGGCTTCTCGTTCGGCTTGGCGCTTTGCATCTTCTACTTCACGAGCATCAACTGCTTCAAACTCATGCTTAGCTTCCATGATTACTTCCCCTCAATATCTTTGACTTCATGTTCCCATTCAGCTTTGTCATAACGTGCTTCTTTATGGTCTTCATGTACCTTTTTAACGTTCACTGATTCATGTTGTTCTGCGGCCTTATTTTGCGCATCCTTTTCGTCAGCTTTCACAAATGATTCACGGTTTTCTTCTAATCCATCTCGTAATGTTGACATCTTGGTATCCTCCTATTGAGTCATCGCTTAATTATGAACAACGTCCATAATGTCCGTCGCAATTTTTTCATTCACAGTCGCAAATGTATCTGAAATGCTTGAAATTGATTGTGTCCCAATATTTTGGGGATACGCATCAAAGATGGTTGCTTCCAACTCATCATTACGTAAAATTTCAATATCGACATTGCCAGATTCCGTGTTGTTATTAATGTGCAACAAAAAGATTTCTAGTCCAGCTTTGATCGTTAAGCCATCGTATTTCCCTTCATTACGCTTCAGTTGTTCCAGTACGTCATTCTTCATTTTCATACCTCCTACTATTTCGCGTTGTGTTGCTTTTCTTCACTCTTTCGCTCTGCTTCGCGTGATTTATTCAGTTCTTCTTCTCGTCGTTCCACAGCACCGTCACGCAAGTCTTTTAAATCTGACATATCATCACCCTCCGAATAATTAATCGATAGATGTCCTCTATCTACTTACATTTTACCACCAATTCAACAAATATTTTCCATAACATTTATATTTAAATAAATACATTTTAAAATCCTTTTATAAATTTAAAATGACATCAAAAAACATGTATCCATACAAACACACGATAAACCCTTTTGAAATCACCATTTAATCTGTGATTTAAGTTATCTTGACGTATTTTATCTTGATATTCTGCTATACTGTTGAAAGGGTTTTCAAAACAAATTACATATCGAAAGGTGCTTACACATGGTTTCTATTAATGATGTTGCAAAATACGCACATGTCTCAAAAATGACCGTTTCACGTGTCCTTAATCATCCTGAAAAAGTTTCCCCTGAAATTCAAGCGGAAGTTATGGCAGCTATTGATGCGCTAGGTTATGTCCAAAATCGTGCTGGTCGTTCATTAGCGACCAACCGTCATTATGCGATTGCCTTTGTGATGCTTGATCAAATGGACCAAGTGGAACCATATTTTGGGAATCTGATTCTCTACATCGCCGATGAATTACAACGCAAAGGTTACACCATGGCATTACATCGTTCGCTTGACGATACATATGATTCAGTTGATGGGTTACTTATCAGCGGTGCGCGTCCCCATGATATGACCCATATTACATCTTTACCGCTTCCTGCGGTTTCATATGGTGCGCACCCAGCGATTCACTCCGTAGATATCAATAACCAAGCTGGCACAACAATGGCTACGGAACACTTATTAAATGACACATATGATCATTACGTCTATTTAGGACTCACCATGACTGATGATTTTGCCATTCAGCGTGAAGCTGGCTTCATTAAAACGATTGGTGCAATACCACATACCGTGGTTCACTTACCTAATGATGAACATATCGCCCATGATTATATCCAGGATATGTTGGTACAACATCCTAATCTTGGGATTGTGGCCGCAACAGACCGCTTAGCCTTAGGCGCTTTACGGGCCGCTCAAACACAAGGTAAAGCTATTCCAGAAGAGGTTGGCATTGTCGGTTTCGATGGTATTTTCATCCATAAACTAACTGAATTAGAACTTAGCACCATCGTGCAACCATTGCCTCAAATTGCCCAAGCAATGGTCGATTTATTACTGGAACAATTAGATGCGCCAAGTGAGACGCCCATTATGCGTGAAATCCCACCATATTTCAGTCAAGGGCAAACGTCTTAATAGTATCGTCAGAAACAAAAAAGTATCGCTGGAAACAATTGTTTCCAACGATACTTTTCTTTATCTATTATTAAATCAGGTCGTGTCACATAACACCTCTGATTTTCGACATCTCTTCTAACTATTCCACAATCATCTGCGTTGGCTTGACCAAGAATACTGAAATCAAATAGGCAATCACATATAAAATACCAATCACTAGGAAAACCATTTGGTAACTCATGTTCAAACCATTCAAGATAAAGCTGGCTAATTGATTACCAGATAGTCCGGCAAACGCCCAAGCTGATAATGTCAGCCCATGAATTTTAGAGATAGCTTTCATCCCAAAACGATCGGCCAATAGTGGTGGTAATGATGAGAATCCTCCCCCATAACCTGCATTAATCGCAAAGAATGTTAGCACCATCAAAATTGGGTAAAAGGCCAAGCCAGTTGGTACGACGAACATCAATAACGTCATCCCCGCTGACATCAAGAAGATAATCTTGTAGACCATATTACGATCTTGCAGATGGTCTGACCAACTCGCAAAACCAATTCGTCCAGCAGCGTTAAAGAATGCATCCAGACTAATTACTAGTGAAATTAACCCCACTGTAAAGACCGCTTGCCCGGTACTATTCGTTAATGCTGCCATGATATCTTTTTCTTGCGAAATAATCGCTAGACCACCTGTAATATTCAAATAGAACATTAGCCAAATCCCAATGAAAGATTTATTTTTCATAAACAACCACGGGTTGAATTTCACTTTCAATGGCGTTTCTTGCCAATCAAGTGGTTTATGAATTAGGGCGGTTCCAATTAACATCATCACCGCAAAGACACCGGCCAAAATAATAAACATTTGCCATAGTCCTACATTCATCATCAGCCAAATCATAACCGGCGAAAAGACCATTTTAGACAGACCAAAACCAGCGACGGCTAAGCCAGTTCCTAGACCTTTATTTTCATGGAACCACAGCATCAAATTCTTAACAGGTGTTAAGTATCCAATCCCCAAACCAATTCCCATGATGATACCGTAAAAGACGTAAATCCCTATCAAGGACTTATATTGAATACTTAGACCGGTTCCAGCCATTCCAATCACAAACAACAAAGTTGAAACCAGCGCCGACTTTTTAATGTCTTTTTCAACAAAGCTCCCTAAGACTGCTGCCGACATCCCCAAGAAGAAGATAGCTAAAGAAAACGCCCATTCCACTTCCGCTGTACTGTGACCAATATAGTCCGCCACATTTTGTTTAAAGACACTCCAAGCATACACGGTTCCAATACTTCCGTGAATCAACAAGGCAGGTAACGCTGCCCGCATCCATTTATTTTCCATGAATTCCCCTTAGTTCATTTCAATGTTCTGATACTGTATACGACCTTCCCTATTTTGACGGCTAAATGTCTCACCGTCTAGAGGGAAAGCACTCAAATGTCTTTAATTCCTAGAAATAATTAGAATAAACCAGTAATATGGCCACTGGCATCAATATCAATGTTGTTCGCGGCCGGTGTTTTCGGTAAACCAGGCATCGTCAAAATTGATCCCGTCATTGCGACTAAGAAACCAGCCCCAACCTTTGGAATAAATTCACGAACATGAATCTTAAAGTCTTTTGGCGCGCCTAATCGTGTCGCATCATCTGACAATGAATACTGTGTCTTCGCCATAATGATTGGTAGTTTGTCCCAACCGTATTGGGCAAATTGACGCAATTGTTTGGTTGCTTTATCGGATAATTCAACCCCTTCAGCTCCATAAATGGTGCGCACAATCTTATCCAATTTGACGGTTGCATCATCCTCAGCATCATACAGAGGCGTAAAGTTACTTGGACGATTGGCAGCTTCAATCACGGCCGTGGCTAACTCAGTTGCGCCAGCACCACCTTGTCCCCATACATCAGCTGTGTAGGCTTGTGCACCAAAGTCAGCTACGAAGGCTTTAATACGATCAATTTCAGCATCTGTATCCGTTGTGAAACGATTAATCGCCACAACAACAGGCACCCCATAACGTGACATGCTTTGTAAATGTTGTCCTAAATTAGCCAAACCGGCTTCAACTGCGGCAACATTTGGTTCAGTTAGTTCCGTCTTTGCCATACCACCATGCATCTTTAATGCACGAACTGTTGCGACAATGACAATTGTATCAGGGGTCTTCCCTAATAATGGGGCTTTAAAATCAAGGAACTTTTCACCACCTAAATCAGCCCCAAAGCCCGCTTCCGTAACCACGAAATCAGCCAATTGTAACGCTGTTTTGGTTGCGCGAATTGAATTCGTTCCTTGCGCAATGTTGGCAAAGGGTCCACCATGAATCAAAGTTGGCGTGTGCGCAATTGTTTGGACCAAATTAGGCTTAATCGCATCCTTTAGTAAGGTTGTTAACGCACCTGCAACACCTAGGTCTTTGACGGTCACTGGTTCACGGTCATAGGTGTAGCCAATCACGATGCGTTCAATGCGAGCCTTCATGTCCATTAAGTTATGCGACAAAGTCAAAATGGCCATGAGTTCAGACGCCACAATAATATCAAAACCATCTTCACGTGGGACACCACTCGTTGGGCCACCTAACCCAACCACCGCATTACGTAAAGCACGATCATTAACATCCAATGCGCGCTTCCAAATCATACGACGTGGATCAATGTTTAACGGGTTACCTTGGTAAATACTATTATCAATTAGCGCCGCCAATGTATTATGGGCACTAGTTAAGGCATGAAAATCACCAGTAAAATGCAAGTTGATGTCAGCCATTGGCAAGACTTGTGAATGACCACCACCAGTCGCGCCACCCTTCATCCCCATGACTGGTCCTAATGACGGTTCACGTAATGCAATCATGGTATTTTCACCGGCTAATGATAATGCATCGGCCAAACCAACCGTTACCGTTGATTTTCCTTCACCCGCTGGGGTTGGATTAATTGAGGTCACTAGGACAAGTTTTCCTAAATCATCATCGTCACGTGAATCGTCAATCTCAACCTTGGCCTTATCTCGACCATAGGGTTCCCATTCTGCTGGCGTTAATCCAACCTTTTCCGCAATCTTTTCAATTGGCCAAACGTCCGCTGCTTGTGCAATTTCAATATCACTTGCCATTTTTTCACCTCGATTATTTGATCATGTTTTCTGCATCAACTGCCTGATATGCAATATCATGGCGGTATGTCAGCTGTGCTTGACTGTTATCTAACAGCGTGTATAACTTAGCTTGTGCGTCCGTTGCGGTGTTTGCGGCGGTTACGACCGTCATCACACGTCCACCAGAACTCACTAATTGGTTATTCTTTAATGTGACCCCTGCATAATTGATGGTCACATTATCCAATGCAAATTTTGGCAACAAAATCCCTTTTTCGGGCGCCACAGGATAGCCCGGTGCCGCTAATACCACACCCACATAAACATCATCTGTTTGCCAGCGTGCATGTGGCTGTTTCCCATCTAATAGCTCAGTTAATAATTGATAAAAGTCACTGGTTAGTTGTGGCAACACAACCTGCGCTTCTGGATCACCAAACCGGACATTAAATTCAATCACTTTTGGTCCTGTCTCTGTTAACATCACACCTGTATACAAGATACCTTCAAAGGGTGTGCCTGCTTCAGTCATCGCTGTTAAGGTTGGTGTCACAAGTTCATTAATCGCACGTTCAATATCTGTCTCTCGTAACCAGCGAACTGGGCTATAAGCACCCATACCACCCGTATTTGGACCTTCATTACCATCTAACAAACGCTTGTGGTCTTGCGCGACTGGTGTATGCACAACACCATCTGGTCCAACAAAACTGAATACTGAAAATTCAACTCCAGCTAAATATTCTTCGATGACAATAACAGCATCAGCTTGCGCATGATAGGTCTCTTGCAAATAAGACGCGACATCTGCGTCTGTTTTGAGAATCGTCACCCCTTTACCTAAGGCTAAACCATCTTGCTTCATCACGATTGGTAAACCAAATGCAGGTACGGCGCTTTGCGCTTCAGCGAATGACTGAACGGTTACTGATTGAGCCGTTGGAATATCATTAGCCATTAAGAGTTCTTTCGCAAATGTTTTTGAACCCTCTAATTGAGCTGCGATTTGATTTGGTCCAAAGATACGTAAGCCGGCTGCTTTAAAACGATCCACAACACCTAGAATTAATGCTTCTTCTGATCCTGCCATCGTTAAATCTATTTTTGCGTCTTGGGCCAGAGCTACCAGACCATCTAAATCATTGACCGCAATAGATCCAAGTTGAATACCCGCATCTGTCATCCCTGGATTACCAGGTGAGACAATCACTTCTGTGACCTGTGGACTACGTAAGAATGATTGTGCTAATGCATGTTCACGTGCACCTGAACCAATGATGAGTACTTTTGCCATCTCATTATCTCCCCTAAAATAATGTGTGATTAGTGACGGAAGTGACGGTTTCCACTAAATACCAAGACAACGCCCAATTCGTCTGCCTTATCAATTGAATCTTGGTCCTTAATTGATCCACCAGGTTCAACAATTGCCTTAATACCATGTTCGGCTGCATACGCGACTGAATCATTCATTGGGAAGAAAGCATCTGAAGCCAAAACAGCTTCATCAAAGCCAGGCTTTTCACTAGCTTTTGTCACAGCCATTTCAACTGATGTAATACGGTTTGGTTGCCCAGCCCCGACACCTAATGTTTGTCCTTCACGAGCCACAACAATCGCATTTGATTTCACGTGCTTCACAGCTTTTTGGGCGAATACCATCGCAGCCAACTGTTCTGGTGTTGGTTGTGCTTTTGATACGACCTTAAAGTCAGCGATGTCTTCTGAAACCAAATCACGATTTTGGACAACAATACCACCTAAGACCGCCGTCGCTTCTAATTGTTGTGGTAGCTTCGTTTCAAACGGTAATGTCATCAAACGCAGGTTTTTCTTCTTCGCTAATACAGCAAAGGCTTCCTCAGTGAAACTTGGCGCAATAATAATTTCTAGGAAAATTTGGTGCATTTTTTCTGCGGTTGCCAAATCAACTTCACGATTCAACGCCACAATACCACCAAAGATAGAAACATCATCTGCACTGAAGGCTTTATCCCAAGCTTCTTCAATCGTTGCACCTTGGCCAATTCCCGCTGGATTCATATGCTTAACTGTTACAACAGTTGGTTCTTCAAATTCAGCCACAATGCGCAAAGCCGCATCCGCGTCACGAATATTGTTATAAGATAATTGCTTACCATGCAAGATTTCCGCATTCAATACTGAGTAAGGTTCACTGATGGCATCACGATAAGCCGCAGCTTCTTGATGTGCATTTTCACCATAACGCAAAGATTCGTACAATTCATACGTCATCGTCTTTTGTTCAGTAACTGCTTCAGCTGACAAATAATCCGCAATCAAAGCATCGTACGCAGCGGTATGACGGAAAACTTTCGCCGCTAACATTTCTCGGAATGTTTGGTCCACGGCATCATTTGTCAACTTTTCAATTACAGTGTCATAATCACGGGGATCTACGATTGGTAAGACAGCGGCATAGTTCTTTGCGGCTGAACGCAACATTGAGGGGCCACCGATATCAATGTTTTCAATAGCTTCCGCTTGGCTAACCCCTTCTTTTTGAATGGTTTCTTTAAAGGGATACAAGTTCACAACAACTAAATCAATTGGGGCAATGTCGAATTCAGTTAGCTTGGCCATGTGTTCTGGGAGATCACGGCGCGCTAATAAGCCAGCATGGACACGTGGATGTAGTGTCTTCACACGCCCATCCAACATTTCTGGAAAACCAGTCACGTCATCAATCGGTAATGCGACTAATCCGGCTTCTTGCAAGGCTTTCAATGTCCCACCAGTTGAAACTAGTTCATAACCCAAAGCGACCAATTCGCTTGCAAATGGGACCAATCCTGCCTTGTCTGATACACTCAATAATGCACGTTTCATTAGTTAAATATCCCCTCATTCAGTAGTTGTTCTAGTGTGTCTGGATACAATACATGCTCGGCGGCATGTATTTTGACTTCAATTGTTTCAATCGTGTCTTCTGGTTCACGCTTAACAACCGCTTGATTAATAATGCGACCTGTATCAATTCCAGCGTCGACATAATGTACGGTCGCGCCTAGATATTTCACGCCATAGTCCCAAGCATCTTCAATCCCATGTCGCCCTGGAAAACTGGGTAATAAGGCTGGATGAATATTGATGATACGGTTATCAAAGGTTTGAATAAATTGTTCACTCAGAAGTCGCATATAACCGGCCAGTAGAATACCTTGCACACCATCAGCATGTAAGATATCCAACGCCGCTCGCTCTGTTTCTGTTCGAGTCGCATGTGCTTTGTAATCAATTCTCGTAACCGGAATACCGTATGATTCAGCTAAACGTATCGCCCGAATGTCTGGTCGATCAACAATCACACGGACAATCTCAGCTGGTAATTGCCGGTCTTGAATGGCCGCATAGAGTGACTCAAAATTAGAACCACGTCCTGATGCCATCACCGCTAATCTTACTTTGTGCCCCATGGTGCGTCTCCTTGATAGATGACTGATTCATCTGCTTTCGCAATCATTTCACCAATCACAAATGCGGGTTCGTCACGTGCTTGCAAGTCTGTCATAACGGTTTCAACCTTATCGGCACGAACAATTAAAACCATCCCCAAACCATTGTTAAATGTCCGCAACATATCAGCTAAACTCAGATTACCCGCTGCTTGCAACTCATCAAAGATTGGTAAGCGTGGCCAACTTCCCCAATGTAATTGAGCACTTAGATGTTCACCATATGCACGTGGTAGATTTTCAGTTAAACCACCACCGGTAATATGTGCCATACTGACAATGTTTTTATCAGTTAATAATGGCAATACGGCCGGTCCATAAAGTTTTGTGGGTGTTAAAAGCGTCTCTTTTAATCTCGGATCAAGCTGACGAAATGCCTCAGTATCGTCCCCAATGCCTAAGACATGTCGGACTAATGAATAGCCATTTGAATGAATCCCACTTGATGGCAAACCAATCAAGACATCCCCTTCACGTACGTCACTCGGTTGTAACAAATCTTCACGTTCTGCAATCCCAACAGCAAAGGCGGCTAGATCATAATGATAATCCGCGTATAGACCCGGCATTTCTGCCGTTTCACCCCCAATTAATGCAGCACCACTTTCAGCAGTTGCTTTGGCGACACCCGCCACAATTTCTGCAATCGTGTCCGGACGCATTTTATCAACGGCCAAATAGTCTAACAGAAACAATGGCTTGGCACCTTGCGCCAGAATGTCGTTCATCACCATGCCGACCAAATCTTGGCCAATTGATTGATGTTCATTAGCCGCAATTGCCAAGAGTAATTTCGTCCCAACCCCATCAGCACCAGTAATCAATACAGGATCATGATAACCACTCCCCAGCGCAAAGGCGGCTCCAAAACCACCTAGGCCCGTCACAACTTGCTCATTATAAGTCGCTGAAACTGCTGTACTCATCTTAGCGACTGCTTCGTTACCCGCGGCAATGTCTACCCCAGCTTTAGCGTAAGCATTCGTTTCCGTCATCTCACTTCTCCCATTCTTCGCATCACACTGTCATCATTTCACTTCACTTAGTGGTTCATATTGTGTCTGTGGTTCACTTGCAAAAGTCACGGCATCCGCCGCGATTAATGTTTCTAACGCTGGTTCATAATCATAAACCGGTGCTGGATAATGACCGTCAAAGTAAGCTGTGGTTAGACCAGTTCCTACCCCTTTATAAGGTAAGTTGATGGCATCCACGAGCCCATCTAATGATAGAAAGGCTAATGAGTCAGCCCCAATTAAGTCACTCATTTCTTGGACTGAATAATGGGCTGCTAATAACTCATCCGTTGTTTGCATGTCCACCCCATAGAAGGCAGGATATTTAAATTCTGGTGAAGCAATACGGACATGAATTTCAGCGGCCCCTGCTTCACGTAACATTTGCACAATATACTTTGACGTTGTCCCTCGAACTAATGAATCATCCACTAAGACAATACGCTTACCTGCGACAACTTCTGGGACCGCACTCAACTTCATACGCACTGCACGTTCACGACGTTCTTGGGTTGGTTCAATAAATGTACGGGCAATATATTGATTTTTCACCAAGCCCATATCATTTGGAATCCCAGATTCATCTGCGTAACCAATCGCAACTGACAAAGATGAATTTGGCACACCGACAACCATATCAGCGGCAACATCATGTTCACGTGCTAAGGCTGCGCCCATCTGCTTACGTGCATTATGCACATTCACACCGTAAATCGTTGAGTCAGGTCGTGCAAAATAGATATACTCCATGACATCAATGTGCAAGTCCGTTTTATCTGTGTAACGATCCATCACTAAACCATTATCATCAATTTTTAGCAATTCACCTGGTTGTACATCATGAACAAAGGTTGCGCCAATATTGGCTAACGCAGCTGTTTCAGATGTCACAACATATTGACCATCTGGCAATTGTCCAACGACAAATGGACGGAAACCATGTGGATCCAATGCAGCATAGAGTCCCTCTGGTGTTAGTAATAAGAAAGCAAAGCCCCCGCGTAATTGATTCAACGCCTCTTTGAATTGTTCTTCAAATGTTTCGGCCTTTGAACGACGAATCAAATGTAATAAAATTTCCGTATCAGAAGAGGATTGGAAAATCGCGCCATCTTTTTCTAATGCTTGGCGCAAAGTCACTGCATTGGTAATGTTTCCGTTGTGCGCTAATGACAATTGCATGTCTGAGAAATTGGCCAACAAAGGTTGTACATTTTCTAAACCATTTGAGCCTGCGGTCGCATAACGTACATGGCCAATCGCTGCTTCCCCAGACAAACGTTCCAAACGCGCTGGATTACGGAAAATATCACTTAGCAAGCCTTTACCGCGTTCTTGAATGAGTTTCCCTTGGTCATTAGACACAATTCCAGCGCCTTCTTGACCACGATGTTGTAAAGCATGTAAGCCATAGTAAGTTAAATTAGCCGCTTCTGGTGTTCCCCAGATACCAAAAATCCCACATTCTTCGTTCAATGAACTAGTTGTTACGCGTTCATCAGCCATGAAATTGCCTCCTGATAGTGTGTTTCTGCCTCAAGACGTGAGACATCAATCATATGATCATTTGCTTGCATCTTTAATGTATCTGTATCTGTTACTTGTCCTAAGCGTGTCGCACGGCCATCAGATAGTGCTTCAAATGCGGCAATATGTTTAGCTGGGACAGTTACCACAAACTGTGATGGTGCTTCAGCAAAATACCAACTTGCTGGTGCATCAATCGCGACATCAATTCCCAAACCTGTTTTAAAGGCACTTTCGGCCAAGGCAATTGCTAATCCACCTTCTGCCACATCATGTGCACTCGCAATCAGGCCAGCTTGAATACCAGTGCGAACCAATTCTTGATTTGCTAATTCACGAGCATCATCAAATGTACCTAATTGACCAGCAATGTCACCCGTCAATAACTTTTGCAGTTCTGAACCATTAAAGTCACCGGCTAAATCACCCACCAAATAAATGACATCATTGGCTTGCTTGTATGCGATGGTTGTAATGTGGTCAGTATTTTCGTGCAAACCAACCATTCCTACCATTGGTGTTGGGTAAATGGCTTGACCATTTGTTTCGTTATAAAGAGATACATTTCCCGATACAATTGGTGTATTTAATTGCTTCGCGAAGTCTGTAATCCCCGCAACCGCTTGTTCTAATTCATAGTAGACTTCTGGATTATCTGGGCTTCCAAAATTCAAACAATCGGTAATCCCAATTGGCAAGGCACCTGTCGCAACAATGTTACGTGCCGCTTCAGCGACCGCCATCTTAGCCCCCACATAAGGATCCAAGTATGTGTAACGACTACTGATATCCGTGGTCATGGCCAGCGCCTTATTCGTATCACGAATACGGACAACAGCTGCGTCACCACCAGGCTTAATCACTGTATCCGCGCGGACCATTGAATCAAATTGACGGAACAACTTCGCCTTTGTAGCGATTGTTGGTTGACTTAACAAACGCAAAAACGTGTCTGTGACATCTGATAGTTCAGGCGCAAATTGTGTGCTACTTTGCGTCATCAAACGAGCTGGTTTTTGCGTTGGCAATTCTTGCTTAGGCGCACGTGCCAAATCATCCACCGGTAGATTAGCGACTTCTTCATCACGGAATGACAGACGGTAACGACCATCATCCGTCACTTCTCCAACGACAACGGCATCCAAATCAGCATCACGATAGATGGCTTGTACTTCAGATTCATGCCCCTTTTGTACAACCAATAACATACGTTCTTGGGATTCTGACAACATCAATTCATATGGTGTCATGTTGGCTTCACGTTGTGGCACCTTATCAAGGTTCAAATGAATCCCCATCCCAGCTTTACCAGCCATTTCGGCCGATGATGACACAAGTCCTGCGGCTCCCATATCTTGAACACCTACGACGACATCCCCATGTTCCTTAATCGCTTTGATGGTTGCATCCATAACCAACTTTTCCATAAAAGGATCACCAACTTGAACCGCTGAGCGATCTTGTTCCGCTTCAGTGTTAAATTCAGATGATGAGAAAGTTGCGCCATGAATCCCATCACGACCAGTCTTAGCGCCAACATACAAGACGCTATTCCCAACTCCTTCAGCTTTTCCAACCTTCATCACTGCTTGATCCATCACCCCAACAGCCATGACATTGACTAACGGATTTCCTTGGTAAACCTTATCAAAACCAATTTCTCCACCAACCGTTGGAATCCCGATAGCATTTCCATAACCAGCGATACCGTCAATCACACCCCGAACTAATTGTTGTGTCGCTTGATTATCTAATTCACCAAAACGCAAACTATCTAAGACTGCAATTGGTTGGGCACCCATTGAGAAAATGTCACGTAAAATCCCACCAACGCCAGTGGCGGCACCTTCATATGGTTCAACCGCTGAAGGATGATTGTGTGATTCGGCCTTAAAGACAACGGCCTGTCCATCCCCAATATCTAAAATTCCGGCCCCTTCTCCTGGCCCTTGTAAGACACGTTCATTCGTTGACCAGAAGTTGCGCAAGAATGGCTTAGACTTCTTATAAGAAACGTGTTCTGACCACATCGCTGAGAACAATCCAGTCTCCGTATAATTAGGTAAGCGCCCAATCTTTGCGACGACTAAATCATATTCTTCGGGTGTTAATCCCCATTCAACATATAATTGGTCATCACGTACTTGTTCGGCTGTTGGTTCAAATGACATTGGATTTACGCTTGCTGCTTGTTTCATTATCCCGTTACTCCTGTTAAGACCGGACGTAAAAGTCCTTTGAAGAAATTTTGCCCATCCACATTACCCAATAATGCATCTACCGCACGCTCTGGGTGGGGCATCATACCAAAGACATTCCCTGCTTCATTTTGAATTCCCGCGATTTGGTCAATTGATCCATTGACGTTATCACGATATTTGAAGATGACTTGGTTATTTTCATGCAACTTCGCAATTGTTTCTGCATCAGCAAAGTAACGTCCTTCACCATGGGCAATTGGAATTGTAATTGCATCTTGCGTGTAGGCTTGGGTAAAACGAGAAGTTGGATTCACAATATCCAACGTCACTTCATCACAGATAAAGCTCGGCACTTCATTTAACATTAATTGTCCTGGTAACATCCCGGCTTCCGTCAACATTTGGAAACCATTACAGATACCAACAACGAGCTTTCCTGCATCTGCGGCTTCTTTAACCCCCGTCATGGCCGGTGCGAATCGTGCTACAGCCCCTGTACGCAAGTAATCCCCATATGCAAAGCCACCCGGCAAGAAAATCGCTTCATAGCCTGCAAATTCAGTGGTCTTTTCTGACACAATCTCTGGTGTAAAGCCTAAGTCGCGCAAGGCATAATACATATCAAGATCACAATTAGAACCTGGAAAACGAACAATCGCTGCCTTCATGTTTTAACCCTCCACAATTTGTTCTAGATCGAAACGGTATGTTTCTGTGTTGTGATTAATCAGTAAGGCTTCCGTTAAATCCTTTACTTGGTTAGCAGCGTCGTTTTCATCGATGGCATCTAGTGTCACTTCAAAATACTTTCCTTGAGTAACTTGCGTCGCATTTGTAAATGACATACGGTGCAAGGCCGACTTGATAACTTCACCTTGTGGGTCCAAAATTGATGGCTTATATGTGACATAAATCTTTGCTAGAAACATGATTATTCTCCCAATTCTGCTTGTAAGCGTTCCAATATAGTGGCGTATCCAACACGTAAATCGCCTGTTCCCTTACGGAAGACATCCTTATCTAACGACGCTCCCGTTGCTTGGTCGATTAAACGCATATTATCTGGTGACAATTCATCTGCAAGGATAATTTCGCCTTGCTTATTTTTTCCAAACTCTAATTTCGAATCAACTAATGTAATCCCTACGCGATCAAACAAGACACGTAAGTAAGCATTCGTTTGTAAAGCCAAATCATTCATTCGGACTAATTCAGTATCGGTGACTAACCCTAATGCCATTGCCTGACTACTGTTTAGCATTGGATCATCTAACGGGTCACTCTTGTAATAGAGTTCCTGTACTGTTGGTACTAAGCGTGACATAGGTTCAATATCAAACTTCTTCGCAAAGCTCCCTGCCGCATAATGCCGGGTCACGATTTCCAACTTAAACATCGTCAACGCTTGAATTAATTGATCACATTCATCAATTTGTTCAATGAAGTGATTTGGAATGCCTTTTTGATTAATATAGCCAAATAACAACGCACTAATCGCATTCGTATAATGTCCTTTATCTGAAATCTCTTCTTTTTGTTTCCCATTCAATGCCGTGGCTTGATTTAAATTGTGTACCCATAAAACATGTGGATCAGATGTCTCATAGACTTCTTTGGCTTTCCCACGAATCAACAGCGCCTCACGCGTTATCATTTTGATTTCCCCAATCTCTTAATGCCGCAATTGCGGATGCCCCGAGTACAGTAATATGGCCCATTTTACGGCCAGCGTTAATCTCTTGCTTACCATAGTCATGGAAATGCCAATCAACTTGTTGCGATAAGTCCTGACGAGCGCGTGTCATCTCATCCCCTAATAGATTCAACATCAACGCTGGTTCAATCATCTGAATCGGCGCAATGCTTAGACCAGTTACACTACGGATATGACCTTCAAATTGCGAAACATTCGTTCCTTCCATCGTGTAATGCCCTGAGTTATGCGGTCGTGGTGCTAACTCATTCACATAGACGTCATCACCTTGCACAAACAATTCAATCCCTAACATGCCTCGTAGATTTAATGCTTCCGCTAACGTTTGCGCAATCGTCTTGATTTTCGTTTCTAATGTGGCAGAAACAACAGCCGGCGCTGATGACCATTTCAAAACATGATTTTCATGAACATTTTCAGCAATTGGCCATGTGTGAATGTTATCTTGGCCATCACGCGTGACCATAATACTTAGCTCACGTTCAAATGAGAGTTTCTTTTCTAAGATTAATGGCTGTTCCATGGTGGTTGACCAATTTAGAATTAAATCATCTAAGTCTGCGCGATGACGAATATCCCATTGACCGTGGCCATCATAACCACCTGTCGTTGTTTTCAAAATAGCCGGTAAGCCAAGGCTTTCACATGCCCGACTCAATGCCATCACATTGTCAATCGCTTCAAACGGTGCGACTGGTAAGCCCAAGGCTTGAATAAATCGTTTTTCTTTTAAACGATCAGAGGTCAATTCTAGCAAGCGTGTACCTTGTGGCACTTCAGTTAATGTTTCAATTTGCATCAGCGCTTGGCGATCAACATTTTCAAATTCATAGGTTACCACATCTGCTAATGTAGCCAATTGATGCATCGCCAATTGATCATCATAGTCCGCAATGATATGTTCATCCGCTACTTGCACTGCCGGTGCCTGTTCATTTGGATCTAAGACAATCACACGATAGCCCATAGGCTTCGCAGCTAGAGCCATCATTTGGCCTAATTGCCCACCACCGATAATACCAATCGTAGCTGGCGGTAAAATGGGCTTAGTCATCAAAACGAGCCTCACTTTCAATCGCTGCTTGACGTTGTGCTAGGCGGAATGCCTCTATTTTTTCTGTCAGAATTGAATCTTGAATACTTAGCATTTGACCCGCTAGATAACCAGCATTCTTAGCACCGGCTTGTCCAATTGCCACAGTTGCGACTGGGACTCCCGCTGGCATTTGGACAATACTCAATAATGAATCAATCCCTTGTAATGCTTTACTTTGAATCGGCACGCCGATGACTGGTAATGTTGTATTGGCGGCTAACATGCCCGGTAAGTGTGCTGCACCACCTGCGCCTGCAATAATGACGCCAACCCCATTTTCACGTGCTTGCTTTCCAAAATGTGCGAGTTCATCTGGCATTCGATGTGCCGAAATAATATGTCGCTCTACTTCAATGTCCAGTGTTTGTAAAACTGAGACTGATTCTTTCATCGTTGGCCAATCTGAAATTGACCCCATGACTACCGCAACCCGTACCATTTTGTTCTCCTCCGACTTTTCGTTCGTGTTTACAATTTAATTTAAACATTAAAAGACTTCATTGTACAGGTATAGGCATATATTTTATTAATAAACGAATCATTGTTCGTGTATTAATCGTTTTACGACTTCAAAAAATACGATTGCACGGTTTTAATTTCTGGATTCTTGCATCGTCTCGATGTCTCATTTTAATCATCAATAAGACATCCAATGTTTTTTCCACAAAAAAAGAAGCCTATTTTTATCAAATACGCTCCTTATAGTTACCGATAATTAAAAAACCGGCACGAGAATCATCTCATGCCGGTTTTTTGATAAATCAAATTTTGTCCGTTTTGTTTACTTAAAGACAGACTTTACATCGTGTTCTTGTGTTCGTGGTGAATAGTTCGCCCACTCATCTCGTAAGAACTCGTCATTCACTGTGTATGTGTGTGGCTTACTTGGATTATCCAAGAATGGCAAAATAGCATCATCAATCGCTAACCAACCATTCCACCCAACGTGAATCGTATCTTGCATGAAGTATGGCTTATCACCATCTTTAGAAAAGTCGGCGATATTATCGAAACCTTGGCTCGTCAATTGGAACTTAATCTTATCGACGGCGTCACCATACATCTTCATATCTAGGCCAGTATAATCAGACCATTTCTTATTAACTGGTGGAATAACAAACAATACGTCTGTGTTTGTTTCCGCTAATTGTTCTAAGACAAGTTGGAAATCTTGATATTCAGATGATTCACAGTAATTAAACTTCTTTTGTGAATTCTTTAAACGTGCCAACTTCTTTTCACTGCTTAGACGATCACTAAAGAACTTATTTTGAATACCAAACGGATTGTTCGTTGTATTCTTCTTACCTGCTTCAGTTGCTCGCTTAGCAAGTTCTTGACGGTCATATGTTTCAGGTAAGTCCTTCAACTTTGAGGCCACATCACCTTTATATTCATCATTCAAACGCCATGAACTAAAGAAACGGTCTTCCTTCATTTGCACATCAAGATGCCAATCAATCCACTTACGGTCGCTTTCGGTAAGGGTTTCGCCAGCCGCAACCTTCTTCATCAATGATGTCTGATTACTATCAGGCATCATTTTTAGAAAACGTTGTGCTGCATATTGATCCGCTTTAGAATCAGTCGCATTTTTTAGGAAATACAATCCTTGTGATGGACTAAAGTAATGCGAGAATGTGCCCGGTTGAGCACCCTTTTTGGCGAACCATTGTGGTGAAATGACAAACACCGCTTGTTTATCTGTCATTTGTTCTGTTATTTGTTGCATCCCAAAGTATTGTGATAGGGATGTTGCACCAGCTTGTCCTAACAATAGTGGACGGTAATCACGATCATATTTCTCAGCTAAAGTTGCTGGGTGAAATGCATCAAATCGCTTCCATTCACTTGAACCAAAAAATGGTACAAAGCGATGTTCCGTATCATCCAATAATTCTTGTTTAATTGTCGCACTCTTAAACACTTTTGGACTAACAGATGCGGCTGTTTTCTTAGCGGTATCAAAACTCATGTGCGGAGTAAAATTGATTCCAAAAACAACAATGATTACGCCTAATACGGCAAGCAAAACTGGCCCAAAAATCAGCCAGAGACGCTTAAGCATTACGTAGTCCCTCTACTCCAGCCACAATCTTGTTAGCTGTGTTCCAGTCATCACGTCCCATTTCAGAAACAGGTACCTTAATGGCAAACTTTTCTTCAAGTGCCAATACTAGTTCGACAACACCCATTGAGTCCAAGACACCGGCATCAAACAAGTCGTCATCCATCATGTCTGAAACATCTTCCATGAACAAATCTTCGATAATTGCGTTTACTTCTTCATTAATATTCATAATATATTCCCTCTTTTATTATCTATAAGTTTAGAACCAGAGTTTGTCTAGGAACCCTGAGAACAACAAGAAACTAAACATTGTCACATTAAATGTCACAAAGACGGCCAAAGCATATGTCCAACGGTTACTTGGTAATGGTGCTTGTCCAGCTTTCTTACGTGTTAAGTTAATCTTCTTTTTCTTACGTAGCCACCAATCATTGATGATTAAGCATAGTCCATGGAATACACCGTACGCGATGTAGAACCATGTTAGTCCATGCCAGAATCCCATCAATGTCATATTGAACAAGTAAGCAAATGATGATGTCGTATTACGATTCTTAAAGACCTTATGACGCATCAAAACCATCACAAGACGCATAAAGACGTAATCACGGAACCAGAAACTTAGTGACATATGCCAACGGTTCCAGAATTCCTTCACGTTTGGTGCCGCAAATGGCTTATTAAAGTTCATTGGCGTTTTGACACCCATCAAATATGAAATCGCAATGGCAAATAATGAATACCCTGCAAAGTCAAAGAATAGGTACAATCCATAGGCATACATGACACCTAATGTTCCAATGTTAAACAAACCACCTTGTGCTAAAGCAAATCCTTCTACCGGCTTTAGAATAATCGTTCCAAATAGGTACGCCAGCATAAACTTGTAGAAGAATCCAAGCATCACATACCAGACTGCTTTTTGTAGCATGTCAACGTATTCATCACGTTCTGGCACGGTTGTAACATCTTCTTGGAAACGACGGAAACGATCAATCGGTCCAGAAGAAATGGTTGGCATAAACATGATGAAGCGAATCGTTGGCCAAATACCAACATGATCTAAGACACCATCACGAATTTCCATAATCATTGCAACAGATTTAAATGTTAGATATGAAATACCCAAAAATCCTAGCAATGAATTATGTCCGCTTAGCAATGGCGTAAATTTAACAACCACTAGCGGTAAAATACTTAACGCAACGGCGGTATAGAATACCCAGCTATTATTTTGCCTTTGTCGATATTTATCATACAAAACAACCAGCCCTGTTTGCCACACAACATAACCCAACAAAGCGTAAAATTGTGGCCAGCTAGCCCCCGCAAACATCAACAGGATAAAGACAAACGAAACGATTGTTTCATAAATCGCAAAACGTTTCCCAAAGAACATTCCAACTACGATTGGCACCAATGCCAGTAACAGATACCCAAAATATTGTGGATTTCCGTAGGGTTGGAGGTTCGGTAACGAACTCAACCAAGCAGTCATTATGCGTTCACCTCAGCAATCAAGGCTTTAATATCAATCTTCCCATTTGGTGTCATTGGTAAGTTTTCACGGTACATGAAACGTGATGGCATCATGTATGGCATCATATCATCTACAAGAGATTCCTTAATGGCCTTAGTTACTTGTAATGGCTTGTCATATTGTTCCATCACACCTGCCTTAGGTACAACGAAAGCAAGTAATTGTTGTACCTTATGTTGATCGTTGTAGCGTGGTACGGCCACAGCAGCTTCAACCATTGGTGACAAGTTCAACACATGAGATACTTCTTCAAGTTCAATACGGTATCCGTTGAACTTGATTTGGAAGTCTAAACGTCCACCATAGTGAATCAAATTCTCTTCATCAAAGAATCCAACGTCACCTGTGTGGTAAGCAGGTTGTCCGTCAATTTCAAAGAAGGCTTCAGCAGTCTTCTCTGGGTTGTTTAGGTATCCCTTTGAAACGGCTGGTCCAGCCACAATGATTTCCCCTTGTTCACCAACAGGTAGAATTTCACCATCAGCCATGACGTACGTTGGTGAGTCTGGCTTTGGATATCCAATTGGTAGACGTTCACCCTTTTCAATCATTGCTGGTGTAATTTCCACAGCTGACAACGCGACAGTTGCTTCTGTTGGTCCGTACGCATTAACAATGCGTGCTTCTGGGAAGCGTTCGTGCACCTTTTTAGCAGTATTAACTGTTAGTTCTTCTCCATCAAAGTAGAAGTACTTCAATTGTGGCATGTTTTCCGCATTGAATTCGTCTGATAGCATCGCCATATCAGCAAATGAAGGTGTTGATGTCCAAATTTCAATATCCAATGTTGGCAAAACTGTAAACAATTGCTTAAAGTCATTCACGACATCACGTGGTAATGCGAACAATGTTCCTCCAGCTGCCAATGTTGGTGCCCAGTACATCACAGACAAGTCAAATGAGTATGGTGGTTGTGCCAACATCTTAGGTTGCTTTGGCACATCAAAGGCGTCCGCTTCTAGCATCCAATTTGTAAATGATAATAGGTTATCATGTGAAATTTGAACACCCTTAGGCTTTCCAGTTGTTCCTGATGTAAAGATAATGTAGTAGTTATCATCTCCACGGACCATGTTATCTGCTGCATACGCAACATCTTGCTGCATCTCAGCTTGAATAGTTGCGATATCAATAACTGGTACATCAGTGATTGTAATTGGCAATGCATCCACAGCTACAATCGCCGCTGGATCCGCAATTTCAATAATTGATGTGATACGTTCATCAGCAGAATTAATATCTACGGGAATATATGCATGTCCTGACTTTGTTAAGGCCACAAAAGTCACTAACATTTCATATTCTTGTTCCCCAAATACCATAACAGGTGCACCTGCTGGTAGGTTAGCTGTATCAAAGTAAGCTGCTAATGCATCTGAATCATGCTTCAATTCCTTATATGTATGCTTCGTCCCCAAAACATCGTATACTGCTTGGTCCCCTTGAGTCTCAGCGTACCCATTTAGTGTTTCAATCATATTTGTTGTCAACATAATACTTCCCTCTTTAGTGCTGCTTAATTAGAATTCGTTGTAAATAAATCCACCTTGCCCATGACCTGAATAGCCATATAGGTAGAGCAAAAATAATAGAATCCCAAAGTAAAATACGGTTTGTAAAACAAACCGCCAAAAAGTGGCGTTCTTCATAAAAGATATCCTCTTGTTTATAGTAGTAAACTCGTCAGAATTCTATAAAAGTATACTATTCTCACGTACTTAAAACCAGCTTTTTTATTACGGAATATGACGAATTGTTACACCTGATTTACACAATGTTCTTTTTTTGTCACAAAAGACTTATTTCAAATAAGTAACTATATGACATTGATTGTTTATGTCATATATAAAAAAGGCACAACACCGCCTTTTATCAGGATTTTTCTTGATAAGTAAGAAAAAAGACTGACAAGAATAACTCGCAATCAGTCTTTTTAAAATTTAGTTAAAAAATGATCCAAGTAAAATTATTGGATCATTTTACGAACATTTTCGACGTTAGATTTATTAAATACCAATGCAGGAATACCGTTTAAGTAATCCAAGGCCTTTAAATAGTCATCCGTTGTAATGCTATCTGTTGAACGCATCAAGTGGAAAATACCACCTAGTGAGTATGACATAAATGATGAATCCAACATACCATTACGTTGGTAGAAACCATATCGACGCTCACGTTGTGTGGCATTATCGGCTGCTGCATCTAATTCTTCTGTTTCTAAGATCAAACCAGCTGGGAAAATTTCTTGTAAGGCTGGTAGAACCATTGATCCATATCCTTGACCACGTTGATCCGCATCCATTGCCAAATACAAAATGAAGGCTTTTTCAGGTGCCATGTTTGTTAGGAGGATAATTCCCACTTGCTTGTCATCATCACAAATGATTTGCATTAATACTTCTTCTGTTTCGTTTGCCAATGACAATAAGTCTTCTAATGGGGCACGTTCATATGCTGGAAATGCTTCCACATAAATTTTGTTCCAATAATCAATATCTGCTTGTGCATCTAATGTGACGTTCTTAAAGTTAATCATATTCCTACTCCTCGTTCGGTTACGCTGTAACCCCTATTTTAGCACATACTGTCTACCTAAAATGCTGCTAGACGACCGGCGTTTCTTACTACCAAGTATACGGGACAAAGGTCTGGTTAATCTTAAAAATATAACTCTGCTTCCTTTTTATATCTTTGTGTCTTCATTCCGCTATATTTCATGGAAAAACATCAGATGTCTCCCCTAGCTACTGCGTTTCTTACTGGTTTATTGCTATAATAGTAGCAATACAAATAAAATAAGGATGGCGTCTACATATGTCACAACGACAAGAAAATATTCGTAATTTCGCAATTATTGCGCACATTGACCACGGTAAGTCTACATTAGCTGACCGAATCATGGAAACAACCAATACCATCAGTAATCGTGAAGCCTCTGCTCAACTGCTTGATGATATGGAAGTTGAAAAGGCTCACGGTGTTACCGTTAAGTCTCGTACAGTTCGTAACTACTACGTCGATGCAAATGGTGATGAATTTGAATACAACCTAATTGATACACCTGGCCACGTCGACTTTAACTATGAAGTGTCACGTAGCTTATCTGCCACAGATGGTGTGCTATTGCTAGTCGACGCCACAAAGGGAGTTCAAGCACAAACGGTTGCGAACTACCGCCTAGCAATGGATGCTAACTTAACAATCATCCCGATTATCAATAAGATTGACAATCTAATGGCGGATGTTGAAAAGACAGCAGCTGAACTACTTGATTTGGACGAACGTTTCACGCCTGAAGTCACTTTGCACATTTCTGCTAAGACAGGTCTAGGTATCGAAAGCGTCCTAGAAGCCATTCGTGATCGTATCCCTGCTCCTGTTGGTGATCCAAATGCGCCACTAAAGGGGCTAATCTTTGATTCTAAGTTCGACCCTTACCAAGGTGTTGTTGTCCAAGCCCGTATCTTTGAAGGAACACTAAGCAGCCAAGACCAATTACGTTTTATGGCTAAAGATGTGCAAACACAAAGTAAAGAAATTGGGTTCTTTGACCCAATGAGCCGTAAGACAACAAGTCTTGCTGCTGGTGATGTTGGATACATTATCACTGGAATTAAAGACCCTCGCGCTGTTCAAGTTGGTGATACTGTTACCACTAAGAAAAATGGCGCAGCTGAACCATTCCCTGGTTACCAACAAATCGAACCCATGGTTTATGCAGGTCTTTACCCTAAGGGTGGTGAATACAGCGATTTGAAGCTAGCCATTGAAAAGCTATCTTTGAATGATGCAGCGTTCCAATACGAACCAGAACAATCTGAAGCCTTGGGAATGGGATTCCGTGGTGGTTTCCTTGGAATCTTCCATCTACAAATTATTCGTGAACGTTTGAAGGCCGAATTTGGTCTTGATGTCCTAACAACGATGCCTAACTCTACTTTCCGTGTCACAGTTAAAAACCAAGATGCACCTTTGTACATCGAAAACCCAAACCAATTCCCTCGTTACAACGAATTGGTTAAGGTTGAAGAACCTTATGTGCGTGCAAAAATCACAGCCCCTAACGAGCAATTGAACGACATCATGCGTCTTGCTGAATGTCGTCGTGGTGAATTGGCTGACCTTGAAACAATTGGTGACATGTTGCTAATCACATACCGCATGCCCATCTCAGAAATCGCATACGACTTCTTTAACGAACTAAAGTCTGTTTCACACGGTTTTGCAACCTTGTCTACAGAACGTGATGATTTTGGTCCGTCTGACCTAGTACGTCTAGACATTGCCATTGACTATGTCGACATTGATGCACTGACATTCGTTATGCACCGCTTACGCGTTGAATCATTTGCACAAGAGATTACACAACGTCTGAAGGATCTTGTGCCTCGTAAACTGCAAGCAATGCCAGTTCAAGCAACGGTTGAAGGACGTGTTATTGCCCGTTCAGATATCCCACCACTACGTAAAGCTGCGGCTTCTGGTGGTAAGACATCAAAGAAGCAACAACAAATGCGTCGTCAAGGACAAAAGGCTCAAATTGAATTGCCACAAACAGTCTTCGACGCCATATTGGACATGAACAGCTAGAAAATCTTGAACATCATAAAAGCATCGGTGAAACGTAGATTATATCTACTGACATCCGATGTTTTTTATTTTGGCTATATACGTACATTTACCTTTTCACACGTTTATCTCTAAAACCGCATCAGATAGCCGTTTTACGTAATGTCATATCCTATTTTAATGCTCTGCATAAGTTTCAATTGTTATGCTATATTCTAAATTTCAAACACGTAACATCGTATTACATTAGGAGATATACATATATGGTTGAAGCATATGCATCATTTTGGCGCAATATTGGTAATTTTTCTGGTACTGCCTCACGTAAGCAATATTGGTGGCCAGTAATCATTAATTGGTTAATTGGGGGACTAGTTATTGGGATTATCCAACAAGCGTCAGGACACCCTATTACTGACATTTACACAGGCGCAGACTTAGCAGTAAACTTAGCTAGTAAAATTGTTGTTTTCGCCACTTGGCTAGCAACACTATCTGTTCAAGTTCGTCGTCTACATGACATTAACTTCCGTGGTTGGTGGATTTTGATTCAATTTGTTCCCCTAATTGGAAACATCTGGTTCTTTATCCTATTGATTACACGTACAAAGTTTAATCGTTGGAGTTAGACTTCAACCGGGACCCCATTAGGAGTTTTATAATATGAAAAAACAAAACGAAAAAATCATCTTACCAGTTATTGGTATTTTGTTAGGTGGCTTAGCCTTATTCCTATCTTGGATTCCATTGGTTAATAATTTGGCCTTTGGCTTAGCGCTATTTGGTATTGTGATTACCATTATGTCTTTCATTAAGAATTGGAAGCGTACAAAAAATCTAACTTGGATCAGTTTAGCATTATCTATCATCGCGGGTGGTATCGTATTATTAACACAATCATCATTTTCTAAGACCGTTAATCATGTGAATAGTTCTATTAGTTCATCTACAACTAACAATTAACATCTGCCTATCAAAAAAGCTCACACATTACTGTGAGCTTTTTTTGTACCTTTTCGCTGTTTTACACAATAAAAGAGTCGAAGAAACATCCGTTTCTCCGACTCTTTTTGTTTAACACATTATTTTTAGCCGACTACATTTGCCAATCAAGAACTGTCTTTCCCCAGTTCTTAGTCAAATCGTCGTCAAAGGCTTCCGTAATATCACGAATTGTACGAACTTCTTGCACTTCCGGTACCATCAATTCAAGACGTTCCTTAACTGAAGTGTGTTGTCCAACCAAATCAATAGATGTTTGGAAATCTTCACGCGTTGAACGTGTTGTACCAACTAATGACAACCCCTTTTCAAGGACCATACGTGTATTAATGGCAATTGGCTTCTCAGAAACTCCAGAAAGCACAATCGTTCCACGTGGCTTAATCATATCAATAATTTGATCCAGGGCACTTTCAGACCCTTGTCCACCCACGGCTTCAATTGCTTGATCAATTTGTAAGTCTTCTGGAATTTCATCAATTTGAACAGTAGTTGCAAATGAGATGTAATCCAACTTTTCTTGGTGCTTTCCAAAAACATATAGTTGCGCATCTGGGAACATTTCACGCGCCACAACGGCTGTGATGTACGCAACGTTTCCGTCACCCCAGATACCAATACTGTCTGTACGATCAATCATTGTTTCTTTCAAACGATTGATTGCTTGCACCGCAACAGATACAACTTCAAAGAAGGCATTCATGTTAGCTTGTGCTTCTTCAGGAATCGCAATCAAGTTTTCTGGCAACATTTGCACATATTCACGCATAAATCCATCTTCTGTTGAAGAATGGAATGTTGAACTACGCAAATAATTGTCTGACACAAGTTCATCATGTCCATGCGCATGTGTTGGAATCATCGCAACACGTGTACCAGGTTCAAAAGTACCTGAATTGTCACGCACAACTTCTCCCACAGATTCATGAATTAGCGCCATTGGTAAGCGCTTAGCCAAGACCTTTTTGTCACGCATCCCCGTGTAATAACGTTCATCCGCACGACAAATGGCCATCAATGTAGGTCTTACAATCACAGTATTTGGTTCATTAATTGACGTGTTAACAGACATACGTTCAATTTGGCGTACACCTGTCAGACGATAGACATTATTTAACATCTAAATTCTCCTGTGCAATAATATTTGCAATTCGTAAGTCGTAAGGACGTGTAATCTTGATATTTGATTCGTCTCCATCGACGATTCCTACTTTGTGTCCAGCTAGCAACATAACCTTGATAGAGTCAGAAAGAATCAAACGTTCTTCTTCTGACATTTCATTGTATTGTGCTTGGAACGCTTGGATATTAACCGTTTGTGGTGTTTGTCCTTGGTACATTTCATCACGAACTGGAATTTCAACAATTTCACCATCGACAGCGCGAACAATTGTGTCTGTTGCGCCAATAACCGTATCAACAGCCTTGTACTTTGCGGCTGCTTCAATGTTATCTTTCAAAATACGACCTGAAATGAATGGACGAACAGCATCGTGCATAACCAAAACGTCATCTTCAGTTAGACCAAAGTTTTCTTCAACATAGTTGATGGCACCCATAACAGTGTCGTTACGTTCAGCACCACCTTGAATGACCACGATGCGATCATCATCAAGATACTTATCAAATAAATCACGAGCATATTGCATCCATTGTGGATGTACAGAAACAATAATCTTATCGAATTCTGGTGCAAGTGAAAACTTTTCCAATGTATGAATAATAATTGGCTTATCTGCCAAATTCAAAAATTGCTTTGGTAATTCCGTATGTCCCATACGACTACCAATTCCACCAGCCATTACTTGTGCATAGATCATTTTCTTACCCCTCATCAATCCAAAAATGTGCGTGTTGTTGTTCTTGTTTTACAGGCGTCTGCCAATTACCAAATAGCTGCGTTAAATACCTATCAGTATCAGTGACATGCCATACCTGAGAACCTTCAAATATTACCGGCGTTAAATCTTGCCAAAGGTCTCTCGCATAAAATTCTTTTTCTCCGTGCATGCCATTTAAAACACCTGCTTGTGTAGGCGTTTTCATGCAACGGTGGTAAGCTTTTGCCCACCGTACTTCCATTATACTAAAAGAATGTGTAAATTTTGAATGAATTATTTTTTTTAATACTTTTTTTACCGGTACAATCTTTGCATCCGATGGATATATACCTGTTGAACGAGCCGTATTACGGCAAATATTCAGTATTTTATGTCCAAAGAGATATATTTTACGTTTAATAACATTATCATCAATTTCATCAATCGGGAAAATATCAATAAATACACCATGGGGTACATGATAATACGGTGAATTCGCATGTGAATGTGTATCTACAACACGCAAATACGGAACCAAACTATCTGGATCCGTCTCTTTGATTAATCGAAAACGTGGATTGCTTGGTACGTAATACTTTGTGAACCAGTCATAATCTCCACGGCTCAACCCCACATCGACGTCATCATCCCATGGAATGAAGCCATTGTGTCGGACATAACCCAATAAGGTCCCTCCCAATAACACGACTGATTTATCGTGTTCTGTTACAAAGGCTGTTACATCTTGTAAGAGTTCCCGCATAATGGCTTGTACTTGTCCCGTTGATAAATCTTTTCTAGTCATTATTATTCTCTAACTTTCACTTGTTACGTTAAGTATAGGCATATTTCCAATAACCGTCAATTTCTCGCATCTCTACTATAAATAAAAGAGCACCGTTTTTATCCGGTACTCTTTATTTGATTCTTATTTTTGTTTGTGTGGACGCACAGTTTCAAAACCATTTTGCAAGGCATCAACGAAACGCTTTGAAGCATTTCCGTCTAAGTCATCGAAATAATAATCCAAGAAACCATTTAAACGTGCTTCATCAGCGTTTTCATAATCCTCAATCTCGTGTACAAGCGTTTCAAAATCACGTGCAATCGGACCTGGCACAAATTCATTAAATTCAACATAAAAGTCACGATCAGCAATGTATTCTTCTAAATCAGGTGTAAAGAAAATTGTCTTTTTCTTCAATAAGCTGTATTCAAATACAACAGATGAATAATCCGTAATCAAGACATCTGAGACAAGTAACAAATCATTAATTTCACGATAATTTGATACATCGTAGAAGAAATCAGTATATTCAGCTGGGATATTCAAACTGTTCTTAACAAACGGATGAATTTTCATCAGAAAGACAAAGTCTTGTGAGGCCAAATTATCATACAAGGCTTTAAAATCTAACCATTCATATGGATAATGCGCCGTACGTTGTCCAGAACCACGGAATGTTGGTGCAAATAGAATAACTTTCTTATCCTTGATGAATGGCAATTGTTCTTCCAATTCAATAATGTCGGCCTTCTTTTTGTCTTCATTGAAGAACAAATCAGTACGTGGCGCCCCCAGTGGCAAGACCTTTTCGCGGTCAATACCGAATCCTTCAGCATAGTATGGCGCAACATTTGTTGAGGATACAATTGCGTAATCATAATTCCGGTGATTCTTCGATTTTGGATTTGGGCCACCAGGCTTTCCAACACGACTAAAGCCAAATGTTTTAAAAGCCCCTACTGCATGCCATACTTGTATCAAGTCTACACCATCACGAATCTTCAATGGATAGATAATCGGATAATAATCATCCAAAATGACATAACGACTTGTTGCAATCCCCCAAGCCAATTGTGTATATTCACGCCATGTTTTCTTCTCACTATTTGTCTTTTTCAAATGGAATGACAAATCAAAGTCTAACTCTTGACGTTCAATCTCTTCCACAATGTATTGAAAATTACCAGATAGGTCACTTCGTGAATCAGATAAGAACAGAATTCTGTTTTCATTGATTTTAGCAAAACGACATGCAAACAAGTATACAAGCTTGAAATATGTTTTCTTAATTTTAGTACGTACACGGTGCACGAAGCCACGAACTTTATGCAAACCCTTAATCCCTTTACGGGCAAGTTTTTCCAGATACGCCACTGGTTTTGAATGCGTTGACATAAATTCCTTCTCAGCTGTCAAATAACCATCTGCTGTTTTTAAACGAGGAATTCCGTCCTGCGTCCATTCAACAGCCTGAACCTGAACCATCTGTCCACGTTGTGTTTGCTTTGTTAGGCGGGTTTCATCGTTAAAGTTTATGTCTGTGTAGTAATTTGACGGCATCGTAACTAACACGTCCGTTACATTTTCAAAGATATATGTATTGGCTTGCAGATCCAACAGTTTTAGATCATTATTATCGGCCTTAATATATCCGCGTTCAGATTTCAGAAACGGAACACCATTTTCACTCCAACGCAATCCATCAATCGTTAATACTTCATGCATATTCAATGTATCTTTTGGTGTAGCATTCGTTAATTGGACCGCAGTAAAAATAGGTTGATCTACCAACGCAAGAACTTGACGTGGAAAATCTTCAATTATCAAATATTCAGTTCCGTCAGTATCTAACTTTTCAATCATCAATGTTCAACTCTCTTTATTTCAATTCGTGTCATGAGATACACTTATATATTATATTATTATACCCTACTTACGCATTCATTCGCCATACATTGAGAGAACTTGTCTCCATATATATGGCTTTATGATGCCTGTTTCATGTAGGCGTACAGGTGCAATTTGTGTGGAAATGTCCAATTACTTTTTGGTATTCTCCAACTCTGTTTTAAGTATTATGTACACATTCATTTTAATCGACCTCATCGTATGTCGCTTAGTTACCTACATACATGCTCCACAGGTCCATAAGCACTGCTTATCCGTCTCGCAACTGTACAGTGCCCTATGTTATTTACTTCGTACTGAATTTATCCTAACCGCTCTCGTTCCATGGCGATTTCCGACAACATATCAGTATTCCTAATTGTACTGAAACCACCCTTAAAACAACATAAACGAATAGCCGACTTACGTATACCGAAAAGTCCATAGTCTAGTATACACTACTGTATCGCTTGGGTATTAGCACTAATTTTTCAAAAAAACAAAAAAAACCGCATCTGACCTATATCAGACGCGGTTTTTATTAGGTTATTACTTCTGAGGATCATTTTAGCATCATCCTCGTTAGGATATGTTTATGATTCTACTAATTCAAATAATTCTGTACGAATACCGCGCCCTGCCCACATTGCTTGAACAACTTGTGCTTCATCAAGAGGCATTCCTTCAAGTCCTTCCAATGAGCGTTGTTCAGTCAAGCAATTATTACGTCGACCTAAGATCAACACCGTATTGAATGCTTGATTTAAAATCTTTACCAGATACATATACATTTCCTAACCTATTTATCAAATTAACTTCTATAATTATACCTAATTTCTTGTAATTTCTCAACATAAATACTGACGAAATTCAGCTAAATTATATAAAAAAACTAGTCATGTTATCCATGACTAGTTTGCTTTTTAAATAATTAAACTTGTCCCCAAACATCAAATGCGATTGATGGGAAAATACCAACCAAACGGCTGATTTGTTCTGGTGTGAATCCAAATTCAATCGCTGGTAAGACAGCGTTTACAATGTCTTCAGCGCGATCTGAAACATCAGAAATACCAACCAACTTACCTTCTTTATCGAAGATCATTGTTGTTGTTCCTTGTGTTTCAAAAGTCACTTGACGGTACCAGTTTCCAGCAACGTCATGCTTAACAATTGTATACAATTCTGGTTGTTCTTCAGCTTCTTGTACAGTCACTCCCGCCATAGCAACACGTGGTGTTGTAAAGACGTTTGTTGCAATAGTTGGGTAATCAATCGCTGCATCTGATTGTCCTGAGAAACGACGCATTAGGTAGACAGATTCGAAGATTGCTGTTGGTGTCAACTTAGGTTGTGACTTAGCAATAACGTCTCCAGATGCGTAGATGCTTTCAACACTTGTTTGCAAGAATTCGTTAACTTCAATCCCGGCAGCTGATGCCTTAATCCCGACTGTTTCTAGTCCAATGTTTTCAACGTTCGGTACACGTCCAGTTGCGTCCAAGACGTAATCTGTAACGATTTCACCATTTGTTGTTGTAACAGTGATTTGGCCGTCTGTTTCAGTCAATGACGCTACTTCAGTTTCACGCATTACCTTAACACCACGTTCTGCCAAGTCTGCCAAAACAAGGTCAGAAGAGGCTTCTGGGAATGAGCGTAATGCAACTGATCCACGTAGAATCAATGTGACTTCAGCACCTGCAGCCATAGCCATTGTGGCACTTTCAAGCGCCACGTATCCACCACCAATAACAGTCATCTTAGCTGGCATTTCTGACAAAGCCAAAAAGTCTTGTGAATCGTGAGCCAATTCTGTTCCGATGATGTCCAAACGGTGTGGACGAAGTCCAGTGGCAAGTACAATCTTATCGGCTGTATATGTCTTTCCTTCAACTTCAACTGTGTGTGCATCAACCAATGCTCCACGACCAAAGATCATTTCAATCCCTTGTCCTGTCATCATACCTTCAATGGCACCTGGCAAAACATCGATTACATCATTCTTGTGTGCTTGGTTCTTTGCCCAATCAATCTTTGTTTCCCCAGCAATTACACCATTTGACTTTTCGATCGCATGTTGAATCTTTACAGCTTCTTCCAACAATACCTTTGCATTACATCCCCAGTTAGGGCAAGTTCCCCCAACCTTGTTGGCTTCAACTACGGCAACCTTTACACCGCTTGCAGCCAAAGGAATCGCACCATCAAATGTTCCGTGTCCACTTCCTAAGTAAAGCACGTCAAAGTTAAATTCTGTCATTGTATGTCCTCCAAATGTTGGTGTGCTATTTATGCACACGATGTCAGTTCAATTATTAATCGACGAAAATTGCGCGTTGCGCCATCTCAATCAAAGCATCTACTTCTTCTACCCGTACTGTCGCTTTATGTTGTGCACGTGTTTGGAGTAACCATTGAAGTGGTTGTAGCGCTTGGGCTACAATCAAATCCACATTTTTTGTTCGCAACTTATTTTGTTCATAAGCTTGTTTAATCACCGCCATCATAGCCGGTCCCAACAAACTATCGTCTCCTTGCATCGCTTCCGGTAAATATTCTGGATTCGCGCTTAGAGCCGTCATAAAGTTGACTTGTTTTGGATGTGCTAAAAATGTTTCCGCATACGTACGCATCACTTGTGCAAATTGTTCTTGCACCGGTAAAGCTGCGTTAGGTAGTGGTAAATTAAGAATTAATGTGTCACGAATGCTTTGATATAAAGTTCCCAACAAGTCCGCTTTATTTTCATAGTAAATATAGGCAGTCGCAACTGATACATTTGCTCGTTTAGCCAATTTATTAATGCTTAATTGACTTAATCCTTGCGCTTGTACCAAGTCATAGGCCGCCTCTTCAAGGGCCTTAATCTTACTCATATCTCTATTTCGCATACTTAAATACTAAACTGTTTACAGGGTTTATTCAAGGTCTTAGCGCGAACTGTTAGGTTTCTAAACACAAAAAAAGCACCCCATAAACGGGATGCTTTCTTTAGACTTATGATAATCTGCCGATTACCAAGAAGCCTTCTTAACACCAGGGATTTGACCCTTGTGTGCCAAGTCACGGAAGTTCAAACGAGACATTCCAAATTGACGCATGTATGCGTGTGGACGTCCGTCGATCTTGTCGCGGTTGTGTGCACGAACTGGTGATGCGTTACGTGGCAACTTTGAAAGTCCTACGTAATCTCCAGCAGCCTTCAATTCAGCACGCTTTGCAGCGTACTTTTCGATAGTTGCTTCGATCTTCAATTCTTTTGCGATCTTTGACTTCTTAGCCATAATTACTTAACCTCCTTGAACACGGTAACACGACGCAACTTTGGAGAATACTTCTTAAGCTCCAAGCGGTCTGGTGTGTTACGACGGTTCTTAGAAGTTAGATAGATACGTTCGCCAGTTTCAGCTGACTCTAACAAAATGTTAATGCGCATTAACAATAACTCCTCGAATTTATTTGTGAGGTGCCCCCCACTACTTACTTGAACGACAGATTCGGCTGCATAGGCCAAATCCAAGCTTGCGCCGTTTCAAATAGCTAGTAAATTACAAATGTTTACTATACACGGATTTCAAACAAACTTCAAGCATTTAGAACAATCTTTTTTCACAAAGCGTTTAAATCGCCGTGTTACGGCCATAATACCAACAAATAAACCCATACGCAGCAGCTAATGTGTCCAACGCTAGTACATCTAAGAAGCCACGTAACGGCCACCCAATTAAGGTAACAAATGATACTAATACATGGAATAACACGAACAGAATCGTTAATAATAGCACTGCATTGCCTAAGCTTGTTTGTTCATCTGCAAAGGCTGCTTGGCTAAATTGCCAGAGTGCTGCACCGACAATCAAGATACTGATGGCACTTACAACATGTGTAACCGTTAAACCTGTTTCTAGTGCGATTGTAGCCATTTCTTGTGGCACAGCCATACTTACACCAAAATAGATAATCAACGCCATAGCGACGCCTTTAATGGCCTTTTCTAACGTTTCCTTACGACGCATACGATATTGTTGATGAATGGCTAGTAAACTAATCAAAATCAACAGGATTGCGATTAGTTGAAGCCCAATAAAGACACCTCTAAACGGTGCATCATTTGCTGTTAACATCGCTAATGGATCGCGTAACACATCATATAATGGCCACATAACACCAGCTAATACACTTTGTTGTATCAGGATAAATGCACCACCGAGTCCTGCAAACAGACTTATTTTCTTTTGCCACCATTCTTGCATATTATTCCCCTAACTCACGTTAATCATATTTTCTATTATAGGATATCTTATCATCATGTACATAATAAAAAGCACCACTTCACACTGAGGTGGTGCTTTTTGATAAGTTGATTAATCACGTGTTGTTGTTTTGACTTCTTCAAATTGTCCATCGAAAACATTCTTGTTATTTACCTTCGTACGCCCTTGTGGCATACCATCAGGTCCATAGACAGTAATTTGTTCACGTAATCTCGCCATCATTGTGCGGGCCTTGTAACGTACGTACAAGCCAATGGCAAGAAAGATCAAAATGATAACCAATAATACTGACATTGTACATCCTCCGTCTCTTTTCTATACAGATATTGTAGCAAGAATAACTTAAAAAAGACAAAAAATATTTTATTCGGCAAACAAAAAAGCCTGCCGAGGCAGACTTTAGAGTGATTATCCCTTTAGACGTTCAACGTCGCGAGCGATTTCAAGTTCTTCGTTTGTTGGGATCAACAATACTGAAGCAGCTGAGTCTTCAGTTGAGATCACACGTTCAACACCACGAACGTTGTTCGCTTCTGTGTCAATCTTGATACCCATGAAGTTCAAACGGTTGATAATGTCTTCACGGACGTTAGCAGCGTTTTCACCGATACCAGCAGTAAATGTGATGGCATCAACTCCACCCATCGCAACAACGTATTGTCCGATGTACTTAACAACGTTGTCGATGAACATGTTCAAAGCCAACTTTGCGTGTTCGTTAGTATCTTCGACTTGTTCCAAGTCACGCATGTCTGATGACAAAGTAGATACACCCAACAAACCAGACTTGTTGTTCAAAACGTACAACATTTCTTCGTTTGTCAAACCTTCACGTTCTTGGATGTAGTAGATCAATGAAGGATCTACGTCACCTGAACGAGTAGCCATAGTTACACCGGCCAATGGAGTGAATCCCATTGAAGTGTCGAATGACTTTCCATCCTTAATGGCTGTAACTGAAGCACCAGCACCCAAGTGCAAAGTGATCAACTTAAGGTCAGCCAATGGCTTTCCCAAAACATCGGCTGTACGTTCTGCAACGTAACGGTGTGATGTTCCGTGGAATCCGTACTTACGTGCCCCATACTTCGTGTAGTATTCGTATGGCAATGCATACAAGTAGTTTTCACGAGGCATAGTTTGGTGGAAGGCTGTGTCAAATACGGCAACTGAGATTGCTTCTGGAAGCAATTCGCGGAATACCTTGATACCTTCAGCGTTAGCTGGGTTGTGCAATGGTGCGTAGGCTGCAAGACGTTCGATCTTGTTTAGCACTTCGTCATCAACAACAACTGATTGGTTAAACCATTCTCCACCAGCAACGACACGGTGTCCAACACCAGTGATTTCGCTAGCGTCTGCAATAACGTTTTGTTCTTGGAATTGTTCAAGCATTGTTTCAATAGCTGAACGGTGGTTTTCAAAATCCTTAACGATTTCGAACTTTTCACCATTGAACTTCATTGAGAACACACCGTCTTCTAGACCGATACGTTCAACTTGTCCCTTAGCAATGACTGTTTCTTCAGGCATTTCCAACAATTGGAACTTCAATGAAGAAGAACCGGCGTTAATTGATAAAGTTTTTGGCATGGTTAAATCCCCTTCTGACTTTAAGTTAATTTTATCAGGTTTTATTTTAGCACACTTCACTATCCACTTGTGAGTTTTGTTGAATTTCTTCCAAATTTTATTTGAAAAAACGTTTATCCGTCTATAATGTGAACCCTTTCGCATAATTTCACAAAGTCACTTTTGTCCGAATGTTTTTTCGCGCAATACACGGCTAGCACCACATTTATTTCCAAAATATTGATGTGCATTTATCATCATAAACAGAAAAAAGGTACCGTCTTGCTACAAACAAGACAGTACCTTTTTAGATGATTACTTTGTTGCGTTTAATTCTACAATCTTCAAAACAGTGTCTACGGCTTGCTTCATTGTACGTGTTGAAACGTATTCAAAGCGACCGTGCATGTTTTCAGCTCCAGCAAACACATTTGGTGTTGGCAAACCAAGGAATGTAATCTTTGATCCATCAGTTCCACCACGAACAGGTTCGATAATTGGTGTAATACCCAATTCGTTCATAGCTGCTTCGGCCAAGTTAACAGAAATCATGTTATCCTTTAGGATTTCACCCATGTTGTAGTATTGGTCAACCATGTTCAATTGAATACGGTCTTCACCAAATGCAGCATTCATGTCATCAACAATCTTTTGCATCATTGCCTTACGACCTTCAAACTTTTCGCGATCGTGATCACGAATAATGTAAGTCATTGTTGCTTCTTCTGGTGTGCCATCCATTGCTAGCAAGTGGAAGAATCCTTCTGTTCCTTCAGTATGTTCTGGACGATCATGCGCTGGCAATGCGGCATGCAGATCCATTCCAACTTGTAAGGCATTCACCATTGTATCCTTTGCAGTTCCAGGGTGAACATTACGTCCCATAATCTTGATGTCCGCACCAGCAGCTGAGAATGTTTGCCATTCTAGTTCGCCAAGTGGTCCACCATCCAATGTGTACGCAAATTCTGCCCCAAATTCAGCAACGTGGAAGTTGTTCGCTCCCATACCGATTTCTTCATCAGGTCCAAAGGCAAAGCGCAATGGTCCATGCTTGAATTCTGGGTGGGCCACAAAGTAATCTGCCGCAGCCAAAATTTCAGCTACCCCAGCCTTATCGTCAGCCCCTAGCAAAGTTGTTCCATCAGTTGTAATCAAAGTATGTCCGTCATACTTCTTTAGACTTGGGAAGTCCTTTGGTGACAATGTAAATTCATCATTCAACTTAATGTCTGATGCCCCATCATAGTTTTCAACAAATTGTGGTTGTACATTCACTGAGTTAAAGTCAGCTGTGTCAACGTGGGCAATAAACCCAATTGTTGGTACATCTGCTTCAATATTTGAACTTAGTTCCGCAAAGACATAACCGTCTGACATTGTACGAACATTTTCAAGACCCATTTCTTCTAATTCCACAGCCAAGTCAGCTAAGAAAGCCACTTCCTTTGGATCAGATGGTGTTGTTGTTGATGTTTCATCAGAGCGTGTATCAATCTTCACGTAACGTACAAAACGTTCTACCAAGTTAGGATATACTGCGTTAATTTGTTCTAGTTCACTCATATTGATTACCTCTTCCTCTTTAAATATATTGATATGGATCTGTATTCACCGTTGAGACAAATATATTATCCAATTCCCAGTTATATTGAGATTGCCAAGTTTGGACTAACTTAGCCATCTCTTTTGTTGCTAAAGCTTCCATGTGATGGTCTGGGTCAATGACCACAAAATCATCCATTAAGATACTGTGTCCAACATGGTAATAGATATCTGCTGTGACATAGGCATCCGCCCCTTGTGCTTGCGCGACGGCATATTCTTTACCACCATCCCCGCCCAAGACGGCAACAGTTTTAATCAAACGATCAGTATCATTGGCAATCACACGCACTTTTTCGACGCCACACACATCACGAATGAATGCAGCATAGTTGGCAACTGTCATGGGTTCAGCTAGTGTTCCAATGCGCCCCAATCCAGTTTCCCCATCCGGATTAGCCAATAACGGCTTCACGTTTTTAATTGTAAAGGCATCCGCCAACCAATCATTCAAGCCATCTTTTGCAGCGTCCAAATTAGTATGTGCCGCATAAACCACAATATCGTGTTTAATTAACTTCGCATACATTTGATTTTGCGGATCACTAAGATCTAAATTCTTGGCTGGGCGAAACATGACTGGATGATGTGCAAAAATAAAGTCCACACCTTTGGCAATCGCTTCTTCAACAACCTCTGGTAAAACATCCAAAGTTGTCATGACACGATGAATCTCTTGGGTACCATCCCCAATTTGAATGCCAATTGCATCACGTTCCCAAGCTAAGTGCTTCGGTGCATGTTCTTCAATTTTTTGAATTAACTCATTGGCCTGCATGGGCAAGTACCTCTTCAATTTCCGCTTTTTGAGCGGCATATTTTTGATACGCGGGCGTGTCTGTTTTTTCAACTGCAACTAATTGTGCCATCACATCACCAATACGATCTGCTTCACGTTGCCACTTGGCACGCCAAACATCATCGTTAGCCGCAATGTTAAACGGTCCATAATGACGTTCTTGACTGGTTAGGCTTTGTTCACCTGGGACAGCGACCACAATTTCATAATAATGACCTTCATCAAGCAACATTGTTTCTGCTTCAATTTGGTAACCATGTGTTTCTAACCATTCACGAACAACGTAAACATCAATATTTGGTTGTAAAATCAAATGATCATATTGTTCACCATTTTGGTGACCAGCTTCAAGGATTTGGCTAATTAAGCGTCCCCCCATTCCAGCTACCACAACAGTATCAATATTATCTTCTGGTGTTACCGCTGCTAAGCCATCAGCTAAACGCGCTTCTAAGCGGTCACTCAAACGATGACGCATCACTTCTTGACGCGCATTTTCTAATGGCCCCTTCGCAACTTCACCTGCAATCCCAAAACTGATTTTGTCAGCTAATAATAGATTGGCTGGCAAGTATGCATGATCAGAACCAATATCAGCTAAACGGGCGTTAGCGGGTACGTAATCTGCGACAACTTGTAATCTCTTTGATAAATGCAATGCGTCCATAAATTCGTCTCTTTTTCTTTATAAATATTATCTTCTAGTTTAGCACACATCAGCTGACTCGCTGGATAAGTTACACGATATTCAGAGGTTTTTTAACATGAGATACACAAAAAGCATTCACCATCACTGATAAATGCTTTTTATGGTCGTTTCTAATAATCTGTATCAGCTAAAGCAGCCAATGTTTCACTCATTTCTAAGTCCGTTGGCACGAGTTCGACATAACGTGTCAAAGTTTCTAGGGCTAATTCTTGGTTTCCATTTTCACGGAAGTAGAAGAATGCTTCACGTAAGAAGTTAGCGTCATCAATAAACAACGGCACCGCGGCTTGCCAATATTGTGTGGCCATTTCGTAATCTTCCAAAGCGGTGTAACTTTGCGCTAGATTACGGTAAATCACAGGGTCAATATCTGCTTCATCATCTGCCAAATAATCATTCAACAAGGCAATGTTTTCCGCATACTTGTTTTGCAAAACCAACCAATCAGAATAATCCAAGACCAAAGTTGGATCACCAGGATTATTACGCAATCCTTCTTTGTATAGTTGTTCTGCTTGTTCGCTTGAACCCAAACGTTCGCTCAAAATCGCTGCACGTTCAACCAATTTTGTATTAAATTGATCAACTGCTAGTCCAGCTTGGTAAGTACGTAATGCATCTTCGTCTTGTTGGGCATGTTCATACAAGTTTCCCAATGGTTCGTACAATGTGGCATAACTTGCATCAATTTCCATCAATTCTTCAAATGTATCGATGGCCTTTTGATGTGTTTCTTCGTCCGCCGCATATAACATTCCTAATTGGAAACGTACGTCTGGTGTCAATTCAGTTGTCTTGATTTGTTCTAGGTATGCTAACGCGTTAGTTACATCTCCAACTAAGGCATAGGCAACCCCAATACGTGACGCAACGTCAGTCCCAGAGAAATAACGATCCCCAGCCTTCAATAGTTCACGGTAGTAAGGAATAGCTTCTTGGTACTTCGCAGAAGCAAAGTAGTATTCTGCTAACGCGAAGCCAATGACCGCTTCTTCTGGTGCCAAATTGTGCGCTTCCAACAACTTAGCTTCAGCAGGTTCATACAAACCTTCTGATTGATATAGGTCAGCCAAAACAAGTAGAGATTCCAAGTATGCATTTGATGTTGGCTTAATATCGGCCAAATACCCCATCGCTGCATCCGTATCATCTTCATCAATCGCAATATCAGCTAATGCTGTACGTAATTGGTCTTCATCTGGATAACGTTCTAGTAGCTTTTCGTAAGCACGCTTGGCTTGATTACTCATCCCCAATGCGTATAATTCTTCGGCTAATGAATAGATTGTATCATCGTCATCATGTCGTAAGGCTGATGCAAATGACTTCTTTGCTTCATCTACTTGGCCCAAGGCCAATTCATTTAACATGCGTTCTCCAAAAGATGCCATTTATTGCTCCTTATCTGCGCTTGCCTTTTGGCGCGCTTGTGCTAATAATGCAGCGCGTTGCGCTTGCTTTTGTTCACGTGTCACTTGCCCTTTTTGTGCCGCTCCACGTGAGAAATCGTTTGATTTAAGTGTTCCTTTAGTTGACATTTTTTTGCCCCCTTTAATAATAAGTATGTTCTATTATAGACGAGTCTTAGTGTCTTGGCTAACTTTCCAAGCGCTTACTTAACAGATTCATCAAATTCCAAATAATCTGCCCTCGTATCGACTATACTTAATGACATCAAGCTCCCCTCATTCAGTAGCTAAGCGACCCGACATCCTCGTGATATAATACAAGGACGGAGGAAGAATCATTATGGTAATGGAAGCATATTTTAAAGATTTACGTGCAAAAATTGGACATGACGAAATCATCATGCCGGGTGTTGCGGGAGTGTTATTTGATGAAACGCGTACAAAGGTTCTGTTAGAACAACGTGGTGATGGTGAAATCGGTTGGAGTCTTGTTGGCGGTATGCAAAATCTTCATGAAAGTGCCATGACTTCTTTAATTCGTGAATTTAAAGAAGAAACTGGTTTGGATGTAGAAATTGCGTCACTTATTGGGCTAGATACTAATTTTCACCACACTTTTCCAAATGGGGATAAAGCCCAAATCCCAATGACTTTATTCGAGGTCACACAAACAGGTGGTTCTTTACAAGCAGACGGTGATGAGACGACAAGTCTACAATTCGTGCCCCTAGCAAGCCAACCTACAATGTACAACCCGCAGCATCAATATGCCATTGATCAATTGATTAAAGACATTCCTTACGGTTGGTACAATTAATTCGCAATATCAAATTAAAAAGGACCAACAATCCATTTGTTGGTCCTTTTATATTTCCCTCACGCCGACTTTATCGCCACTTGATGTGGTCAATATGATTATTTTTAATGCTTTAACTTAATAGCTGCCACGTCAGTTCCATCCATTGGAACCAACAAATAATCTTGGTTGTTGTCTGATTCATACACTAACGTCTTTTTAATTGTTTCACCTGGATTCAAAATACCGTCTTCCAAGAATTTAAAGTGCTTGTCTTCTACCGCTGACATACTTGTTTTACGGTTCAAAGCATCCACAAACAACCATTCACCATCGTACTTTTCGGCAATCATCAAATTGTCCACTGAGTATTCAGCGGCATCTTTACCAGTATTTGTCAGTGTAATCTCGATTGTTCGATAATGATCTTTTTGTTGCTTAAAGCTCACTGCCTCAAAAGCAATATCATCAGAGGTTACTGCTTTGTTCATCCCAACAACATCGACATCAACGTCTTCATCCTCATACGGCTCTTCGTCTAATCCTGATTCAAGTACGCCCATACGAACGCCTTCGAATGCAAATTGCGCCATTACCGCACCATTAAACATCAAAACAGTTAATAAGGTTGCAATCAACGCAACGACATGGTTATTTTTACGATTAATAATCATGCCAATAGCTGACATCGCTACCCCAGCCGTCAAAAGGACATACCCGACAAGATTTAATGCCCATATTCCACTAGGAATCATAACAGCAATCATCCCGAAGAATGCGATACCCATTCCAACAAAACCTAACCACGTATTTTTTTCTCTTGGCATGTTAAATCTCCTTTTCTGTATCCGCTACAACTTTAACGTCTGTTTGCGTTGGCAACAATTCGATGACTTCCACATGATTCGCTGCGTTGTTACTTAAATCTTCTGACATATCCATATCGTCTGTATTGGTTGGCAAGCACATAAAGATTAACAAGATTAATGACCCAACAAAAGGTACAAAATTCAAGAAAATTAATCCCCATGGATAACCTGCATCACGTAAACGTCGCACTGTGATAGACAAACTAGGTAATAAAATCGCCACGGTAAACGCCCATGAAGCGAGTCCATATAAGATCATTGTGATAACCATCAAGCCAAACATTGCTTCAGGGGATTCAGTAAATGAAATACCAATCACCCAAGTCAACAACATTGCTAAACTCATCAGTAACCCAATTAACGTATTAATGGCCATTGCATACCAAAATTGTGATCGTGTTGCCTTACCACTAAAGTCAACATAGCCACGCCAAAAATCTACATAGTATTGAAACATATTTTTCTCCTTATTTGTACCGATTCTAGTTCTCTTCGAATCTATTTACATGTCGTTTTTTTTGACACGCCATATCACCTCGTAGAGATTCCCCACATCTATATCTGTATTATACCGTTTTACATCCACCTTTTGAAGAAAGTGTCCTACTGATACGCTTCACCCCTCAGACGAGCGAGGGGTATAACCACATTTTTTGACATACAAAAAGACACTGCCAGCGACAGTGTCTTTTAAAATCAATCATTAGTTAGCTTCCAAAACTTCATGATACTTCGTCGCAATAAAATCACGTGAAGCATGTAGTGCTTGTGTTTCTTCTTCAGTTAGTAACAAGTCACAACTCTTAACGATACCACGTTCCCCAACAATCGCTGGGTATGAATAGTAGACTTCTTCACCATCACGCAAATGAGACAAGACGATTTCTTCATTTGTGTTATCTAGAATAGCTTTTGCAATACGAATACCGGCTGTGGCAACACCATAACTAGTGAAGCCTTTTCCCTTCATGATTGCTTGCGCCCCAGTAACCGCTGATGTAGCAATTTCTGTTAGATCCAAACCACGTTCTTGTGCTAATTCAGTCATTGGTAACCCCAATGCCTTAACAGTCGACCAGGCGACAAATTGTGTTTGTCCATGTTCACCTAGACTATATCCACTGATTGAACGAGGGTGAATATCTAGTTTATCAGCAAGCACACGTTGCATACGTGCTGTATCAAGCAATGTTCCTGTTCCAACTACTTGGTTAGCAGGCAAGCCTGTTTCCTTTTGGTACAGCGTTGTAATGACGTCTAACGGATTAGACATGACAATTAACACACCATTGAAACCAGATGCCTTAATTTGTTGACTCACACTGCGCACCATTTCGCTTGTAAACGCTAATTCAATGAAACGGTCACCATGACTATTCTTTTGCAGCCCAATGTCACCCAAGGTTGAGATCAATACATCTGCTTCCCCTAGCGCTGACCAATCATTTGCAATAATTTTTGCGTTCGTTGTGTCATTTGCCATGGCATCTTCAAAATCAATTTTATTAGCTGTTGCTTTCGCTTCAGTACGGTTCAAGAACACATATTCATCCGCCAAATTTTGTGCAATCATCCCATGTGCGACTGCACAACCAACATTTCCCATTCCAATAATACCAACTCGTCGTGTCATCACATTACCTCACTTTTTATGAAAAGACTTTTTTATAACTGGCTGTATATAGTCCCGCTACCAAAAGCATGACCATCAACCCCAAGTAAACCCAACTTTGTAAGACACCTTCTGGATTATTTGAGAACGCAATTCCGTAAGCAATCGGCCCCGTTGACGCTAACAAATATCCTCCAGCTTGTGCCATTCCAGCTAACGCTGCTGTTTGCATGTGGTTTTCTGTCTTTTGTGCAAACATAGTCATCACATACAGGAAGAAGAATCCTGTCACATATCCCATCAATAGGAGTTGTACAACCCAGTACCAAATATCACTCGTTTGGTGGTTAAACATCATGTAGGCTGAAATTAGTCCGAAAATACCACTAACCAAAATCATCCATTCTACCTTACGGCGTGTCAAACGCACCAAAATATTAGGTACTAAAATTGATAATGGCATTCCGATCAAAGAATATACGGCCATAATCCACCCCACATTGTGATCTGCAACACCTTCATGCGCCATCAGCGCTGGCATCCAAGCGACCACTGTATAGTTGATTAATGATTGTGTTCCAAAGGTCAACATCAAAGCCCATGCACGTGGATTACCGTATAAATGTAACTTTTCCTTTGGCGCTGTTGGTTCTTTTGTTTTCGCTTTAGTATCAATTTTAGGTTCTGCATGGCTTTTCGCAAACAACCAAACAGACAACGCCAAGACCGTTAGTCCAAGAATAACATACATCACTGATTGCCAACCAAAGGCTTTCATAATTGGAACGGTAATCAAATTGAATACCGCAACACCAATCATAATGGTCAAAGAATAGATAGATGTATACACACCAATTTTATTTGGGAAGAAAGCGACCACAAACGATGGCATGAAGACGTTAAGGTACGCAATCCCTGCCCCCATCAATACCGTCCCCGCCAACATAGCAGGCATATTCGCAAATGTTCTAAACGCAGCTCCGATGACGACCAATGTAATGGCCAATGTCATCGCACGCTTAATGCCCAAATGGTTCATTGTCTTCGCGGCCAATGTTGAAATGGTCATAAACATCAACAACGGAATTGTTGTTAACACACTCAACGTTGCCGGATTTGTTTGTAATGAATCAGCAATTGGATCCAGCATCATTGGTAACGCTGTAATAGGCGCTCGCATAATGCTTCCCAACAAAACTACACTTAGCACCAATGCTAATGTAATTTTAGAATATTTTGTTTTAATCATAATTATTTATTTTCCTGTTTTTCGAGAATTCGAATAAGTATTTGTGCAACTAGCCAACCGACTAGTACTTGTGTCATATTTAGGGGTATTTCAGCCAACGCAGCGACTAATGCCGACAACAATGACATATTCATGCCACCAATCAACCAAAGCATTAGACCACCCGCAAGCCAATAACCACCTACGACAACAATTAACGCAATAAGTAGTGACCAGAGACGCTTGAATCGCCCCTCCTTAACATCAATCAACCATCCTTCTGCCCCATGAATCAAGAGCGAAAAAATCATCCATTGTGGATATCCAGCTAGTAAATCTAACAATAGTCCTGTTAGTCCACCAACCAGCATCCCACTCGTGCGACCAAAACGCCATGCCGCCACAAAAATACCAACTTCAACTAATGAAATGAATCCAGTTGGTGTTGGTACTTTCACGACAACACTTAATGCCACATTCAAAGCGATAAACATGCTCAATAAAGTTAATTGCTTAATTTTCATGCTCGTCTCCTTTAATGCGTCGCGCAGATTGCCAAACATTACCTAAGTTTTGTTGCGCATCTAAGCGAACACCATAAGTAATCCCTTTATAAACAAAATCTTTTGCATCTGCAACGCTATCAAACACTTGTTTATGTTGTGATAGATTTGACGTAATCGCTGCTGAAAATGTACAACCAGCACCATTGTTAAATTCAGTTTCAAGCTTTTGATTTTCAAGCATCATCCATTCGTGACCATCAAACACAATATCGATCGCTGATTGACCAGATAATCGCGCACCACCTTTAATCACGACCATTTCCGGTCCCATATCATAAAGTTCTTGTGCCGCTTTTTCCATGTCTGCAGTGGTCTGTATCTCATAGCCAACTAACAATTCAGCTTCTGATAAATTCGGTGTAATAACGGTGGCTAATGGTAGTAAACGTGTCTTAAATAATGTGATAATTTCACTAATATCCCAAGCATCACTTTCTTTGACTACCATAACTGGATCGACAATAATTGGCATTTTACCCAACACATGTGTGTTTAGATAATCTGTAATCATTTCAAAATGTTCTTGATTTGGAATCAACCCAGTTTTCACACCCGCAATGTCGGCTAAACTAAACACTGACGTGAGTTGTTCTGCAAGTACGCTCTGGTCAACGGGGTAAATATTAAAGTCATCTCCTAAAACAGTTACAATGCTCGTTAAAACACTCACTCCTTGATAACCATATTCTGTAAAGGTCGCTAAGTCGGCTTGAATCCCGCCACCAGCTAACGAGTCGGAACCCGCAATTGTTACAAGACGTTGTGTCATGATGCGCTCCTTTCTATCTTTAGTTTTCAAACTGAAAGAATTAAACGCTTATGTATTGGCATTTAATAAGCCATATCTTTATACCCTAACATATTTTATTCAGGACAACAAAGTTCGTTTTTTTCATATGTGTACTCGTTTTGTCCTTCTGTTCGCAAAACATACCTTTTTTGCCTAAATACGCGTCTCAGAATATAAAAATACAAAGAAAAAAAGAGCTAGCTCAATGAGCTAACTCTTTTCTTGATGTTTAGTCATATTAGAAACAAAATGTCTCTATTCATATACTAAACGTCCCCAAACGCCTATAAACTGCAGTCTATAGCGGTTTGATTACTTAACGGCATCCTTAAGAGCCTTACCAGGCTTGAATGCAGGTACCTTTGATGCTGGGATTTCGATTTCTTCCTTAGTTTGTGGGTTACGTCCCTTACGAGCCGCACGTGAACGCACTTCGAAGTTTCCGAATCCGATCAATTGAACCTTTTCTCCCTTAGCCAATGAATCTTGGATAGATGAGAAAACAGCGTCTACTGCTGAAGCAGCGTCCTTCTTAGTCAAACCAGTTGCAGTTGCAACATCATTTACCAATTCTTGCTTGTTAGCCATATCAAATTTTCCTCCTGTTTGATAGCAAATTGGAACTCCCAATTAAATGTTGAAATAGGTGTTCATAACTTTTCTATTTCGATACTCAGAATAACATACTATATCCATATAAACAACAAAAAAAGCTAAAAAACATTGATATATCAACGTTTTAAGAGAATCTAAACCTTTTTGTTATCGTTTTCATTGCATAAAAACAGAGTCTTCACTCGACGTAAACATTCGTTTTATGTATAACTTTTATATGATAAGTATATTTTAAATCGTTATACCATCCCATCTGAAAATTTTGCAATAAAAAAGCCCAGATTTTAAAAAAATCCGGGCTAATTATTACTTACGTGCACGCTTAATCAAGTGAATTGGTGTTCCTGTAAAGTCAAATGACTTACGAATTTGATTTTCAAGGAAACGTTCATATGAGAAGTGCATCAATTCTGGTTCGTTCACAAATACAACGAATGTTGGTGGTTGAATAGCCACTTGTGTTGCATAGTAAACACGTAGACGCTTTCCATTGACACTTGGTGTTGGGTTCAACGCCAAAGCATCCATCACAACTTCGTTCAATGTTGCAGATTGAATACGACGCTTGTGGTTTTCATCCACTTGCTTAATCAATTCTGGCAACTTGTCCAAACGTTGCTTTGTTTTCGCTGATACGAAAATGATTGGTGCGTATGATAGGTATTGGAATTCACTACGGATAGTTTGTTCAAATTCCTTCATTGTGTGATTATCTTTTTCAAGCGTATCCCACTTGTTCACGACGATAACGATTGCTCGTCCAGCTTCGTGAGCATAACCGGCAACGTGCTTATCTTGATCACGGATACCTTCTTCAGCGTTCAAGACCATCAAAACAACGTTTGAGTCATCAATCGCACGCATCGCACGCATAACTGAGTACTTTTCTGTTGTTTCGTAGACCTTACCACGCTTACGAATTCCGGCCGTGTCGACCATCACGAATTCATCACCTTCAGGTGTTGTAAACTTTGTGTCAACGGCATCACGTGTTGTTCCAGCAACATCTGAAACAATAACACGTTCTTCACCTAACAAAGCATTAACAATTGAAGACTTTCCAACGTTTGGACGTCCAATCAATGAGAAACGAATCTTATCATCGTCAGTAATTCCATCTGTTTCAGGGAATTCTGAGACAACTTGATCCAACAAGTCTCCCATTCCAGTACGGTGTGTACCAGAAATTGGGAATGGTTCTCCAAAGCCAAGTGCGTAGAAATCATAGATTTCTGCACGCATTTCAACGTTGTCGACCTTGTTTACAGCCAATACAACAGGCTTCTTTGAACGGTACAAAATCTTTGCAACACGTTCATCAGCTTCTGTCATACCTTCCTTAGCAGAAACAACAAAGACAATAACATCAGCTTCGTCAATCGCGATTTCAGCTTGATGTGTAATTTGTGACATAAATGGTTCGTCATCAATGTCAATTCCACCTGTATCAATCAAACGGAATTCTTGTGTCAACCATTCTGCACGTGTGTAAATACGGTCACGCGTAATACCAGGAGTATCCTCCACGATAGAAATACGATCACCTGCAATAGAGTTGAAGATAGTAGACTTTCCAACGTTTGGGCGACCAACGATCGCCATAACTGGTAATGCCATCTCACTTCCTCCTTTTTTTCGTAAAATAAAGATATCTTTAGTATAACACTTCAGTTATCTTTAAAGATAAAAAAATTAAGCGTATGTCAGGAGTCCCTAACATACGCTTAATTGTTAGTAATTTTAACTAATTAATTAGTTGAAATCCTTGAAGATGTCACCAAAGGCGTCACCCAAAGTAGCTGAACCCTCTTCTTCAGAAGTTGAGTAGTTCTTTGGAGCTGCTTCTTGGCGAGGACGACGTTGACGACGAGGACGGTCACCACCATTGTTGTTGTTTGATGATGAGGCGTTTTCTTCGCGTTCAGGCGCTTCTTCCAAAGCCTTGATTGACAATGACAAACGTTGCTTGTCAGGGTTCACTTCAAGAACCTTAACGTTAACCTTGTCACCAGCAGTCAATACGTCAGCTGGGTTGTTCACGTGCTTGTGAGCAATTTGTGAAACGTGAACAAGTCCTTCAACACCTGGGAATACTTCCACAAAGGCACCGAAGTCAACAACACGCTTAACAGTTCCTTCAAGAACAGTTCCTTCAGGAGCATTTTCAGCCGCAGCTTCCCATGGTCCTGGTTGTGTTGCCTTGATTGACAATGAGATACGTTCCTTTTCAGGATCCAATCCCAAGATCTTAACCTTAACATCATCACCAACTGCCAATACGTCAGAAGGTTGTGAAACGCGATCGTGTGAGATTTCAGATACGTGTACCAAACCATCTACACCACCAAGGTCGATGAAGGCACCAAAGTTAGTCATACGAGCAACCTTACCTTCAACAACATCACCTTCAGCCAATTCGTTGAAGATGCGTGACAATGCTTCTGAACGTTCTTCGTTCAAAACATCGCGACGTGACAAAATCAAACGGCTTTCAGTAGGATCGATTTCGATAATCTTTGCACGGATAGTTTGACCCTTGTATTGGTTCAAATCTTGCACAAAGCGGTTTTCGATCATTGATGCAGGTACGAATCCACGTACTCCAGCAACGTCTACAACCAATCCACCCTTAACAACTTGGGTAACAGGCGCTTCTACGATGTCACCTGCGTTAAACTTGCTTGCGATTTCTTCCCAAGCACGACGAGCTTCAAGGCGACGCTTTGAAAGTAGGTATGATCCACCTTCCTTGTCAGATCCGATAGTTGATACAACTACCAAATCAATAACGTCTCCGACCTTGACAAGATCGTTCACATCAGCATCACGGTCTGAAGTAAGTTCGCGCATTGGGATTACTCCTTCAACACCGGCTCCTTCAATACCTACGATAACTTGACGGTTATCATCAATTGCCAAGACTTCACCCTTAACTACATCACCAACTTTAACTTCGGCTACGCTGTCAAGAGCTGCCAATAGCTCATTGTTTTCTTCGTTCATTACAATATATCCTCCTGGTCACACGACTCTAGCAATAATTATACTAGATACAATATTTAATTACTAGCCCTAAATGCGTCGAGCCGACATGTTTTTTTAATTAATTTTTGTTGCCATAATTTTTTTAACAGAATCAACGACTTCTGCAATCGTTAATCCGGTTGTGTCCACTTCAACGGCATCATCTGCCTTGCGAAGTGGTGAAATTTCGCGATGTGAATCTAAGTAATCACGACGTTCAATTGCTGCTGCGATTTCTTCCAATGATTCCTCGTCTGCAATCCCCTTTAATTGGTTCTCGCGATAACGACGTTCTGCACGTTCTTGGACTGAGGCAATCAAGAAGATTTTCACTTCTGCATTGGGCAACACTGTTGTTCCAACGTCACGCCCGTCCATCACAACACTGTTTGTTGTTGTAATATCACGTTGCTTTTCAGTCATTGCTGTACGTACTGCTGCATATGATGCAACGGCAGAAACATGCTTCACAACTTCTGAAGAACGAATATCATTCGTCACTTCAACATCGTTCAAAAAGACAAGTTGTCCGTCTTCACCTGGTGCAAATCGAATATCGATTGTTGGCAACAAGGCAACGACAGCCTCTTCATCGTTTGGATCAATATCCGCACGTAACGCAGCTAATGTGACAGTTCTGTACATTGCACCAGTATCGACGTAAACATAGTCTAAATCACTGGCTAAAATCTTAGCAATCGTTGACTTTCCAGCTGATGCTGGTCCATCAATCGCAATTTGAATTAACTTCATCATTCACTATCCCTCTACTTCGTTAATAGTTTTTATTTTACGCTAAATGAACAATAAAAAAAAGGCTTGTTACTTACCTAAAAATCAGGTAAGTAATTGCCTTTTATTATTTTTTACTTTACACGCAACATTTGACCAGCTGAAAGTTGATCGATGTTAACGCCAGGGTTCAATGTACGCAATTCATCTACTGAAATACCAGCATTTGTTGCCACACGGTATGCCCCTTGACCAGCTTCAACAGCGACCGTCTTTTGGTCCTTGTCATCTGGCTTTGATGATTCCTTAGGCTTAGATTCAGTTGCCTTTTTTTCTGCTTCCTTAGCTGCTTTTTCACTCGCAGCCTTGTCAGCTTCAGCTTGTTTCTTTGCCGCAGCTTCTGCATCAGCCTTCTTTTGTGATTCTTCTTTCTCGCGTGCCTTTGCAGCATCACTTGAGAAACTTGTAACCTTTGTTTCTGATGTCATTGTCTTTGACCAAGCTTGTTCTTGGCTACTTGGTTGATTCAATGTTTGTAGGTATCCAATTACTGGCACCATTGATAATGCAACAACAGCCGCAATCAACACCCCGATAATGACACGGACTTGTTGTGTCTTACGGCGATGTGCAACACGAGATGTTGGTTCAGCTTTGCTTCCTGAAAAACCATTTTCCCATGGCTCTGTTGAGTCTTTTTGCACTTTTTCTTCGTTCTCAGACATGTTGTCGTTCCTCCTACTGTGTCTCTTCATAGAATTAGCATACATGTTCAGAGCACAATAAACACTAATAATTATAAATCCTTAACAAACATATAAAATTTTAACTAACTTCATGGATCATTCAACGCAACATTTGGCGCAAACACTTATATACCGCATATTTTCAAAAAGTAACGTGTTTACCTTTTCTTAAACATTTTCTGTAGCTGTTGCTGCCAATCTAGTAATTCAGTTGTCGTTTCAGGCACCGTTTCCCCAACTAAGCCCAATTCTTCGGGGTGCCATTTACGTTGTCCCACAGATTCAAATGCTTTTTGTTCTTCCTGTATCGATTCACTAAAGAACATTAAAATTTGCTCGCGTAATCGCCCGTTGGCATTGGCATACTGGCGCATTTTGTCTAAATCAGCATACCTTTTTTCGCGTCTCTCTGCCATGATGTTTTTCACATCTATCTCTGAGTAGCCCGCCTGTTGATAATATGCGAGTAAGCGTTGTTGTTCAGGTGATTTAATTCGTCCTGTTTCATAAAACGCTTGAATTGCTTGTTTTTCAGGAATCGTTTGATCAATTAATCCATAGTGTAATTGTTCATCCCCCGGTGCAAACAACAAAATCGCCACCGCGGTGTCCCCATTTCGACCTGCCCGGCCAAATTCCTGGAGATAATTCGGAATGTCACTACTCATATGATAATGAATGACATAGCGAATATTATCTTTATCAATCCCCATACCAAATGCTGAAGTCGCCATAATAACATCTAGCTGGCCTAACATAAACTGTTGTTGAATTCGGAATCGTTCCGTACTCTCCAAACCACCATGATATGCAGCAATCCGTTTACCCGTCTCACGTTGTAACTCACGCGCCATCGCCGTTGCTTGCTTCCGACTTGAAAAATACACTAATCCTGGTCCTTTTAAAGTCGTAATTAAACTGGCTAACCGTTCTTTTTTGTCTTGGCGTTGTGTAAAGTGCTCCGTGTGTAAATAGATATTTGGTCGGTTAACTGATTCCACATAGGTGAACCATTTACGTGTTTCCTTTGCAAAATCATCCTTCAATTTTGCTAACATTTCTGGTGTTGCTGTTGCCGTAAGCAAGAGTAATTGCGGTGTGTTTAAGCGCTCATGTATCTGTGGTAAGGCGAGATAATCAGGCCTAAAATCCGGTCCCCAAGTCAACATTGTGTGGGCCTCATCAATGACCATCAAATTAATGTCAACTTGCTGAAATGCACTGATAACATCTTCTTGACTCAGCATTTCTGGCGAAATGAACACGAATCGATACTGACCCAATCGTGCTAAAACACGTTGTCGTTCGTAACCCGTTAAGGTCGAATTAAAGGCCACGACAGCGCGTTCACCTTGATAATTCAAGCGTGCAACTTGGTCTTGCATCAACGACAACAGAGGCGTCACAATAATTGTGACCCCCGGGCGTAAGTAACCAACCATCTGATAAATCAACGATTTACCACCACCTGTTGGTAACATGGCCATGACTGATTCATCCGCTAATAATGCGGAAATGATTTCTGACTGCCCTGGTTTAAAAGCATCAAAACCAAAACGTGACTTTAATGTTTGTAAGACATTTTGCTCACTTATCATACAGTCACCTCCTGTTTAGTTAACCAAATTTGATACAAGCGGAAAACTAAAAATTCATACGGATCATCAGTCAATCGAATCGTCGTAAAGCGCCAGCGGTCAATTGGCCCCGTGAGTTTCTCTTCAAAATATGCTTTTACTTGTGGTGTGATAAAGCGTTCATATGGAAAATCCGCTAATGGCAACCAAATTGCCGCAGTTAATAGATGTTCACGCACAGTGCCAACTTTCAAGTGTTGTTGCTGTGCAATCATCTCTTCATTTAACCCTGCTTGTAACCCAGCTAAGCTTTTTTGGACCTTGGTTAAAGGCCCGCTTAATTGGGCCACCAAAGATACAAGTTCATGGATTGGATTCACATCCGTTTGTTCTAGGTAGGCTAACCAACTCGCAAACATATCTCGTTGCCACATCGTTGCATCCCAATCATCCCATGTATCGGGTAAGTCTAGTTGTTGATTCGTGAGCCCAACGATTTCATGACCTGACCAAGTTGCCACAAAGCGATTCGCCTCAGCTTGTTCTAAGGTGCTTAAAAATGCAGTCGTAGCGGTCAACCATTGATCCAATAACGTATCTTTATCTTGTTGTTGAAACCAACGCTTCACGAAGGCCATTTGTTGTTGCTCAATTTGCATCGGATAGTAGGTCTTATTGCTATAAGACCATTCCGACATAATTTGTTGTGCTAACAGCATCGTTTGATTAAATGCTGTCACTTTATATCGCACAAATATTTCTGGATGTTGTAATTGATAATGGTCCACTTGATATCGTTGCCATAAATCATCCCCGACTGAGGTACGCACATACACACCTTTTTCTGTTTCCAGTAAGGCCCCACTTTGGACCAAACGCGTCATTTGCGCTTCAAACTGAGTCCGTAATAAATCCGGTAAAACACGTGTATACGGCAAGATATCATAGCGTAGTGCCCAATACTCCGTCGACACGGTCATTTCATTTTTTAGGACACAGTAAACAATCCGACTTCGTCGGGGCTGTTCTACTGCATATAAACCTAATAAGAAATGATCATGCATGTTTAACTCCTTAAACTACGCCTGTAATTGTTGGCGCAAACGGGTAAAGATATTTTTAAATGGAAAGACGAGCATCCCGATAACAAGCATCATAATAGCGCCTGATACCAAGTTAAACGGCACAACCATGTACCATAGATAGTTCGCAGTTCCAAAAATTTGATTAATATCAAACTTTACTAACCACGCATACAAAGGAATCCCATAGACGTAATTCATCGCGGTCATCGCTAACGTCAAACCAAAAATTCCTAGCACAGAAGCTACTATATAAGAAGTCATTCGCCATGATTTAAAATCTGAGCCTAGGAACTTCATAACGATCGTCAATAAAATGGCTAACCCAATAATATTCATCGGTAGGCCAATATACGTTTCTACGCCACCATTATCTAATAACAATTTTAACACGGAGCGCAATCCCAAAATCGCATATCCTGTTTTTACGTTTAATAACATCGCCCCTAGAAAGACCGGCACGAATGAAAAGTCCATTTTCAAAAAGGATACCCCTGGCACAATGGGGAATTGTGTGAGTAACATCAAAATAAATGACATGGTTCCTAAAATTGAGATAACAGTGAGTGTCTTTACGCGGTTCATAATTTTTCCTCCAAACAAAAAATGCCTTTTCTAAGTCCAGGGCGACCTAAAAAAGACATATTGTCTATGATTTTAGTTCTTCTGTATACCAGACTTTACTGTCGGTCATGGAATTACACCATGTCAATCGCAAAAGCGAGTCGCGGACTTTACCGCCGGTCGGGAATTGCACCCTGCCCTGAAGAAATATTAAATTATTTTAATTCACTTACATATAGTAAGTTAAAACGCAACCAATGTCAAGTTTTATAGACGCCCACCTGACTTACGGAATTGTTGACCTGACTTCAAGTTTTGCACTTCTTCGTAACGCAAGTCACGGTATTCACCTGGCACCAAACCAGTCAAATCAAGCATTCCGTAACGTTCACGTGTCAACTTCACAACTGGGTGTCCAACAGCCTTCATCATTTCCTTAACTTGGTGGTAACGACCTTCATGAATCGTTAGACGAACCATGGCCACTTGCTTACGGTGGTCAGTTGAAATGATTTCTGCCTTAGCTGGCGCCGCATGGTATGTCACGTGACGATTCTTTTCAACCGTACGTACCGTAACTCCTTGACGCAAAGTCTTTAGCGCTTCGTTTGTTGGGATTCCCTTAACCTTCGCAACATAAACCTTGTCGATGTTGTACTTAGGGTGCATCAACTTGTTAGCCAATTCACCGTCATTTGTCATCAACAAGACCCCTGTTGTGTCGTAGTCAAGACGTCCAACTGGGTAAACACGTTCACGAACATCCTTTAGAACGTCCATAACTGTGTCACGTTCCTTATCGTCAGATGTCGTTGTCACCACACCACGTGGCTTGTTCAATAGGTAATAAACCTTCTTTTCTGATCCTTCAAGTGGTGCACCATTAACTTGAATCTTGTCACTTGGTTCAACCTTTGTACCAAGTTCAGTCACGATCTTACCGTTAACACTAACACTTCCTTCAGCGATCAACTTTTCTGAGGCGCGTCGTGACGCAACCCCGGCTTGCGCCATCACTTTTTGTAGTCGTTCAGCCATTGTATTCTCCATCTTCTTCTGCTGTCTCATTTAAAACATCTTCGTTCATTAATGGGACGGTTGTATTTTCTACTGTTTTCAATGCTTCTAATAGGTCAATTTCACCTAGTGGTGGCAAATCGGTCAATTGATTCAAACCAAAATAGTTTAAGAAATAATCCGTTGTGCCATAAAGATTTGGTCGGCCAATTTCTTTTGAACGACCTTTAATCTCCACCAAGTTACGCAACATTAATTTTTGTAGGGTTGCTTGTGATTGGACCCGACGGATTTCATCAATTCCAATTCGGGTAATTGGTTGCTTATATGCCACAATGGCCAAAACTTCCAATGATGCCTGTGATAATGACGTAGTCAACGGCACGGTAAAGTAGCGGCGCACTGTATCAGCTAACTCTACTTTCGTCACCAATTGATAGCGATCATCGGTTTGTAATAAATCTAAGCTTGAATGTTCATCAGCGACGTAATGTTCAGCTAAATCATCAAGGATTTGCGCGATTGCTGAGAAAGAGAAACCAGTAATGGCACTCATTTCTGCAACACTTACACCTTCATCCCCGGCCACAAATAAAATGGCTTCAATTTGTTGTCGATTCGTCATCTGCTAACTTTCCTTCTTCTTTAAATGTGTACGGTTCCGTTCCTGCTGAAAAGGTAATCGTGCCAAATTCTTCTACCTGTGCGACTAATAGATGTTGGTGACGAACCAATTCTAATAAACCAAGAAAGGTTGTCACAATTTTATCACGACTATCATGTGTCGCAAACAAAGTATCAAACGTAACCGTTCTTTCTTCCATTACCCGTTGCATCAATAGGTTCATCTGTTGACGAACAGACCATGTTTCCCCACGCATTGTGCGTGTTTGCCCACGTTGTTCAGTCACCGTCCGCTTTTGCAATAAGCGTTTAAAGGCTGCTTGCAAATCATCTAATTCCAAACCGACAGGTAGCGGTTCCGCGTCAATATCAAACGGCACGTCCATAGCGGCACGCGAAAATTGTTGTTGTCGCGTACCTTCTAGCTCACGTAAGTCTTCAGCGGCTTCTTGATATTGTTGGTATTCCAACAATTGCTGCATCAGTTCTTCACGTGGATCCCCTTGTTCAATTAAGGCATCCATTTCCATATCTGACTCAAAAATTTCAGGTTGTGGTAATAGATAACTCGCCTTAATTGACATCAATGTCGCAGCCATGACCAAAAAGTCACCACCAACATCTAAATTATGGGCTTCTGCATTATGTAGAAACTCTAAATATTGCTGTGTGATATCCACAATCGGAATATCAAAGATATCCATCTCATTAATCTTAATCAGATGTAGCAATAAATCGAGCGGGCCATCAAAATCTTCCACATGATAGGTTAATACTTCATCCATGCGTTTCACGCTGCCATTTCGTAATTAATCGTTGTGTTCGGAATGTGCCCAAAATCACTTGATCATGATACGTTTGTTGTAACGCATCAAAAATTTCAATCATATGTTTACGACGTGCTTTTTTAGGCACATCAGCCCCAAAAGCGAGTAAACAAACCACCACATTACCATACGCGAATTCAATGCCAACAATCGCTGAAAAATGATTCGTATCATTGTTGCGCCACAATAACAATTGACGTTCTTGTGGGTTCGCTTCATACCAGGCAAATTCACGTTGTGCATGTTCAAACTTTCGAAAACGTGGCAAATAAGACAAAAGTCCAATCGCAATTTTTTCTTGATCTTTTTTGACTACATTAAACATCCCGTTTCCTCCTTGTTTGATTATGCCCGTGGATGGCTTTTATTATAAACTTGCGTCATCCGTTCATCGGTCAAATGCGTATAGATTTGCGTCGTTGAAATATCCGCATGCCCCAACAGCTCCTGTACGATTCGCAAATCCGCACCATTATGCAAAATATGCGTCGCAAACGAATGACGCAAGGTATGAGGTGATACATCTTTTTCAATTTTCGCGTCTTTAACCCATTGTTTAATCGACTTCCAAACACCTTGGCGCGTTAATTGACGCCCATGCGCATTCAGGAAAACAATTTTCGTATCTTGTTGCTTTCCTTGATGCGGACGGCCTTCATTGATATAACGAATCAACCATTCTGAGGCGATATCACCAATCGGCAATAAACGTTCTTTATCACCCTTCCCCAGGATTTTGATTAAGCCTAGGTCGAGATGTAAATCGTCTAACTTCAAATTAACCACTTCGCTAACCCGTAAGCCAGTCGCATACATCACTTCTAGCATCGTGCGATTACGTAAACCTAAAACAGTTGTGGTATCTTGTGAATCCAGCAAGGCATCAACCTCATCAATCGTTAAGACAGCTGGTACATGATACGCTTTTTTAGGGGGATCAACATGGTCCATTGGACTAGCCGCTACCCAACCAGACTCTGACGCAAATTGAAAGAATTTACGTAGCGTTGAATGCATATGGATAATCGAATTACGTGATTTCCCCTCATCATCTAGAACTTTTAAAAAGTTCAGAATGACAAAACGATCCACGGCCATTAAATCCAGCTTCTGCTTTTGCAGATAACCCATAAAACGGACTAAGTCTTGTTGATACGAAATTTTAGTATTTTGCGATAGACCGCGTTCAACCGTCAAGTAGTGTAGATAATCCATGAGTTGATCTTGAAATGGTCCGACATCAATTTTCATGAATGCTACACTCCTTTTTATTAGTCTTCAGCTGATTCTACCAAGTGTAGTCCATCTTCATCTTGTGTTAGCTTACGTTGCTTGTACAAGGTACCAACCGCACGCTTAAATTGTGACTTAGACATACCAAAGTAACGTGAAATAGCCTTTGGTTCTGACTTATCGTTAAATGGCAATGTCTTAGTTGCTGAACGTTCCAACAAAGTCAAAATCATTTGCGCATCTTCGCCCAAAGCTTCCAAGTTACGTGGACGCATTGACAAGTTCAAGTTACCGTCTTCACGAACACCGATGACACGTACGTCCACTTCTTCACCAAGACGTGGTTCGCGATTACGTTCACTTGGGTGAATGAATCCTAATTGGTAATGTTCTGTGATAACCAACGTTCCAACCATCTTCAAACGGTAAACCGTTGCCTTAACGTTTTGGTTACGCATAAATGGCTTAGCAGGCACACGAATGGCTTGCATCACTTCTCCAGAACCCAGTTCCGCCCATAGACGGTCCTTCTTATCAATACGTAGTGTCACCATCAACTTATCACCACGTTGTGGCCATAGTTCTTTGATTGTTGGTAATTCATCTAATGACACCGCCAAATCCTTGTTCGGCAAACCAATATCAACGAACACACCCAAATCACGACGGATATCTGTAACCGTTCCCCAGGCATAGTGCCCTAGACGGACATCAGGAATGTTCTTTGTAATTTGTAATTGGTGGCGGTCGTTTTCATAAGCAAAACCGCTGACCTTTCCACCAATGTTCAATGGCTTTTCTAATTCACGCTTATCAATGGCATATGTCACACCATCAACTTGGGCAAAGTAATCCAATTCATTTTCGTCTGTAACCGTTGCTGTGATAATTTCACCAACTGTATGGGCCATGGGGGGTTCCTCCTTGTGGGCGTATTACGCCTACGAACTAAGTTTCAATTAGTTCTAGTTTAACAGATTTTCACATGCTATTGGGATTTATCTATCAACCTATCCTGGAAATTTACATATTCTTTTATGTTCCTGAACATGCTAAAATAATCAGCATACACATACGTCAAAAGGAGATTTTAATTATGCATGCAGTTGCAATGGAACCCCAAGTCCTAATCGACATTCTAGTTGGTGCCAAGAAAGGTGTTATTTACAACTTCACGACTGAACACCGTGGTGATTTGTTGGTCACATCATACGCTTTGAAGGAAGCTGGATTGCCATCAAGCATGGCTGGAGCAGTTGTCCAACTTGAAGAAATCGAAGAAACAGAAGATGGCTACATCTGGAAGTTCAACCCAGAAGTCACATTGATCCGTCCTTTCAAGGTTCGCGGAACAATGGAAATGTTCGACATCGAAGATGACCTAATCAAGCCAGAACCAACAAACTGGTTTAACATCGAACAAGAAAACGCTGGACATGAAAAGATTAACGCTTGGATCGAAAGCTACCTAGCTGACCATCCTGAAATCGACTACATTCCTCGTGCAGACATTCCTGATGAAATTGCTGATTTGGCATCATCATTTGATGACTGGCGTGAAACATACCTAAAGATGATTTACGCACCAACTAAGGATCAAAAGAAGGAATTCCGCCAAAAGCGTTACGACGTTGAAGCAAAGTAATTCCCACTTAAATACAGAAAAATGGTAGTGAACTCAGCCTTACCGGCGCAAGTTCACTACCATTTTTTTATTTATACCCTGCTATTCGTTACGGGATTGTGAGGTTATTCCCCATCAATAACGTCATCAGTACTCAAGATATACTTGTCAATCAAGACTGCAATTCCTGCACCCACAAATGGCGCTGTTAGGTATACCCATAGTGATGATAATGCCAAACCACCCGCAAACATCGCTGGGAACAATGAACGAACTGGGTTCATTGAGGCTCCTGTCAAATTACCACCAACCATCACTAAGATGAAGATGGTAAATCCAACAACCAAGGCCCCTTGGGCACCATTAACACCAAGCTTCTTATTGTTCAAAACAAGCACAACAACCAACAAGATTGTTGTCAAAACAACTTCTGTTAGGAACGCCATCCCAACACTCAAATTAGGGAATACAGTCGCATTCAGATTGTTTACCGCGACTCCTGCCTCCCAGCTTTGACCAGTTTGGTGCAAAACTGACTTGTAAGTCAAAACGACCAACAATTCACCCAACAAACCTCCAACTAATTGCGCACCAACATATTGTCCAGCTTCTTTACCAGACATACGTTTCGTCAAAAACATGGTCAGTGTTACAGCTGGATTAAAGTGAGCACCAGACAAAGGTCCAAAGGTATAAACTAAGACCGCCAGAGCTAATCCCCAACCCATGGCTGGACCAAGCAAGTCAGTATATGGCCCACCAAAGATAACCAAACCTGTTCCTAAGTAGATTAGTAACGCTGTTCCTGCGGCTTCCCCAAACAATTTCAATCGCATCATAGACTCCCTTTCTGCGCAGTACTTGTGACTGCATCATCAATCATGTGTAAGAAATCAGCCGGTTCTAATGACGCACGGCCAATCAATAAGCCATCAATATTCGGTTGTTGCATAATTTCAGCCGCATTCGCTGGTGTTACTGATCCTCCGTATTGAATACGAATCTTATCCGCCACTTCTTGCGTAAACAAGATGGCTAATGAGGCACGAATCACCTTCGCCGCATGTTCAATAACATCCATCGTTGGCGCTTCACTAGCCCCAATTGCCCAAGCTGGTTCATACGCAATCACAATTTTGTCTGCTTGCTTACGATCAATCCCCGCTAACGCAACCGCAATTTCCGTCAATGGTGGCATTTCAATATCATCCGGATTGTAACGTGTAGTATCTTCCGCAATCGCAATAATTGGCGTTAGTCCATTCCGCAAAGCAGCGGCTACTTTTAAGCCGACCGTTCCGTTGGTTTCTTTAAACATCTTACGACGTTCATAATGACCTACAATCGCGCCATTCACTCCAATATCAGCCAAGGCAGCTGGAGACGTTTCACCCGTATATGAACCTTCATCCGCCCAGTGAATATTTTCGGAGAAGATTTGTAGTGGTTCTTCAACTTGATCCGCGTAGATGACCATTTCATGTAAGAAGATATCTTGTGCCGCAATCCCAACTTCTACAACGTTAGGTTCTGGTAATTTACCTTCAATGGCACGTAGAAAATGATGCACTTCCGCAGCCTTTTTATTTGTCTTCCAATTCCCAACAATAAACGGTACTCTCATATCACTTTACCCTTCTTTCAGATGTGCTAATTGAGCCTCGCCACGTAAGTGATAGTATTCTTCTGTCATCTTCGCTAGGACATCAGGCGTCCAATTCAACACATTGGCCATTTCCGCAATGACCGCTTCTTCAATTTGATTTGTTTCTTCAGCGTGGAATAGTAGGTAATTTGTACGACGCAACAAGAAGTCAATCGGACGCATGACCATTTCCGCTTCAATTGCATAATGCAACATACTTGTTTGGGCCAAATTTAGACCTGGCGCTTGTTGTCCACTGTGCACATAAGTTAATAGCTCAGGTACATTCGATCCATACAAGTTCGCCATCATCTTCGCATCTGCTTCATCAATACCAGCATCCATCAACATGTCCGTGTAAATCGCCATTGCTTCATCCACTGCCAAGTGGTTGAAATGACCACCTGAAATGGCATATTGCGTTGAATCGACTAATGTCACAGTCTGGTTAAATTCTTCCGTCAACATTTGCGCCACTAACTTCATCGCATCTGATCCCATCAAACGATAATCGGTTAGCTTTCCACCAGAGACATTCACCATGCCATAGCTCATCTTAATTTCAAAGCCACGTGAGACACTAGATGCTGACTTACCACCCGCAGCCAAATCAGCTAAGGTTGTATCCACAACTTGACGTTCAACTTCAGCATTAAAGTATTCGTTCAAGACACCTTGTAGTTCACGCAAACCGTCATCGGTAATCTTCTTCTTTTGCGTGTTACCGTTGTAATCACCGGTTCCAATCAATGGACGCAAACCAGCCCAACTGGCTTGAATGTCGTCTAATGTAAGATCTGCATCAGTAAAACGTGCATTAACTGCCTTCAACAAGTAATCAACATCGGCTTGTTCAACACGTGGGTGTGCGTAATCGCCGGTAAAGTCAGTATCAGTCGTTCCAAAGTAAGTTTTACCCTCACGTGGAATCACAAACAACATACGCCCGTCTTGATATCCAGAGTCAAAATACAATGTTTCTGGAACTGACAAACGACTCGCATCCACAACTAGATGCACACCCTTAGTAGGACGAATCTTTTGTTGTTCATTTGTATCTGCTAAGCGTAAGACCTTGTCATACCAAGGCCCCCCTGCATTAACCACAACCTTCGCACGGATTTTGAACATTTCACCCGTAATGTTGTCTTGCACGGTTACCAACTTACCATCATCTGTTTCATTGATATCCACGGCCTTGGCTTGACTCAATGCTAGAGCACCATCAGCCGCCGCTTGCTTAATGTTTTCAATAGTTAGGCGGGCATCATTGTTTTGGTAATCCAAATAAACCGCTAATCCCAATAAATTATCTTGCTTCAAATTAGGCACATATTCACTGACTTCATCAGCTGACAATAGCTTGTGCGCATATGGGCTATCCCCTGGTACCGCCGCTAGCTTGTCATATAATTCCATCGCCAACTTAGCACTAAATGGGCTAAAAGTTGATTCCTTATCGTCATACAATGGCATCAGCATACGTGATGGGCGTGGAATGTGTGGCGCAATCTTTTGAATACGGGCACGTTCACTCACTGTATCAGCGACAACATCCACGTCAAATGTCTTTAGGTAACGGATACCACCGTGAACTAATTTCGTTGAACGACTACTTGTCCCTTCTGCAAAGTCTTGCATTTCAATTAAACCGGTCTTCAAATTTGAAGCCGCAGATTGTAGTGCAATTCCCGCACCAGTAATTCCACCACCAATCACCAAGACATCTAATGGTTCTTCTTGTAATCGCTTAAGTGTTTTTGTTCGTTCTAATGTTGACAAACTCATTTATTCCACCACTTTCTTAGGCTTGAAACTTTGTGTTGCGTTAACCGCATCAGTCCAACCTTCATACAAGGTTTGCGCACGTGTTTGATCCATTTCTGGTTCGTACACCTTTGAAATATCTTGTAGTGACTTCAATTCTTCGACGTCCTTCCAGAAACCAACCGCTAATCCAGCTAGGTAAGCCGCTCCCATCGCTGTACTTTCAACATTGGCCGCACGCTTAACTGGTGCATTCAATAAGTCAGCTTGGAATTGCATCAAGTAGTTGTTTAGTGATGCCCCACCGTCGACACGGATTTCAGGCACCGCAATACCTGTTTCACGAACCATCACGTCCACAACATCCTTACTTTGGTAAGCCAATGATTGTAGCGTTGCCTTAACAAAGTCGGCACGTGTTGTTCCACGCGTTAGACCAAAGATCGCCCCACGTGCTTCTGAATCCCAGTACGGTGCACCTAATCCAGTAAAGGCTGGTACCACATAAACTTCATCTTCATTAGTTGAACTGTACGCCAACTCTTCACTGACTGATGTCTTTTCAATCATTTCGATTCCGTCACGTAGCCATTGCATGGCTGACCCAGCAACGAAGACAGATCCTTCTAGCGCGTAAGTCACCTTACCATCCAAGCCATATCCAATGGTCGTCAGCAAGCCATGTTCAGACATGATTGGCTTATCAGCCGTGTTCATCATGATGAAGGCTCCAGTACCGTAAGTATTCTTAACGGTTCCAGCATCCAAGGCTAGTTGTCCAAACAATGACGCTTGTTGGTCACCGGCGATTCCGGCAATTGGCACTTCCGCCCCGAAGAAGTGGACTGGCATTGCCTTTCCATAAACTTCAGATGATGAACGGACTTCTGGCAAGATTGCTGCTGGGATATTTAGCAAGTCCATAATTTCTTGATCCCATTGCAACTTGTGAATGTCGTACAACATCGTACGAGATGCATTTGTGTAATCAGTGGCATGAACCGCACCACCTGTTAACTTCCACAACAACCATGTATCAATTGTTCCAAACAACAAATCTCCCTTTTCAGCTTGTTGTTGTGCGCCAGGTACATTATCTAGAATGTAGCGAATCTTTGTGGCTGAGAAGTAGGCATCGACTGTCAAACCAGTCTTTGCACGAATCATGTCTTCATAACCCTTTTCACGTAGTTCTTCCGCAATTTCCCCTGTTTGACGTGATTGCCAAACAATTGCCTTATGGATTGGTAGTCCAGTTTCCTTATCCCAAATAACTGTGGTTTCACGTTGGTTCGTAATTCCAACTCCCGCGATATCATGTGGTTGAATTCCTGATTGAATCAACGCCGTTGCGATCACCGCTTGAACGGCAACCCAAATTTCATTCGCGTCTTGTTCAACCCAACCAGCGTTCGGATAAAACATTGTAATTTCACGTTGTGCACGTGTAACGACTTCACCCTTCTTGTCATAAATCACGGCACGGGCACTACTTGTTCCTTCATCAATTGTTAAAATGTACTTTGGCATCTGTATACTCCCCTTTTTTTGTGTCACGTTTATGTAAACGCTTTCTTTTTGGTGTATAATCATATTAATTCGAAAACAGGATTTTAGGAATACCATTTTTTCACAAACATATTTGTGCATTTGCATAATGACCATTTGTGCAAAACAAAGTATGTATCCAACACATGCCAACATTCCTATTAACGAATGACTCATATTTAATTTGTGAAATAAACCGTCACACACATATAAAGGACGACAAAATCATGATACTAACATATCCAATTGCAAAAGCTGTATTCACAAAGATACAGGCAGACATCACACCAATTTCATTAATGATTACCACACCCACCGGAAAAATTCTCACAAGCGACCAACCTAACTGGACTAATGAGACACTCTCAATTCCATCAGAAGCATTAGAAAACACGTCTCCATTACAGTTAATCAATCAAGCTGACCCCGTTTATCTCATTCCATTAGTATTTCGTTCTCAAAAAATTGGTTATTTGGGCCTTGTCGGTTCACTTGCGACCATTGATCCTTTGATTAAAATCGTTTCTCGCTCGGCGAACTTAATTTTGGCCGAGGAAATGTTTAATGCGAACGCTGAAACACGTCAATTACCTGCAACACGCGCTAAGTTCTTAGATCAATGGCTTCATCGTGATCCCGATACATTCTCACACGACTTTATTTTACTGGGCCAATCTTTTGGCTATGACGTCCTTAAGCCACATCGGATTTTAGTCGTTTCAGGTTCAATTACCTCTGATGAACTAAAAGATTACGCCCTTCATGCCTTACCTTTATCAGATAATAACCAACAAATGATTATTTTAGATGGTCACAATCCCACTCTCGATGAATTATCTATTACACAGCCAGCTGGTATATCAGCGCCTACCTTAAATCTAAAACAAGCCTTACAACAAGCGCAAAGCGCACTAAATCAAGCCTTAACTCTACCAATCACATCTCCGGTTGATTGGCAACGATCACAATACATCACCTTACTCTTGTCTAGCGCGATGCAATTAAAGCGCCCTTTTAGTTTCAAGAGTAATTCCAACACGACTGATTTATTGAATACCTTCCGTGTCTATTTTGAAAATAATGGTCATCTACAACAAACGGCGGATGCCTTACACATCCATCGCAACACCTTGAACTATCGTCTAGATATGATTCACCGCACGACCGAATTAGATCCACGTAATTATCAAGACCTCATCTTCTTGTACATTGTGTTTTTGGGTCATCGTCAAGGCGAAAACGGTAGTGACACCACGCTATCTTTATAAGATAAACAAAAAAAAGCTGTACTCATATGAAATGAGTACAGCTTTTTAATATCACAGTAATATTGAATTAGTTAACCTTGGCCAACATAGGCTTCAACATAATTGGCGCTGCAATTGTTGATAGGATAATAACCACAACGAATTGCGCGAATTGTTCTGGTGCCAAGACACCGGCTCCAGCCCCAATCTTAGCAATAACTAAGGCCATTTCTCCACGAGAAACCATTCCAGCTCCAATGGCACGACCTTCGATGGCGTCCATGCCAGCAAAACGGGCTCCGAAACCAGATCCGTAGTACTTAGTTGCAATGGCCAATGCTGTCAAAATAACCAACATAACCATTTCGTGCATTGAGATTGTTAGGTGAACAGCCAATCCGATTGATCCAAAGAAGATTGGGAACAATGTCCAATCCCCCAAGATTGAAAGCCCCTTGTGCAAGTCATGGGCCTTAGACCAACGACTTACCAATAGACCAAGCCCAAAGGCGATCAATGGGAATAGTGTTGTTAGGCTCAAACCTTGGCTACCAATAAACATTGTGTAGACCGTAACCAACAACAATGCCAAGATGTCATCCAAGACAGCCGCTCCAAGCACAACGGCTCCAACACGCGTTTGGATCTTGTTTTGTTCAGCTAATACCGCAATCGTAATTGAGATTGATGTGGCAGCGAAGACAATTCCCCAGAAAATGGCGATGTCAAAAGCGATACCAAAAGCTAACGCAGCCAACGGGAAAGCGATTAGGGGAACAATCACACCCATTACGGCAACATAAGTTGCAGGCTTAGCGTTCTTCTTCAAGGCCTTAATGTCTGTTTCTAGACCGGCATTGAACAACAACAACAATACTCCAGCTTCTGCCAAAATATCGATAAGATGTGTTGGTTCAACCCACCCTAGCAAAGCAGGCCCAACAATCAGACCAGCCATCAATTGACCAACAACACGTGAGAGACCAATTTTAGTCCCTAACCATCCCGCTAATAGCGCGACAGCAATTAAAATTAAAATACTCACTAGATTTGTCATACAAATTCTCCAATTCATTTTTTCATGAGAACAATAATTAACAAAAAAAGACACCACAAGAATTGATTAGTTCCCCAACTAATCCGTTCTTGAGGCGTCCGTCTCAACCGATAATTTATTCTTCTATGTAATTTTAAGTTTACTTTGCTGAGAACAAATTGTCAAATGGTGAGTTACCAGTATGTGCGACTTGCGTCAAAAAAATCTTGATTGCTGTTTGCGTTGTTAGACCTTGTGCCTTGAAAATTTCGTCAGCCTTGTCTTTAACATTGTCTTCAACACGCAATTGAATTAGCTTTTCTGCCATCATCATATCTCCCGTCATTAGATTTTTATTTAAATTTCATAATGTAGTATAACATATTGTTTTTGAAAATAATCTACTAAAAATATGAAAATCTATAAAAAAATTCGCAGAAGACGATAAAAGCTTACAGTTATCAAGTTTTCACATACTGTTTTTAATTTTTGAAACGTTTTTCTTTTATTTAAATGCACGTTCGACGTCAAATACGTATTTGACGATTTTAATACTTTCCATAATATGATCTAATTGCTCAAGGTCATGAACACCGACAGTCAATGTAATCACAACTTCATCACGATTATTAATTCGACCATTAATAGAACGCATTGTTTTCGTCGTATTCGTTACGGTACGAATCACGTCATTCAAAAGTTTTTCACGATTTGAAGCACGCACAACTAAATCAGCTTCAAATTCTTCACGACCGCCTAATAGATCAGACGCCCAACCAACATCAATCAAACGTTGTTCAGCTTCTTGTGCGGCGTGAATGTTTGGACATTCCTTACGATGGACAGAAACACCACGTCCTTGCGTGACATAACCAATAACCTCATCCCCTGGTACCGGTGTACAACAGTGGCCTAGGCGAATCAATAGGTTATCGACACCATCAATCACGATGCTATCACGCTTACGACGCTTCACGTCCTTCTTACCGGCTGATTCTAGGGTTGTGTGGTCTTCCAACACAGCCTTTTGTTCAGCGTCTAGACGTTCTTCTTCTAATTGCGCACGCTTCTTTTCAGTAAACTTATTAACAATACCTTGTGGACTAACATCCCCAAAACCAAGACCAGCGTACAAATCTTCACTCGTCTTAAAGTATGTCTTTTCAGCCACTTCTGAGGCGTTTTCTGCGGTCATAATCTCTTCTGGGTCAAAGCCTTCACTGCGAATGTAGTCCGCTAGAATCTTCTTCCCTGCTTCGATATTTTCACCACGATCTTGCTTACGGAAGTATTGGCGAATCTTGTTACGGGCACGACGTGTTGACACAACTTGGAGCCAATCACGGTTTGGCTTCGCATTTTGTGACGTCATGATTTCCACAATATCACCCGTTTGAATTTCATAATCCAACGGTACAATGCGGTCGTTTACCTTGGCACCAGTGGTGTGATTCCCCACATTTGTATGGATACTGTACGCCATATCAAGTGGCCCAGCCCCTTGTGGTAATTCAATCACATCCCCCATTGGTGTGAAGGCAAAGGTCAAGTTTGTGAAAAGCTCACCCTTCACTGATTCCATGAATTCACCAGCATCGTGGACATCATTCAAATCCAAAATCGTTTGAATGACATTCAACTTTTGTTGGTCAGCGTTTTGTACGTCCGCACCATCATGATTTCCTTCTTTGTAGGCCCAATGTGCGGCCACACCAAATTCAGCAACTTCATGCATTTCATGCGTTCTAATTTGCACTTCCATTGGACGACCACCAGGTCCGACCACAGTCGTGTGCAATGATTGATATCCATTGTTCTTTGGCAACGCAATGTAGTCCTTAAAACGGCCTGGCATTGGTGTCCACTTAGAATGAATCATCCCCAAAACAGCGTATGTTTCTGGCATTGAATCCACCACCACACGAATCGCAGATAGGTCAAAGATGTCTTCGAAATCCTTATGCTTATCTACCATCTTACGGTAAACAGAATAGATGTGCTTAGGACGACCATAGACGTCAGTATGTTCCAGATTTAGTGATGAAATAATATTTTCGATTTCATCGACCGCTTCTTCAACAAAATTCAAACGTTCTTGACGACGCATCTTCATCTTCTTGGCGATATCATGGTATGCATCTGGATCTAGATAACGTAATGACAAGTCTTCTAGTTCCCACTTAATCGTCATGATTCCAAGACGATCAGCTAATGGTGCGTAGATTTCCAAGGTTTCTGACGCAATACGACGTTGCTTTTCTGGCTTCAAAGCATCCAATGTACGCATATTGTGCAGGCGGTCGGCCAACTTGACAATAATCACACGGATGTCTTTTGACATCGCCAAAAGAAGCTTACGATGATTCTCAGCAAGCTGTTCACGTGAAGACTTATATTCAATTTTTGACAGCTTTGAAACACCATCCACGATGATGGCAACATTCGCTCCAAATAATTCAGTTAATTCTTCTAACGTGGCATCTGTATCTTCAATCACATCATGTAAATATCCGGCCACAACTGTATCCGGATCCATGTTCAAATCAGCTAAAATACCGGCGACTTGAATGGGGTGCATGATATAAGGTTCGCCTGATTGACGCATTTGATCATGATGTAAATTTTCAGCAAAAGCATAAGCCTTATCTACTTTTGCAACATGGTCTGCGTTCATATAAGCCGCCACAGTATTGTGAACGTCTGTCGCAGTTACTGTTTTAGTCTCTACCATCGTCTCCTTCTTTCTGCTCCCTTCAAATGTTGTGAAAACATCTAATAAGCTGAGTGTATATACATACTATTCTACATTAATATCTTTATTCATTAAAGTTGAAAAGTTAAAAACAGCTTTTATTACACCTTAAAAATGGCATTTTCAGCGCCTAGTAGGGCAATCAACTCTTTTTTAGTTGTGTCATCGTCCGCTAACCATTGGCGTTGATCCAAACGAACTTTACGCCCAGACATCATGTTCACGACCACAACCGGATTTAAGCCTTTATGTTGTGGTAATAGTTGATTTAACTGTTCAATCTGTTCTGGTGCAACTAAACGTAAGTACCAAGTCCCTTTACCAACTTCAGGTAACTTCGCTACTTGAAGTTGGTTCGCAATCATTTGCAAGCCATCACCCTTACGTTGGGCTTCAACCGTCCCATTAATTTGTAAGATACGCCCATTTTCCAACGCACTACCAATTTGCTTATAAAGCGTTGGGAATACTGTAACAGATAGGTCACCACTTAAGTCCATGACATCCACGAAGGCCATTTCATCACCCTTCTTCGTGCGGATGACTTTGATTCCCTTTACATACCCTAAAATCGTTGCTTTCGGTGCATTTAAACTTAAGTTAGCGATATCTTGGTGTGGTAATGTCAAATATGCTTCTAACGGATGTCCACTTAAGTACACCCCTAGATATTCAAATTCAAGATCTAATTGTTCCGCATCGGTATATGGTTCCACCACAATTTCCTTTGGCTTCACATCCGCTAACAAATCTAATGAACCCGCTGAAAACGCAACGGCATCAATAATTGGCTTTAATGATTGGACCAGTTTCTTACGGTTCGTATCGAACCCATCTAATGCACCGGTGTACACTAATGGTTCCAACGTTTCAACCTTTTGGTATTTGGTTGGTAAGCGGGCAACCAATTCATCTAATGATTTGTAACGCCCGTTTTCTTGGCGTTCAGTGATTAAGACTTCACGGAAATCACGACGCAGACCACTAATTGACGCTAACCCCATCTGCAGTTGCCCTTGATCGGTAACCGTGTAGCCTTGCCAACTCGTGTTAATATCAGGTCGCACAATTTCAACACCAAGACTGCGTGCTTCCGCTAGGTAGGCACTAATCTTTGGACGTTGCGCAATCGCATCATTCATCACGGCTTTGTAGAAAGCGGCTGGATAATGCGCCTTTAAATAAGCCAATTGCATGGCTAGCTTTGAATACGCCACGGCGTGTGAGCGATTGAAACCATACATGGCGAAGGTTTCGATATATCCGTAGACTTGTTCCGCAAGTTCACGGGGATGTCCCATCCCTTCAGCGCCACTCACAAATTGTGCTTTAATCGCATCTAGTTGTTGCTTGTCTTTCTTAGACATCGCACGACGTAGTAAGTCGGCTTGTCCCAATGAGAAACCAGCAAATTGTTCCGCCACACGCATGACTTGTTCTTGATAGACAATAATACCGTAAGTCGGTGCTAAAATTGCGGCCATACTTGCATCAGGCACATCTTGCGCTTCTTGACCATGTTTACGGGCAATGAAATGTCCAATGTTTTGACTAGGTCCTGGACGGAATAGTGCATTCGCGGCCACGATGTCTTCAAATGAATCCGGCTTTAAGTCCTTCAACATATTCTTCATCCCAGCTGATTCAAATTGGAAAACCCCATTGGTTTGCCCTTTTTGGAACAAAGCCAATGTTTGGGCATCATTTAAATCAATTTGGTTGATATCAAAATCAGGCGCAACTTTCGCAACTGCACGTAAAGCAGTATCCAAAATATTCAAGTTAGATAAAGCCAAAAAGTCCATCTTTAATAAACCTAGTCGTTCAACTGGGCCTTTAGGTAATTGGGTAACGAGACGCTCATCTTCCCCTAATTGGACTGGCATAATGTGTTCAATCGCATCAGCAGACAGAACCACCCCAGCCGCATGCAAAGAAGCATTACGTGGTAATCCTTCAAGCTTCTTGGCTGTTTCCACTAACAATTCACCATCCACAGGCAAGTCAATCAAGGCATTCTTAAATGGTTGTGATTGTTCATATGCATCCGCGACTGTCATCCCCACTTCACGTGGTAAAGTCTTCGCTAATTGATCAATTTGGGACGGATTCAAGCCAAATACACGTGCGACATCCCGAACAACCGCACGCATCGCCATTGTTGAAAAAGTAATGATTTGCGCGACGTGCTCATGTCCATAACGTTGATGTAGATAACGCAAAACGTCTTCGCGACGATTATCGGGAATATCAATATCAATATCGGGCATTTGCACACGTTCTGGATTCAAGAAACGTTCGAACAAAAGATCATAAGCAATTGGATCAACATCGGTAATGCCTAGCACATAGGCCACCAATGATCCGGCCGCAGAACCACGCCCAGGTCCAATTCGAATATCTTCGCGCTTCGCAAAGGCAATCATATCGGCCACAATCAAGAAATATTGATTGAATCCTAATTCATCAATGATTTGTAATTCACGGGCTAAGCGTTCTTCGTACGGTACACGATCAGTATCGGGTAGTACGGATACGCGTTCATTTAAACCAGCTTGCGCTAACTCTGCTAAATAGCTTGTTGCATTTTGTCCCTCTGGTAATGGCACAGCTGGTAGATTGTCTTGTGTTGCTTCGATTTCAAAGTGACTATTTTCCGCAATCCAATCCGCTACTCCAACGGCATCCGCTAAACCTTTTGCCACAAAACGTTCGGTACTATCCACTGCGCTTGCCAAATAGCGATTTGGCGTGTCTTTTTGACTCGCCGCAATGTTAGCCAATACTTCTCCTTGGCCAATCTTCGTGACGACTTGTGCGGCAAATTGATCACTTGGATCAGCATATTCCACGCTATCTAACGCAACCAACGGTACATCACAGGCACCTGATAGTGTTCGGTATGTTGTAGTCGCATCATCCGTCATATCTGATGACACACCTAAATAAAGATGCCCAGCAGGTACGATGGCTTGCACATCCGCCAACCATTTACCTGCGACATCAATATTACTTTGCATCCCCAATAACAATGACAGTTCACTGATACGCGGCACAATCACAAAAAGACCTGCTAAATGATCACGCAGGCTTTCTAAAGTGACAGGCTCTGTTTGGCTCATAATCACACTACTGATATGCAAAAGGTTACGATAACCTGTTTGATTTTCAACTAATAACACAAAAGGAAATGGTTGTGTCATCGTTAAGCCTTGCATTTGAGCGGTTAGACCCAAAATTGGTTTAATGTCCGCAGCCAAAGCAGCATTATAAAAGGCATCCATTCCATACAGGACATTTGTGTCTGTTAGTGCGACTGATGTGTACCCTTTTTGCTTGGCATTCTCAACCAACGTTTTAGGCATCATTGGGCTTTCTAACAAACTGAAGGCTGACTTTGTTTGTAATGGTGTCATGTTGCTTCCCCTTTCGTAAATTACCGGTTCATTAACTGGGGATAAAACCCCAAAGTAAAAGAAAATTAAGGCCCTAAGGGGCAATTTATCAAATCTAATAAAAAAACTAACCGTTCAGGGTTAGTTTCTTTAGACTATTGTTCATCTGAATAATCGCTTGGATCGGCTGAACGAGAGATAACGTAGAACATCAATACTCCGATAACTCCCATTACGGCTGAAAATAATGCAGTAGCAGTCGCGTCATAAGACACACCTTGTAAAGCACTTGAAATGTATCCAATGACTTCACCTAAAATAAACATCCAAAAGAATAAATTGATATATTTCATCATTGCTTCAGCAACCTCGATTTCTCACTATAATATATAGCCATTTTAAACCTGTTTGCTCAAAATGTCACATCATTTCGTTAATTCTCGTCCTGACTTTTTAAAGAAAAAAGCAGGGCGGGATTGAAACATCATCTACATGTGTCAAATTTCGTCTTTAAAAACGTGAGTACTTCACGATTGTGTAATCAAAATCGTTTTCTGAATCAGCTGGACCACTAGCGATTTCTTCACCACGCCACTTAGTCTTATCCACTTTATCCATGTGTACATCCCCACGGAAATCAGTGTCCAAATAAGTCACATACAAATGATCGGCAACGGCCATGAAGCTTTCATAAATTGGCTTTCCACCAATAATTTGTAGCTTAGCTCCAGCATCATCGGCCATCTTCATAGCAGTTTCAACGTCATAGACTTTCACAAAACCTTCAGGTACTTCTAGTGTTTCATCACGTGTTAAGACCAAGTTGACACGCTTGGGCAATGGACGACCACGGAAACTGTTCATCGTGTTACGCCCCATCACAATCACTTGATCAATGGTTTCTTCCTTGAAGAACTTCAAGTCGGACTTTTGTTGCCAAGGAATCCCACCATCAAGCGCAATAGTGCCATCATTTGTTTCTGCCCAAATCAAATTTACTTCTGCCATATTAATTCTCCGCTCGTTCTGAAAGTTCTTCCCAACGCAACATCTTGTCTTCCAACGCTGTGTTCGTTGCATCAAATTCACGTTGTAGATCACTTAGCTTACCAAAATCAGACCCATTTTCAATCATGGCCGCTTCTAGTTCACCAACTTTTTCTTCTAACGCTGCAATATCATCTTCAATAGTAGCCCACTCTTGCTTTTCAGCCCAAGTGAACTTCTTTTTCTTTTCCACAACAACTTCAGGTGTTGCTTCAACGACTGGTTGCACAGCTTCTTTTGCTTCAGCTAACTTGCTTGGCGCATTCTCAATCGTTGGGGCACCAAAGCGCTCCAAGTAATCAGAGAAATGACCCGCAAAACGTGAAATTTCACCTTGGCCATGGAAGACCAATAGCTTTTGCGCAACCTTATCCAAGAAGTAACGGTCGTGGGAAACTGTAATAACTGTACCCGCAAAGTGTTGTAGGTAGTTTTCTAGAACAGTCAATGTCCCAATATCCAAGTCATTGGTTGGTTCGTCTAGCAATAGCACATTAGGTTCTTGCATCAATAGCTTCAACAAGTACAAACGACGCTTTTCCCCACCTGATAACTTATGAATCAAAGTTCCATGCATGAAGCTTGGGAATAAGAATTGTTCCAACAAGTCAGAAACTGACACACGATTACCATTACGGTCAGTGATTGCTTCCGCAACATCTGTTAGATATTCAAAGACACGCTTGTTTTCAGGAATAGGTTCCGTTGTTTGCGTGTAAAAGGCCATTTTAACTGTTTCTCCAATTTCAACAATTCCACTATCTAGTGATTGTTGTTCGGCGATAACCTTCAATAGCGTTGACTTACCTGTTCCATTTGGTCCAGTAATCCCAACACGTTCATTCGCTTGAATCAATTCATTGAAGTCTTTCAAGATAATACGTTCATCAAAATCAAGATTTGCGTCTTCAATATTGATAACCTTCTTACCCAAACGTGATTGCCCAATCGCAACTTCAACGTCTTCATCAATTTGCAATGTCCCACGTTGCGCTTCAATTTCCGCAAAACGATTTTGACGCGCTGTTTGCTTGGTTGAACGAGCACGTGCCCCAGCCTTCATCCAAGCTAATTCTTGCTTGTACAATTGTTCATTCTTGTGATCAGCCGTCTTTTGTGCGGCAACACGTTCAGCTTTCGCCGTCACAAAAGCTTCATAGTTACCCTTGTATTCGTACAATTGTCCAAATGACAATTCGAAAATACGGTTTGTTACGTGGTCCAAGAAGTAACGATCGTGGGTTACGGTCATCACGGCACCATGGTAACTCGCCAAGTACTTTTCTAACCATTCAATTGAATCAAAATCCAAATGGTTGGTTGGTTCGTCCAACAACAATAGGTCTGGTGCTTGAATCAATACTTGCGCTAGACCGACACGCTTACGTTGTCCCCCAGATAGTTGACTGACCTTCAAGTTGAAATCAGGCAAATGAAGTTGTGTCAAAATCGCCTTCACTTCTGATTCGGCCAACCAAGCTTCTTCTTGGTCCATACGGGCTTGTAGCTTCGTATAGTTCGCAATCACCTTGTCATCTTCCGGATGTGCTGAATAGGCTTCTAAAGCAGCTTCATAATCACGTATCAATTGAAAGACTGGTTGTGCTCCCGCAAAAATAGCTTCTAAGACATCTTTTTCATCATCTAGAATTGGCTCTTGTGCCAAGTAACCAATTGTATAGTCATTTGGTGTGTCAATCATCCCACTATCAGCTGGCACCACATCAGAAATGGCATTCATCAATGTTGTCTTTCCAGAACCATTAACTCCGATAACACCAACACGGTCACCAGTTTCAATTAGAAACGATACGTGATCAAGTAATGTCTTTTCCCCATAGATACTTGTTAAATCAATTGCTCGTAATTGTTTCATTATTTTTTCTCGTTTTCATTTTCAATGGCTGTTTTCACAGCGTCCGCTAACGCAGCTGCATCATTAGGCAGTTCACCTGCCACCACCGCAGCTTCCAAATCGTTAATCAAGCGTCCAAACAGTGGACCAGGCTTCAAACCAAAGTCGACAGTTAATTCTTTACCTGTCATTTGTAGTTCAGCCTTGCTCTTGATCACCAAGGCGTCATAACGTTCAGCGAGACGTTGTGTGTCCACTTGTAGTTCGCTTAATTCTGCGACCACCAATGCTGTATGAATCGCTGACCCAGTCATGTACAAGTCAAAGTTCGTTACATCGCCTAGACGTAACTTATTTAACAATGTTAGACTCGCACGCACTTCATTTAGCATGTCCTTACTGTGCTTCCAAGTACGTAAGAACTTATTTGAATCTTCACTAGATAGTCCCAATTCAAACGCTAATAAAGTCCATGCAATTTCAGCTGTTTGCGGTTGGCTAGCGACTAATAATTTCGCAAACGCCACAAGATCTAATTCAGAACCACCTAACGCAGGCATGAACTTAAAGAGACCAGTTGTGACCATTTCCAACACCGCATAGTGCGCTGCTTTTCCTTGCATCAACTTCGTGAATTCCACGTTCGTACGTTCAACGGCAATATGGGCCATCAGAGCCGCATTATCACGAATCGCGACTAAGGTAGCTGGTTCAATTTCAAAATTCAATTGCGCCGCAAAACGGACAGCACGCACCATACGTAATGCATCTTCATTGAAACGCTCATTTGCATCGCCAACTGCTCGTAAGATACCGTTGTCTAAATCAGCTAATCCATCAAATAGATCAATGATTGTCCCGTCTGCTTTCATCGCTAAAGCATTCACCGTAAAGTCACGACGCTTTAGATCTTCTTCCAATGAACGGACAAACGTTACTTCGTCAGGACGACGGAAGTCTGTATAGGTTGATTCTGTTCGGAAGGTTGTTGTTTCATAACCTTGTCCGTGGTCCAAAATCATCACTGTACCGTGTTCAATCCCTGTATCCACAGTACGTTCAAATAATTCTTTAACTTCATTCGGATATGCAGATGTCGCAATATCCACATCATGAATCGGCTTACCTAATAATGTGTCGCGGACTGATCCCCCGACAAAGTAAGCTTCATAACCACCTGCTTCAATGGTCGCTAAAATTGGTAACGCGGCTTCAAATTCTGCTGGTAAATTCTCAATTTGCATACTAGCCTCCAAGTGTTTTCTCGTATCTCTAGTATAGCAAGGAATGCGGGGATTCGTTCATTTTTTTATATATTCATCTGTATCTGTATGTACACAAAAATGCCAGTAGAAATTTCATGATTTCCACTGGCATTTTATCTATCTTAATTAAGAAATTATATTTATGCTCTAAATTTAAAGTCTTGATTATCCTTGTTATTATAGTCTGATGACATATCTTTTACGTAGGTAAACGACCCGTCACCATTATCGGTTACAGTACCAATCACACTTCCCGGCATTTGATGTCCTGCATAAACATAAAAACCATTTGTTTTTTCAACTAGCCACATCGCAAAACCAGTAGGATCACTCTTACTATGAATGTGTCCATAAATGTTATTTAAGATACTTTCACGGATCGGCCACAATGATTGATTCGTTGTGCCAAACCTTACTGCATTTGATTTTACATTTGTTTCAGCTGATGAAATCATTGCACTATCTGTAGACTCAGGAGTAGTTGTAACCTCTGGTACTTCACTTGATTGTTTCATAGATTCACTGACTTCTGATTCTTTAGCGGCACGTGATTCCGATTCACTAGATACTCTTTCAATCACAGATTCTGGTGCTACTTTTTCTATCTTTTTTGCGCTAACCATCCCAAAAATTGCACTACCAGAAATAATAGTTCCCACTAATACAATTATCATTAAAATCTTTTCTGATTTTCCCATTTCCACTTCCCCATTTTGAAACATTATCATAATAATAACATCCATTAACATTTCAAAACAATTAAATTTAGATGAAAATAAAAACAATTGTACATTTACATATATGGAAATATCATCATTTCTCATCCATCAATAACGTTTTCTCAAAATAATCAAACAATTCATCATTTTTCCAAAAACCAATCCTAATACCGTCAATACCTCTAGTTAACAGAACATAGTAAATGTTTAAAACGAACAATGTAAATTCTTTTTTGTTTTCATCAGTAAAGGCTTCATCTACAGAAAAAACACCATTTACATTATGAAAATTTTCACGAACAGCATACAACTGTCCTTTCTCATCTATCCCTAAATCATCACCTAAAAGAACACCTACTTTATTCAAATCAATACCTTGCACAGCAAATACTGAGCCAATTTGATCTTCAGCATCTTCTTCGTCTGAGTCAATCCAATTTTCTTGTGTTGAATTCCAACGTCGTTTAATATCGCCTTCAATCCAATGATACTTCTTTGAATCTTTTCCATCTTTTTGTGCCCAATACTCAACTAATCCTCCAAGTACTCTATTAGTATGATGACTGTTTAAATTCCTATCGTGCTCAATCCAATCAATTAAATTTTTTAAAGGTTGCTCAGTATAGTACCCAAAATAAGATTCATCATCCATTTGCTTAAATACATCCCTATTAAAATCAGGATTAAAGTTTGTTTGATGCAATATATCCATGTCTTTATATAACAACCACTTAATTCCATTAACATAATCCTCAGACGTATACGAAGCACCCTTAGGCGCTTTGATTCTGAATTGTGTTGATAGATATTGTTGATTGTAATTTTTCGTTAATTCACGATAATCGTGTCGAGATATATTAGCCGGTCGAATACCTTGCAAAACATCATACATTAGAATGATTTGTTTTCCTACTCGTTGAATTATTTCTAAATGGCTATGTAAATTTTCATAACCTAGCTTTTTATACACTGAATTAAATGTAGGATGTTGCTTATTTCCTCTACGTGACAATTTATGTGATTCATCAACAACAATGTAATCATATTTTTCGCCTGATGTGATTAACTTAGTAGATGTGACAACATCCCATTGTTGTTTAGGAAATCCATATACATTAAAAATTTCTTTTCCAATTCTTTCCCAATTTGGCGGAACTACCACCGCCACTCGTTTCCCAGGATTTTCCTTAAGCAATCTCGCCACTAAATGGGTTAAAATTACTGTTTTCCCAGTTCCAGCATCACCATTTATGACAAAATTCATATCTGGTTCAGTCAAAATTTTATCAATAATAGCTTCCTGCTCAATTGTTAGTGATTTTATTGGACTATATTTAGTTAAAACACTGGATTTTAATTCTTTTAATGATGCAGCATTAACTAATCCATTTTGTCTTAGCTCATTTTCCCACAAAGGAACCAAAACATTAAATAGCACTTTTTCTTGATCTTTATATTCGTTTACATAGTTCCCATTTGTTTTATTAACTACTTCTTGAAAATCAAAAGATACTGTCGTCTTCTTTTCATAATCAGATTTGAAATACATAATCAATTGACGTTCTACATCATCTAAGGCAGATCCATGAAACAGACTTGAATAAACAACTAATACCTTGTTAAATTTTATCTTAATAAAATTTTCTTCAATTCCGCTGTAATGTTGCGTATGTCGTGAGATAAAATGCTTAGTTTGTCCTATATATACTTGTCCTGTTTTATCACTATGATAAATGTAAATAACATTTCCTGACAATAATTTATTTTTTATTCCTTGTTGCAAGAACTCATAATTAATTATTTTGTTATGATTATCCAAATCAAGATTAACAACACCATACTTCGCCATATTTTCACATCCATTTTCTTTATGTGATTTTAATTATATAACAATATTAGAGCCTCAGTAAATTTAACAACATAAAAAACCCTCAGTCTAAAAACTGAGGGTTTTTACTTACTTTATTATTGCACTGTAACTGACTTAGCAAGGTTACGTGGGTGGTCAACGTCCAATCCACGTAGCTTTGATGTGTAGTAAGCCAACAATTGTGTAGGCACAACTGATACCAATGGTGCTAGCAATGGTTCAACATCTGGCAAGATGTAACCATCTGTATCGTTTGCCAATGACTTAGCAGCGATTACGAATGACTTAGCTCCACGAGCTTCTGTTTCAGCAATGTTTCCACGTACCAATCCAGCAGTCTTAGGTTGTGTCATCAATGTGATAACTGGTGTCCCATCTTCAATCAAGGCCAAAGTTCCGTGCTTCAATTCTCCAGCAGCGAATCCTTCAGTTTGAATGTATGAGATTTCCTTCAACTTCAAAGCAGCTTCCAATGATACAAAGGCATCAACACCACGACCAATGTAGAATCCGTTTGAAGCAGGTACAAGAAGATCTTGTGCAACCTTTTCAAAGACTTCCTTGTCATCAACGATACCTTGAATATCAACAGCAATCTTTGATAGTTCTTGTTCTAGGTTGATGTCCACGTTTTCGGCCATAGCGTGCGCTACAATAGCTTGCAAAACAACTTGTGTAACGTAAGCCTTAGTAGACGCAACCGCGATTTCAGGACCAGCCATCAATGGTAGAGCGTATGTTGCTTCACGCCATAGAGTAGACTTTTCAACGTTTGTCATTGTTAGTGACTTGAATCCGGCTTGGTTCACGTTTTGCAATACTTCACGTGAGTCAGCTGTTTCACCTGATTGTGACAAGAAAATGAAGAATGGCTTTTCTGACAAGATGGGTTGTTCGTAAGCAAATTCTGAAGAAATGTGTACTTCAGTTGGAATACCTGACCAAGCTTCGAACATACGAGCCCCAACAAGTCCAGCGTGGTATGAAGTACCAGCCGCAACAATGTACAAGCGATCTGCTTGCTTCATGTCTGCGATGATTTGTTCATCTAGCAAGATATTTCCTTCTTCGTCAAAGTACTTTTCCAACAAGCGACGGATAGCCACTGGTTGTTCGTCAATTTCCTTCAACATGTAGAATTCGTATGTTCCCTTGTCAGCCGCGGCAGCATCAATGTCCAAGTGGAATGATTCGCGTGTTGTTTCAACACCCTTATCATCAAACAAAGTCACATTTGTTGGTGTAACAATCGCAATTTCGTTATCGTTCAATTCGATGAAGTCATGTGTTTGATCCAACATTGCAATCGCGTCAGATGTTACAACGTTGAAGTCTTCACCTACACCAATCAAAAGTGGTGACTTACGCTTTGCAACGTACATTGTGTCTGGTTCTTGATCATCCATCAACAAGAATCCGTAAGCTGAGTTTTCAGCCAACATGCTTGTCAACTTTTGCAAAGCTTCAAGCGTTGTCATACCATCAGCAACAAACTTAGCAATCAATTGCACAGCAACTTCTGTGTCAGTGTTTGATACGAAAGTTACATCAGATAGGTATTCTTCCTTCAATTCAAGGTAGTTTTCGATAACTCCATTGTGAACTAGGTAGAAGCGTTCATCTGCACTAACGTGTGGGTGAGCATTTGCAACAGAAGGAACACCGTGTGTTGCCCAACGTGTGTGCGCAATCCCAGCCTTACCATCTACATCACTCTTAGCAACCAATGCGGCAAGTTCTGCAACACGTCCTTTTTCCTTAACCAATTGGTCTACACCCTTGTTAGTGTCTGGTACGTAGATTCCCGCTGAATCATATCCACGATATTCAAGGTTTTGTAGTCCTTCCAACAACACTGGTGCTGATTGGTAGTTTAGTCCCGTATATCCCACAATTCCACAATACATATATATTTCCTCCTACATGAGCGTTTATGCTCGTTCTTTTTCTTTTTATCAACTTAAACCATTATGCTTTTTATAAATGGTATAGTCAATAAAAACAAAAGAAAAACCTTATACCATTGGTTTGGATTGGTATACAAAAAACTTACAACACATTGGTATATGTGGTTTCTTTAGACATCAAAATTATAAGGAAATTTCTTTTGGAATGTATAAAAAAAGGCTTAGGAATATATTCCTAAGCCTTTTCTATAGTTTTACATATCACGCAGCTTGTTTCATTACGCAATTTCTTTGTCTGACAATAGCCAGTCGCCATTGCTTTGCTTAATAAACGTCAACACCACCCCAGAATCATCATCTTCGTCGTATTCATCGGTCCATGTTAACACCTTCAGCGTGATGCCCCCAACTTCAACTTCTACAGAAGATGTTGCAACACCGTGTTCTTTTTCAATGTCAGCTGCGTTAGATCCACCGACACCAGTTAATTCAGCACCAACCTTCAACGCATCATACTTTTCTTGATTCCAAGTATTACCATCATTGTCCAAGTTAATGGTTGGTTCACCAACGATTTTCATTTCCATGCCTTCTTCAGCACTCATTTCCGCAAATTCCTTCTTCACATCAGCGATAGCACGCTTCTCTTCACGTTTTTGTTCTTCTTGAATGCTTTTTTCAGCTACCTTATATAATTGTACATAAGACACATGAAATGCCATTGAAATAGCTGCCCCAGCAATCACTAGCCCCAAACTAATGAATGTTAACACCTTCTTACCTTGACGATTCACATAGAACGAAATCCCTGTTAATACCAATCCTACAAGGGCTAAAAAGAACCCAAACAAATTCATAAAAGGAATCCATGACATGATCAATGCCAATGCGCCTAATACAATACCCACAATCGGCAATGCCATCTTTTCTGCTTGCTTTTCACTCATATAACTTACTCCTCTAGCTTTTTACGTGATTCGAATCTTGCACGTGATGGTTTTAACTTATTCCCATAAATATCTTTTTTATTTTAAAACATTTCACATAAATTGTCGATTTAATCAACATACTTTGATATGTCAAAAAAATACAAATACATTATTTATAACGCCTTTCTCAAGACCACCATCTCGGTTAAATCGTTCAAAGAACCTTTTCTAACTATCGCTATATCAGATCATGAAATTCTTTTTATATTTTTTTAGCTGCTCATCTGCTTTCTTGGTGGGCAACTCAACCTTTGACTCTTTTTTAATCACGAGATTTTTCTTCTTCATCCCCACTTCAGCGTGATTAATAACCGCATTAGTGTTCACCAACTTCACCCAAAATGATTTAAGATCCATTTATTTCCCCTTCTTTACGCGTACGTACTTTATTACATTGTACCCTACCTGAGCTTATCCTCAGTATTCAGGCAACAAAAAAAGAGTCAACTCACTTGAGTTAACTCTTTAATTTCATTTATTCAGTTGGTACGCCTTCCGCAATCATTTCATCCATAGAAACGTCATCGGCATATAGATTACCTGTTGTTTCTGGCTTAAGATCCAAACCATCACGTACTAAGTCAGTAATACGTTGTTGTTCGGCACGTGGGACCACTTCTGTACTTCCAGAAGACAACATCATCGTGTCACCTTGTACGTGATCACTCGTCATCTTGTTAAGAGCACCATTATACTTCAATCCCAATGATGTCATATCACTAAATGTTAGATCCGTTTGTGCTGAATCTGACATCGCCGCCAAGAAGTCTGCAGACAATAACAATTGTGGGTTTGAGGCAACCTTATGCATAATTGCTTCAAGAACTAGACGTTGACGCGCTTGACGTCCATAATCACCATCACCGTCCGCATAACGCATACGTGAGAATGCTAGAGCAGCCTTACCATCCATTGAATCGTAATTGTGTGTCACACCATCTTCACCAGTATGGGTAAATGATGTTGATCCTTCAGTAAATGAGTATAAGTTCCCCTCATCAGCGCGAGCTGTGTCTGGGTTAAAGTCGAATGTTAGTGGAGAGGCAACCTTAACTCCACCAATCTTATCAACAACCTTTTCTAGACCACCCATGTTCACAAGAGCATAATAATCAATAGGAACATTCAACCAGTTTTGTACAGTTTCGATAGACGCAGCGGCTGAACCAGTTTCATAAGCAGCGTTAATCTTTTGTGGGAATGCTGGATTTGCTCCCTTGATTGATACCAAGGTATCACGAGGAATAGAAACCATCTTTGTTTCTTTTTCAGTTGGGTTGATTGTCACCAACATGATTGAATCAGTACGTCCCTTATAGTTACGTCCCAATTCTCCAGTGTCTGTTCCTAACAATAGGATTGATACTGGCTTTCCATCTTTCAAAATCTTATCTGAATCACGTGCTTTTTGGATGTCCGCTGATTGATATGTATGATCAACTGCGTTCTTAGCTTGCATGTATGCATATGCACCCAAACCAACACCAACTGTCAAAAGTGACAACAGAATGATAATAACCCACTTCACCCAACGTTTCTTGGGCTTCTTTGGCTTATTATTCTTTTCCGCGTTTCGACTGGCGTCAAGACGGGCCATGCGTGATGATTGTTCATCTGCCATAAAAAATCTCTCCTTGATGGATAATATTTTATCCGCTATATTCTTTTAGAATTTTAGCATATCAACTTAAAATGTACATAAAAAGCCCCCAAACAGGTTTGGAGGCTTTTAACTTACAATTAAATTGTAAGCAATTCTTTTTCTTTTTCAGCTGCGACAGCGTCTAATTGCTTAACCGCTCCGTCTGTAGCCTTTTGCACGTCTTCTTCAAGACCGTGCGCTTCGTCTTCAGACATTTCGCTGGCTTTCAAAGCCTTCTTGATATCATCCATTGCATCACGACGAATGTTACGTACGGCAACCTTAGACTTTTCAGCTTCTGCCTTAACATCCTTGGCCAATTCCTTACGTGTTTCTTCAGTCAATGCTGGAATCACCAAACGAATAACTGTACCATCGTTGGCTGGTGTCAATCCCAAATCAGATGCGAAGATCGCTTGTTCGATGTCCTTCAAAGCAGACTTGTCGAATGGTGCAATCAACAATACACGTGATTCCGGAACTGTCACTGACGCCAATTGGTTCAATGGTGTTGGAGCACCATAGTAGTCAACCGTAACAGGGCGCAAGATTGATGGGTTAGCAACTCCTGCACGAATTTGGCCTAATTCACGTTGCAAGGCATCAGCTGCCTTACCCATACGTTCATTTGCCGCATTTAAGATTTCATGTGCCATTAGTTAGCCTCCACAGTAGTTCCGATATTTTCACCAAGAACAACACGCTTAATGTTTCCTTCAGTGTTCATGTTGAAAATAACCAGGTTAATGTCATTATCTCGTGACAACGTTGAAGCTGTAGAATCCATAACCTTAAGACCCTTTTCGATAATATCTTGGTGTGACAATGCAGTAAACATTGTTGCATCAGGATTCTTACGAGGATCGTCAGAGTAGACACCATCAACACCGTTCTTAGCCATCAAGATAGCTTCAGCGTTGATTTCAGCTGCACGCAGTGCTGATGTTGTATCAGTAGAGAAGTAAGGTGACCCTGTACCTGCTCCAAAAATAACAACACGACCCTTTTCAAGGTGACGCACAGCCTTACGGCGAACATATGGTTCTGCAACTTGACGCATTTCAATCGCTGTTTGCACGCGAGTTGGAACGTCTTGAGATTCAAGGGCATCTTGCAAGGCCAAAGCGTTCATAGTTGTACCAAGCATTCCAACGTAGTCGGCTTGTGCTCGTTCCATTCCCATCTTTGCGCCAGCTTCTCCACGCCAAAGGTTTCCACCACCAACAACAATGGCGATTTCAACTCCTAGCTCGTACACTTCCTTCAGTTCCGCTGCAATAGCATTAACCGTTTCAGGGTCAATTCCAAAACCGCGACCACCGGCAAGTGCTTCTCCTGACAACTTCAAGAGAACACGTTTGTACTTTACGTCTGCCATTTATATCACCCGTTAAGCCTAAGCTTAACCGATTTGCGCAGCAACTTCAGCCGCGAAATCAGTAGTTGCCTTTTCGATTCCTTCACCAACTTCGTAACGTACGAATGATACGACCTTAGCATCGTGTGAAGCAACGAAGTCACCAACAGTTTCCTTGTCAGCAGCCTTAACGAAAGTTTGTTCGTTCAAAGTCTTTTCAGCCAAGAACTTAGCCAAACGTCCTTCAACCATCTTTTCCTTGATGTTTTCTGGCTTACCGGCAAGGTCTTCTGAGTTCATCAAAACTTCCTTTTCGTGTGCCAAAACGTCAGCAGGAACTTCTTCACGGCTTACGTACAATGGGTTGATGGCAGTGATGTGCATAGCAACATCCTTGGCAACTTCCTTGTTTGTTCCGTCAAGCAATAGAAGAGCTGATACACGTCCACCCATGTGTGAGTATGCACCAAATTCTTGTGATCCATCCTTTTCCATAACTTGGAAACGACGCAAAGTGATCTTTTCACCAGTCACTTGTGTAGTGTGGATGATCAATTCGTTCAAAGTTTGACCGTCAACAGTCAATTCCAAAGCAGCGTCAACGTCTGCAGGAGAGTTTTCAACGATAACTTCTGCAACAGTGTGCAACAAGTCGTTAAATTCCTTGTTTCCAGCAACGAAGTCAGTTTGTGAGTTCAATTCAATGATAGCTGCCTTGTTTCCGTCAACAGTAACGTAAGTCATACCTTCAGCAGCAACGGCTCCAGCCTTCTTAGCTGCCTTAGCCATTCCCTTTTCACGCAAAACGTCAATCGCCTTGTCCATGTCACCGTCAGTAGCAACCAACGCCTTCTTGGCGTCCATCATTCCTACTCCAGTCTTATCACGTAGTTCCTTAACTTGTGCTGCACTAATTGCCATATCTATGGTCTCCTTTTTATTTCAAAAATTCATCTTGTTTATTATACACAAAAAACCGCTTGCTTTCCAGCGTGTCACTAAGGATAGTCAAAATATTTTGCCTATTTCCGTAGAACAATTTGTCTATATTTTTATAATATCAATTAATCTCGTATTAGAAAACAAAAAAGATGACTTTCACCATAATCACATTTGTCTTCTAACACACTTTCTTTTGTTCAATTCATCAATCAACATAAATTAACACTTCAGAAATGATATATTCACCGATTCTTTACTTTTTTGTTTCATATCTGAAAGAAAAAACAAATACACCGTTTACATTTCGTAAGCAATATAATAAAATTTAAATTACTGTTTAAACATTTGAAAAAGATAGATAATGACCCTCTCACTCCTGTCACGAAAACATACGTGCAATCCTGAATCACGCTAAAAGCTGGAATAGGAGTTTGACATTATGACTGAAAAACAAGCAGAAAAGCTTGCTCTTCCAATCATCGGGATTGTATTAGGATCATTAGGGTTATTGCTATCTTGGGTACCTATCGTGAATAACTTTGCCTTTTTCTTGGCAGTTATTGCATTAATTTTGACAGGAATTTCTTTCCTTGTTAACCGCGGTGGGAAGAAGACTTTAACATACGTTAGTTTGGGGCTAGCGGTTGCTACAGGAGCCATTGTTATGATGACACAAGCATCATACTCAAAGGCATTAGATTCTGTTACTACAGCAGTTAAGTCTGATTCTAAGTCAGAATCAAAGTCTGCAGACAAGAAGTCAGACGATAAGAAGTCTAACGCTTCATACGAAGACATCTACGAACAATACTCTGCAGAAATCAAAGCTGCGACACCTGGTCTAATTGAAGAATACAACACTGAAGCAGCTTCAAACACTGAAGGTGTCGAAGGTTTGGCTAAGATTTCAACGAAGAAAATCGAAAAGCTAGCAAAGATCAATACTGACGGTATTAGCGAAATGGCTAAGATTATGTACAAGACTGGTTCTGGTAACGGAGACGCCTACAAGGAATATGAAGACTGGGGCGAAAAGTTGACTGACGTGTACATGGCAGAAGGTGAAAAGATCACTGACGCATACATGGCTTCAGCAATGAACTAATTCTTATTTTGATCTGGTAGATTTCTATCATTTCAAATGAGTAGTTACGTCATTTGCATACCTCGCAAATAAAAAGCTGGTAACAGAACCTCCTGTTACCAGCTTTTTTATTTGTCATTTCTATTTTATTCAATGCTAAAAAAAAAGACAGACCTAAGTCTGCCTTCTTTTTAGAAGAGATTAACCTTCAACAATGTTAGTCAATTCTTCGATTGATTCAACAGAAGCTTCTTCAGCAACCATTGCTTCTTCAACGTTAGTTTCACCTTCACGTCCTTCGATAACCGCATCGGCCATCTTAGCAGTGATCAAACGAACGGCACGGATAGCGTCGTCGTTTGATGGGATAACAACATCGATTTGGTCTGGGTCAGCGTTTGTGTCAACCATAGCCACGATAGGCAAGTTCAACTTGCGACCTTCTTCAACAGCCAATTGTTCCTTGTGTGGGTCAACAACGTAAAGTACGTCTGGAACCTTAGGCATATCTGCGATACCACCCAAGAACTTTTCCAACTTTTCGCGTTGCTTGTTCAACAATGAAACTTCCTTCTTTGGCAATACGTCGAAAGTACCATCTTCTGACATAGCACGCAATTCCTTCAAGCGTTCGATACGCTTTTGGATTGTTTGCCAGTTAGTCAATGTTCCACCCAACCAACGGTGGTTGATGAAGTACATTCCTGCACGAGTAGCTTCTTCAGCAATTGCGTCTTGAGCTTGCTTCTTAGTACCAACGAACAATACGATGGCTCCATCAGCAGCGGCGTCACGCATGTAGTTGTACGCTTGGTCAACCAACTTTACCGTCTTTTGCAAGTCGATAATGTAGATTCCGTTACGTTCTGTAAAGATGTATTCTTCCATCTTTGGGTTCCAGCGACGAGTTTGGTGACCGAAGTGAACACCAGCTTCAAGCAATTGCTTCATTGAGATTACTGCCATGAGTATCTTCCTCCAAATGTTTTTCCACCTAAATTCGCATGTAAGTCACCGACTCTTTCGAGCACCCAGTGAGTTATTGAATTCAGTGCGTATTTATGGTCGTTACAATTAACGAACCAACTACAAATTTTACCGTGTCATAGATGGAAAGTCAACTTAATTAAACAGCAAAATCCCCTATGATGACATAGGGGATCCTACCATACAAACGATATTATTTTTCCGGCGTAAAATCAGTGACACCATGCGCCACAAGATACGCCGTTTTCGCTGCACGGGTTAATTTTTTAAACGCCGCTTCTGCTTTCAATGCTTGCGATTTGTCTGGAAAACTTTCCGCATGCAATAATTTCAAAGGTCGACGACTTGGTACACGCGTGTACTTGGCCCCCTTACCTGCTTGATGTGTGGCAAATCGGCGCCCCACATCATCCGTAAAGCCGGCATAGTACGTATTGTCTGCCGTCAATAAGACATACATATAGTACGGCTTATTCATTGTGACTGCGTCCTTCGTAAATATCTAAGATTTCTTGACGGTATGTCCCATCTTCATTATGGGTCACAATCGGCGGCATAATGCGCGCACCAGTTGGATCACCATCTTTAATCGCATCAATCAAAACAATATTCGCTTCTGCCCCTTCAAACGGATACACAAATTGTAGCTTCTTAGGGAACAAATGGGCCGCACGCAAAGCATCCAAAATTTCGAACAGACGGTCTGGACGGTGCACCATAAAGAAATGCGCCTTATTCTTCAATAACTTATTCGCAGTCTTGGTAACCAATGCTAAGTCGGCTTTGATTTCATGACGCGCAATGGCATAATGCTCATCCTTCTTAAAGGCAGTTTGTTCTGAATCAACTGAGAAATATGGCGGATTAGAGACAACCATATCCGCACTTCCTGGACGAATATCATCAAAAATATCACGCATATCTTTGTTCAAAATGGTAATTTGGTCTGACAGATTGTTCATTTCAACCGAACGACGAGCCATATCGGCTAATTCGGGTTGGATTTCAACACCAACGATGTCACCAATCAGTTTGTGGGCCATAAACAATGATACAGCTCCATTACCAGCGCCTAAATCAACATTAAGACCTTTACCACGCTTACGTGGTAAAGCAAAGTTCGCTAACAAAACCGCATCTAATGAAAATGAAAAGACGTCACGACTTTGAATAATGTGAACTTCATCGTTGTAGAGCATATCAATTCGCTCACCAGGTTTTAGTGGAGTTGTCATATCTGTTACCTCAATTTCTCTCTTATCTTTTAATGTACAATAGCGTACACACTCTGTCTCCATGGTATAATAATTTCATTATTCAGGAGGTTATTTATGTTTTATACTGTTGCACGTTATGTCGTGAACGTTGTATTCTGGCTTTTCAATGGCCGCTATACCGTAACCGGCAAAGAAAACTTACCCCAAGAAAGTAATTACATCATGGTCGGGCCGCACCGTGCCCTTTGGGACATGATTTACTTCGCATTAGCTGTTTGGCCAAAGCGCTTTACTTTCATGGCTAAAAAAGAACTCTTTCAAAATCCCATTTTACGCTGGATTTTAACGAACGCCAATGCTTTTTCTGTTGATCGTGAAAATCCTGGCCCATCTGCCATCAAAATCCCCGTTAATTCATTGAAGAAAACGGATATGAGTTTGATTATGTTCCCATCAGGAACACGTCACTCACAGGAAATGAAGGGTGGCGCAATGATGATCGCCAAGATGGCTGGTGTTCCTTTGGTTCCTGTTGTCTACCAAGGTCCCGTTAAGATGAGCGAATTTTTCAATCCATTCAAGCGTGGCCAAGTCAGCGTTGCCATCGGCGCACCTGTTGAAGTTGACCGCAAGATGAAGATGACTGACGAAAACGTTCAAATTATTGACCAAGAATTAACAGCTGCCTTTAATGGACTAGATGCATCAATTGATCCTGATTGGACATATGTTGATCCTAATCCTAAGGACTAGTCATTCAAAACATGAATGAAACAAAAGAAAAACCTTTGAAGAAATGTCTATACACTTCCTCAAAGGTTTTTTATTAGCCTAATAAATCAAGCTAATTACTTCTTGTCCCCTGATTGCGCCTTCATTTGCGCCATCATTTGGTTCAACTTCTTTTGTGAAGGCTTTTGCCCCATTGATGTCATCATTGAGCGCATCATGTCTTCTGAGATAGGTGGGTTGTTCTTCATGTAAGTCGTCATTGAACGACGAGCTCCGAAGAATCCCGCTACGGCTCCCAAAATAGCAGCAAGTACAACAATTGCAATCCAAATTCCTGTGTTCATGTCAAAAACCCCATTATTTATTTAATCTTCACTCAATATTCTACCGAACTATTGGCGTTGTGGCTAGTGCTAGTTATCGCGAATCCCTTTATCACGTTGGATTTCACGAACTTTTTCTGGTGTAACTTCATTACCATCATCGTCAAATACTTGTAGCATTTCAACTTGTGAACGGAATGCCTTACGGAAGTTAGCTAAGAATTCAGCACGTAGTTCGGCACGTTCTGCTTCTTCTTCAGTTGTTAGACCTTCGGCTGTCTTTGCCTTAGCAGCAAGTTCGTTGATACGTTCACGGACCGCAGTCATGTGATCTGTTTCAGCCGCTTGTCCACCTTGTGCTTCTTCTGCTTCATGGTTAATATCTGCTGTGTTTACTGGTTCTACTACCTTGTTTTCATCAGTCATATCTTGTATCCCCTCTCAAATTATCTTACCTTTATTTTACCACGTTTTAGCCGCTATGTTCGTGTAATTACATCGTAGATTGAACTTTGATTACACCCACACTAACCATCTATATATCCCGCTATAAACGGACAAAAAAAGAGCCGATTCATTAAAATCAGCTCTTTTTCGTTAATATTGATTAGTAATCCAACAATGTGAAGATATCGTACCCCTTTAGACGGTCACGACCATTCAAACCAGCCAATTCAATCAAGAAAGCAAGTCCAACGACTTCCCCACCCATTGATTCAACCAACTTAATTGTTGCTTCGATTGTTCCACCAGTTGCCAAAAGGTCATCTGTAATCAAAACACGGTCACCTGGCTTGATGGCATCTACGTGCATTTCCAAGCTAGCAGTTCCGTATTCCAATGCGTATGTTTCAGACTTCACTTCGCGAGGCAACTTCCCTGGCTTACGTGCAGGTACAAGCCCAACTCCTAGTTCAGTAGCCACTGGGCCACCAACCAAGAATCCACGTGACTCAGGTCCAACGATAACGTTGACATCATGTTCACGGGCATATTGCGCAATTTCTGCAGTTGCTTGACGGTAGGCATCCCCATCAGCCAACAATGGTGTAATGTCTCGGAAGACAATCCCTTGTTCTGGGAAATCCGGAATGGAAACAATGTAATCGTGCAAATCTAACATGCTGTTAATTCTCCTGCTGACTCAGTTGCGACAACAACTGATCAAGTTCAGCTGTTGTACTGTATATTAGTTGTTTTTCTAAATCACGCTGTGCCATAAAAGTTTGGTACGCGTTTGTTTCGGTCAAATCAACGTTCGCCGGTTCGGCGATTGGATTTAAGAAACCATTTTCTATTTTAACAAATTCCACTTCTAAAAACACCTTAAATATTAATTTTAACATTTGTGGCTTCATTTTTAGATGATCGGCGACTTGTTGGAATTGTCCACTCAAGTTCACATTTTGATGACCTTGTGTAAAACGATACACTTTTGCAAAGTCACTTTTTTGCGGCACTGTTTGTAAGTACGCTTGATCAAGACTGTAGAAGATAGCCCCGACCTTACGTGCTGGTACAAATTGCAAGACTTCACTTAATTGTTCTAATGACTTTGGCATATCTGCCAAAATCAATGTATCCACCATCGTCTTTGAAAAGACATCATCAAAACTAACGGCCTCAGCCGCGGCGCCTAAGCGTCCTGTCATTTGATTTTGAATGTTTTCGTTAAAGAAAACATATGTTCCCGGATGACTCACTGCTTCTGGCGTCAGCTTAGACGTTCGCCAGTCAAACACAGCCGCACCAGTCGCTTCCATATCCTTCAACATCATTTGGTAGGTCGTGCTACCACGGAAAGTATTTTCAGACATCGTTCCAACAACACGGATTGTGTCGAAACGACCACCTAGTTCAGTCGCTAAATGCCCATAGCCAAATCCAACAACTGGCAAATTACCTAATGGTGTTTGACCATTAAAACGAATATGCTTTCCATCACTCATTGTTTTAGGATTATCAACGCCAGACAAAGTCACTTCAAATTGCGGTTCAGGATTACCTTCTCCAAACGGCGCTAACATTTGCAAGACATCATATGTCTCACGCGTAAAGTCCGCTAAGGTCACTTTTTGCGCAATCATCAACTCAGCTTTTCCAGCTTGGTCTAATGATTGGTCTTGTGCCGCTTGAATCAATGTTTGGCGTAAAGCTGTTAAGTTATCAGTTGATAAAGTCATACCGGCTGCACCAGCATGACCTCCAAAACCAATAAACAAATCGCGATGTGGATCTAATGCTGCGAATAAATCAAATGCTGGCATTGAACGGGCTGACCCCTTCAAACGTCCATCTTCTTCACTTAGAACAATTGTGGGCTTATTGTAACGATCTACTAAGCGACTCGCCACAATTCCTAAGACACCTTCATGCCATCCAGCACCAGTCACAACCAACACAGGGTCTGACATTGTCTCAGCTTGTTCAATCGCTTCATTCGTAATGGATTCAACGAGCGCTTGGCGTTGTTGGTTTAACGCTTCAACCTCTTCAACAATTTCGGCCGCTTCTTGTTCTTCTTCAGTTAGCAACAAACGCACACCCAATGTTGGGTCTGCCAAACGCCCAACAGCATTTAGTCGCGGTCCAATAGTAAATCCAATTGTACCCGCATCAACCTTAGCCAGGTCACTACCGGCTACTCGCAACATTTCATCCAAACCAACACGTGGTTGTTCGCGAAGTTGCGCTAATCCAAGCGCAACTAATGCACGATTTTCATCACGTAATGGCATCACGTCCGCCACGGTTCCCAAGGCAGCCAAATCCAACACATCATCTGCTGGCGCTTCTAACAATGCTGAGGCAACTTTAAACGCTACCCCTGCCCCTGATAGATGCTTGAAAGGATAATCACCCGCTGGATGTTGTGGATGGACAATCGCAACCGCTTCCGGTAATTTCACCGGCAACTCATGATGATCCGTCACAATAACGTCAACACCATGCTCTTGTAGCCAGGCAACTTCACGCGCACCTGAGACACCATTATCAACCGTAACCAGCAATTGCATCCCCGCGGCGGCCAATTCTTGATACTTCGCTAAATTAGGTCCGTATCCTTCTGTGAAACGACTTGGTACAAAATATGAAACATCAGCGCCCATCAATTCTAGCGCCCATGTCATGATGGCGGTACTTGTCATACCATCAACATCATAATCACCGTAAACAACAATCTTTTCTCCAGCATCAATTGCTTGCCAAATACGATCAACCGCAACGTCCATGCCAAACATTTCAGCTGGGTCATGCAATTGTTCTAAAGTGGGTTGTAAAAAGGCCATGACTTCTTCTGGCGTTGTCATACCACGTTGCACTAATTGTTCTGCCAGTAGTTCTGGCATTTCAATCGCATCCATCAACGCTTGTTTGACAGCTATATCACTTTCTCCCGCAATCCATTGATATTGTGCTTCAATCATCTTCGTCTCCCAACTCCGTGTGATCTAATTTAATTGGTTGTGTGTTACTCTGCTCACCTGTTGGAATTTCATAGACATCGAAATCATTAACAACACGTGTATTCTTAAAGACACTACGGGCTTGGTAAGCCAATTCACTGGCTGACTTTCCCGCATAGCGTGCTGAAATGTGCGTCAAAAATAGACGCCCAACTTGCGCAGCATCTGCTACATCCGCGGCTTGCATACTTGTTGCATGGTAGTGATTACGAGCTTGCTTACCTTCACCCTTACCATATGTTGATTCATGAACCAGCACATCGGCGCCTTCAGCTAAGACAGCAGCATTCGGTGTTTTACGTGTATCACCCAAAATCGTCACAACACGTCCCGGCTTATCTGGTCCGATAAAGTCAGCACCATTCACAACCGTGCCATCCTCTAACGTTACTTCTTCACCACGCTTCAAACGACCATAAACCGGTCCTGATGGAATACCCAGTTCACGTAATTTTTCAACTTGTAATTCACCGGCACTATCCGCTTCCACAACACGGTATCCAAATGACAGAATCTTGTGATCTAGCGGCATCGCTGTCACAGTAAATTCAGACTCTTCTAATACAACGCCACCTTCATTTGGAATTTCCACAAAATTCAATGGATACGTTAAATGGGTTTGTGAGACACGTAAACTCGTTTCGATAAATTGACGAATACCGCGTGGTCCATAAATCGTCAATAAGTCTTCACCACCTTGAAATGAGCGTGATGCTAATAATCCCGGTAGCCCAAAAATGTGATCACCGTGTAAATGGGTCACAAAAATCTTATCAACCTTACGCGGACGTATCGTTGAAGAAAGCATTTGAATTTGGGTTCCTTCACCCGCATCAAATAACCACACAGAATTTAATTCATCTAACAAACGCAAAGCAATACTCGTCACATTACGATAACGTGCCGGTACACCAGCTCCAGTTCCTAAAAATTCAATTTGCATCTTCCAACCTCAATACTTCCAACTTGTTTTTTATTTTTTTACTGACATAAAAAAACCGCCTTTAACAGCGGACTTCTTTGTTTATTTTATCATCTTATGTCATAAACTTCAGCTAAAAGCTGATTTTCTGCGCATCAGTTTTTGGTGAAACTAAGTTTCCAGATACATCATAAATACTTGCGAACTCTATGTCCATTGATTGCAGTTGGTCACGTTCACTAGCGGGCACAAGAACAGTCATACCTGTTTCTAATTTAGAATGCGCCGGGATTGCCTGTGTTAAACGCGCATCATTTTCTAAACCACTTAAAGCCGTTACGCCTGCCCCATTCATGTAATTCACACCGACCACTCCAGCCGTATAAATATCAAACGGATACGGATTCTCAATTGTATAGTTCATTTGTACTGTCACAAATTGTTTCCCTAACGCTTGATCATTAAATTGATTACGGGCATGTTGTTGAGCCTCAATTGTTTTACATGCATTAACCAGTAACTTCACGGTTTGAATATCGTACGTTACCCCGTCATTCTTGATTTTCGTCTTACTTGTTAACGTTTGGCGTAATTCAACGCGTTGTCCATATGGCGAGTACGTAAATTGCCCTTGTTTCGTTAACTTACCTTCTGATACAAAATTTTTATCCTTTTGTTCTTCAGCCGGGACAGTATACGAAACTTGACGTGCTGGCGTTCGATCGGTAATTAAATTATTTTCAATATCAAGATTATCAAACCCATCTTCATTCGTTTGGAACGTGTATAAATAAGCTCCACTCAATAACCCCAGTAACAAGACCATTAACCAGGTATAATTTATCCATTTCTTCATTTGTGCCCTCTTAGCCTAATATAATAGCATCCTCATCTACACGATAACCAAAAATCGGGAACACCGTTCCATTTGTTCGACCAACCAATTTCTTTTCTTCAGGTAATTCCCATAGATCACCCAAAGTTAAGCCTGATGCATGTGTATTTGTTGTTAACTCAATAACGGTCTTATCTAAATTGAAAGTCGTCACGATACTAACATCATTCCCATAACGCATCTTAATTGGTCTATCTGCCAACATCCCTGTCGTTGCTTGCTTTAAATTTTGTATATTCATAACAAACCTCTATCTATGACCATATCAATTAAACCTTAAAGCAATAAAAAAACCAATGACAAAAGCCATTGGTTTAATCTGTTTAACTAAATAATCCGCGCTTAGCTTCTCCTGCTTCACCAAATGCTTCTTGGTATGCTTGCAAAGCCTTCTTTTGCGCCTTATTCAACTTCTTTGGTACATCTACGTAAACAGTCACAATGTGATCACCTTGACCACCACGCATGTTAGCGGCACCCTTACCACGTAGACGGAAGTTCGTTTCAGTGTCTGTTCCAGCAGGAATCTTCAATGTCACGTCACCGTGCACTGTCTTAACTGAAATTTCACCACCCAAAACAACTGTTGGGTAATCAACCGCCACACGTGAGTAAATCATGCTACCTTCGCGTGTGAAACCATCTTTAGATCCATCCACATAGAAGACAACGAACAAGTCTCCGTAAGGACCACCGTTACTTCCTGCTTCACCTTGACCAGACAGACGCATTTGTTGTCCATCTTCAACACCGGCTGGTACAGTAACCTTCAATTCCTTCTTCTCTTGTTGACCTAAGTCATTCAAACGAGAGAAAGAAACAGTTGTTTCCTTACCAAACACAGCGTCTTCAAAAGACAGGTTCATACGGTATTGCAGGTCACGACCACGACGTGGACGGTTCGGATCTGAGAAACCACCCCCGAACATTTGTTCGAAGATATCTCCCAAGTCAGAGAAATCGCCACCGAATTGTTGGCCACCAAAGCCACCTTGTCCACCGAAACCACCATTGTTGGCGCCAGCCTTACCATATTGGTTATACATGGCACGCTTTTGTTCATCACCTAGTGTTTCATAAGCTTCTTGAATCTCTTTATACGTGTCTTCCGCACCAGCTTCATGGTTAATGTCGGGGTGATATTGTTTTGACTTCTTACGATATGCTTTTTTGATTTCATCTTGCGATGCATCTTTAGCAACTCCTAAAATGTCATAATATTCGTTATTATTCATCACGATACCTTTCCATTTAACATCTTTCGATATAGCACAAAACGAGGCCGAAACCTCGTTAGTTGTGATTTAAAATCGATTACTTGTTATCTGATACGTCTTCGAAGTCACCATCAACAGTACCGTCGTCGTTAGCTGCGGCACCTTGTGCATCAGCTTCTGGCGCAGCTTGTTGGTATAGCTTCATAGCCATTTCTTGCGCAACCTTTTCCAAAGCTTCCTTCTTGGCCTTCATGTCGTCCAAGTTATCCGCTTCCTTAGCAGCCTTCAAGTCAGCAACTGCATCGGCAACAACCTTCTTTTCGTCTTCGGCAACCTTGTCTCCAACTTCTTCAAGCGTCTTTTCAGTGCTGAAGATCAATTGGTCAACTTCGTTACGCAAGTCAACTTCTTCCTTACGCTTCTTGTCAGCTTCTTCGTTCGCCTTGGCGTCTTCCATCATACGTTCGATTTCATCGTCTGACAATGATCCTGAACTTTGGATAGTAATCTTTTGTTCCTTGTTTGTTCCAAGGTCCTTAGCTGAAACTGACACGATTCCGTTACGGTCGATGTCGAATGTCACTTCAATTTGTGGTACACCACGTGGTGCAGCAGGGATATCAGTCAATTGGAATTGTCCCAAAGTCTTGTTATCAGAAGCCATTGAACGTTCACCTTGTAGCACGTGGATGTCCACAGCTGGTTGGTTGTCAGCGGCTGTTGAGAATGTTTGTGACTTTGATGTTGGGATTGTTGTGTTACGGTCAATCAACTTAGTGAAGACCCCACCCATTGTTTCAATACCAAGTGAAAGTGGTGTAACGTCAAGCAAAACAACGTCCTTAACTTCACCAGTAATCACACCACCTTGAACAGCAGCTCCAAGAGCAACAGCTTCGTCAGGGTTGATTGAGTGATCTGGTTCCTTACCAGTCAACTTCTTAACTGATTCTTGCACGGCTGGGATACGAGTTGATCCACCGTTCAAAATAACACGGTCGATGTCGTTCATTGTCAAACCAGCATCCTTCAACGCGTTCTTAACAGGCGCTTCGGCACGCGCAACCAAGTCAGCAGTCATTTGGTTGAATTGGCTACGTGACAAAGTCAATTGCACGTGCAATGGACCAGCATCAGTTGCTGTAATAAATGGCAAGTCGATTTGTGCTTCGTTTGATGAAGACAAAGTCTTCTTAGCAGTTTCAGCTGCATCCTTCAAACGTTGCAAAGCCAACTTATCATCGCGCAAGTCTACGCCGTTATCCTTCTTGAATTCTTCAGCAATCCAGTCGATAACCTTTTGGTCAAAGTCGTCACCACCAAGGTGTGTGTCACCGTTAGTTGACAATACTTCAAAGACACCGTCTCCCAATTCAAGGATAGAAACGTCAAATGTTCCACCACCCAAGTCGTAGACCAAAATCTTTTCGTCCTTTTCATCATTTTCCATTCCGTAAGCCAAAGCTGCGGCTGTTGGTTCGTTAATGATACGTTCAACTTCAAGACCGGCAATCTTACCAGCATCCTTAGTAGCTTGACGTTGGGCGTCGTTAAAGTAAGCAGGTACTGTAATAACAGCCTTTTCTACTTTTTCACCCAAGTAGTCTTCTGCGTAACCCTTTAGGTATTGCAAAATCAAAGCTGAGATTTCTTGTGGTGAGTAATCCTTACCAGCAGCTGAAACCTTGTAACCAGCTTCTCCCATGTGTGACTTGATTGATGCAATCGTGTCTGGGTTTGTAATCGCTTGACGCTTAGCAGTATCACCTACCAAGATTTCGTCGTTCTTAAATGACACAACAGATGGTGTTGTACGTCCACCGTTAGGGTTAGTAACGATCTTAGCGGCGTCACCTTCCATCACAGCAACAGCTGAATTTGTAGTTCCTAAATCAATTCCAATAATCTTTGACATAATGATATGCTCCTTTATTTTCGTAATTTAATGTTTGTAATAATTAACCTTAGTTGTAAACTGCAACCATGGCTGGACGAATCACACGATCCTTCAACAAGTAACCCTTTTGCAAAACTTGGGCAATTGTATCCGCTGGGTGATCATCATCAGCTGGTACAGATTGAATCGCTTGGTGATGGTTAGGGTCAAATGCGCCCCCAACTTCTCCAACAGCTACGATTTCATGTGCAGCCATTGCATCAACCAAAGTCTTCAAGACCATGTCTACACCTGTCTTAATTTGTTGCGCCGCTGCATCGTCAGCTTCAACTTGCAAGGCACGTTCCAAATTATCGATGGCAGGTAAGACATCAGTCGCCAACTTTTGGTTGGCGTATTTCAATGATTGGGCTTGTTCCTTAGCCAAACGCGTCTTCATGTTTTGCATTTCAGCTTGGTTACGTAGAAGCTTTTCTTCCGCTTCAGCCAATTGTGCTTTTAGTTCAGCAGTTTCATCAACGGCTTCTTCCAACACTGCATCCACAACTTCTTCTTCAGTTGCTGCGTCCAAAATTTCAACTTCTTCAACTTCACTATGTTGCTCAGTCATCTCAACACCTCTTTTCCTTTTAGTTTAATAATATTCACGCAATTGTGCTTTGACCCCTTCACGGAATTGCTCAAGCGCTTCTGTGGTTTGGCCATACATCATTGCGGTTGGCCCAATTAGAGCCAATGCGCCTAGCCCATGGCCAGGAACATCAAATGTCGTTGATAACAAACTATATTGTTGTAACAACGTTTGGTCATTTTCACGTCCAATGTTAATTGTGATTTGTCCCGGCATATGATCCACCAATTGGCGCATCGCTTGCGGAGACTCAATTAACTCATACACTCGCTTAACATGTTGCGGACTCACTTGATCAGAAAAATCTAACATGTTCAACCTGCCACCGATGAAGACATCATCACGAACAGTCCGTGCTAATACATCCCCAAATAGTTGCAAAAAAGCAACTGGCGTGCGAATCACACGCGCTGTTTTCATCGGGTAATCACTCGCAATCGTGGCCAATACATCACTGATTAACTGACCCACTAACGTTTGATTAATATATTGCACCATGTTGTCTAATTCATGAATGTCCATATCAGGTGGTAACCTGAAACTCTGACTTGTCACTTCACCATCATTTGTCACAATGATTGCCATGACTTGCTGTCCATCCAAAGGAACTAGACGAAATCCTGATAAACGATTCCCCCGCGATTCTGGCTTTAATGCCATCACCGTATAACCTGTTAACTGCGCTAGTTCTTCAACCGCACTCGCTAACACGTCATCAACTTGTTGAAAGTTTCGTGAAAACGCACGTTGCATCGCTTCAGATATAGGTCTATCTGCCACATGTTGCGGTAAAAGCGCATCAACATAGTGACGATATCCCGCTTCTGCTGGAATACGTCCAGAAGAGGTATGTTCTTTTTCAATGAAGCCTAAGCGTTCGAGCACAGCCATTTCATTACGAACCGTGGCCGAACTTACATTTAATTGCAATTCTTCAACTAAGACTTTCGAACCGACCGCCTTACCTGTTTGCACATAATTGCGAATTATCGCCGTTAAAATTAATGCTTGTCTTTCAGCTAACATCACACACCTCCTTGTTAGCACTCTTGTACACCTCTTGCTAACATCCTCTATATTACAGACTTATAAGTTCCTTGTCAACCTTTTTAGCACTCTTTAACAACGAGTGCTAAAACAAACTAAAAAAGAGAATCTACCCAATGGATAGACTCTCTTTTATATTGATTGATTAAATATTCACGCGACCTGCTTTAGTTTCAAACCAAACAAAATCCTTGTTTAGCTTAGCACCATACCAGATAGTTCCATCTTCATCGACAAATTGCTTTGTCACATGCAAAATTTCCTTATCAACAGCTGGGCGCAAAACCTTTGTATCTACAGGCATACCTTTTACTTCTTTATATAGATCATCTTCACGCTTTGTTTGATCAAAAATGAAATCAAATTTAACGTTTTGCACAACGGCACTTGATTCTTCTGACATCTTTCCAGATGTTTCCTTCACTTGAGATTCAGAAGAAGTACGCTTTTGTTGTTCTGATGACGTTGCTGATGAACTAGATGACATCACCTTTGATGATGTCTCTTTCTTCACAGAAGCAGGCGTTTCTGAAGAAGCTTCAACCATTGCCTTCTTCGCTACAGGCGCAATCTTTACAGCATTGGCATCAAACCAAACCTTTTGCCCATTCACTGTTCCATAGAACCATGTCACACCATTGTTAACCATTTGCTTGTCAACCTTAACAGTTACACCATGCTTCGCCTTACCAACATCCTTTGAGCTAGCAAATCCATATGGTGCTGTCGTATACAAACTGTCCTTACGTCCAGTTTGGTTAAACACATAGTTCTTATTCACAGCTGTTTGCTTCACATCTTGCACTTTTAGAACAGAACCTGAAAGTGAATCAAACCAAACCTTACGTCCGTTGATTTGTCCGTAATACCAGACAACACCGGTATTTGACTTGTGTTGCTTTTCAACCCATACAAGGCGGTTATTTGGAATCCATCCAGCTGACTTAGAACCAGCATATCGGAATGGCGCATTTTCAAACATACCGTCACGACGAGTTGATTGGTTTGTTACGAAGTACTTGCTTACCTTCGTAGTTGTTAATGGTGCAACCGGTAGATTAACAGCCTTAGAATCAAACCAAACCTTTTGACCATTAACTGTTCCATAGAACCACGTTACGCCGTTATTAACGATTTGCTTCTCTACCTTAACAGATGCATCATGCTTTGGCTTACCAACATCCTTTGAACCAGCAAATCCGTATGGCGCAGTAGTGTACAAGCTATCCTTACGTCCGTTTTGGTTAAAGACATACGTCTTGTTCACCGTTGTTTGTGTGACGTCTTGTACCTTTAATACAGAACCTGAAAGTGAGTCAAACCAGACCTTACGTCCATTAATTTCTCCGTAATACCAGATAGAACCAGTCTCTGACTTATGTTGCTTTTCAACCCACACAAGACGGTTATTTGGAATCCATCCAGCTGACTTAGAACCAGCATATCGGAATGGCGCATTTTCAAACATACCATCACGACGACTTGATTGGTTCGTTACGAAGTACTTACTTACCTTCGTAGTAGCTAGTGCCGTAGAAGGCAACTTAACGGCCTTGGCATCAAACCAAACCTTTTGACCATTAACTGTTCCATAGAACCATGTTACGCCATCATTGACCATTTGCTTGTCTACCTTAACAGAGACACCTTGCTTTGCCTTACCAACATCCTTTGAACCAGCAAATCCGTATGGCGCAGTGGTATACAAGCTGTCCTTGCGTCCATTTTGATCAAACTCGTATGTCTTGTTGACAGACGTTTGCTTCACATCTGATTCACGTAGCAATGATCCTGAAAGCGCATCAAACCATACATACTTACCGTTAATCTTTGCATAATACCAAGTTACACCATTGGCAGCTTTTTCACGCTTTTCAATCCACACAATTTGTCCATCTGGTACACGTCCAGCCCCTTTGGCTCCTTCATATCCATATGGCGCCGTCGTAAACATCCAATCATTACGTCGGCTTTGGTCAAACTTGAAGTAAGACTTATATACAGTTGGCTTTGGCTTTGGCTTAGGTTTTGGCTTACTTGCTGATGAACCACCGCTCATCGTTCCAGCATAATCAATATTCGCATCAAATGTTCCGCGAACATTTGGGAAATGCATATTACTATTAAATTGCCACATCCCTACATCGGTATGCCACAAAGAATCCTTGCTTGGTGTAAATGGATATGAGGCCATCCACACATTTTTCTTACCAAAACTAGCTGTACTCAAACCTGATTCTGTTGCGTATGAACCATACGTATATAGAATATTATTTGTGTATCCCGCACCAGCTACACCTGCACGGAAAGCCTTAGTATGAGTATTTACTTTCCCATTTAAGTTGGCGTACTTAACTTGAGGTTCTTCTAGATCGTCCGCCATTGGTGTGTTAGTTGGCAATCCTAATTCCTTAGCAAATTGCGCAAAATAACGTCCTTCAGCACGGGCAGTCGCTTCATCTGTATACCAACTATAGTGATATCCACCTACAGTCAGCCCCGCTGCTTTAGCGTTCGCAATTTGACTTGCGGCATATGGATTACGGTAGCTTGTAGCTTCCGTTAACTTAACCATTACACCTTTAACACCATAATTCTTCATGATTTTAAATTCTTGCACCGTTGGTACACCATTGTGTGAAGAAATATCCACAAAGTCAGTACGCGGAACACTTTTATCTGTAATGTTTAGCCAAGGAACATTGGCATGGGCAACATCGGTTTGTGTCATACCGACAATTCCCGCTGACAGCCCCATTAATAGTAAGCCTTTAAATTTCATACTCATTCTCCTAATATATCAATCATTTTTAAAATTTAATAAAACCGTCAAATTACTAATCATTTTTTAATTTAACCAACGAACATTCTATCACATCCCCCGAAATAGTTAATGTCGTTTACATTACAAAAAACAAAGTATCTTTACAATTTCATGTCATCCCATTTAAAAATGTGTTTTCTTATTTTTCCCGTTACCAAATTTACGCTTCAAGAACGCAAAACCTTTATCGAACCAATTCGTTTTCTCAGTTGTAACCAAAGGATACTCACGATATGTCTTATCATGCGTTAACATCCACGTGTCTAGGAGGTATTCAGACAAGAAACCGAACACACGGCTCTCCTGTCCTTCATAACTCTTATAAGGCACCTTTTCTTCCACCTGATTTAAGACCGCGAATAGAAAATCTGTAAATGATTGAAAATCTGCTTGCTTCATAATTTGCATATTAAACAAATGTGCCTTAGTTGATCCACAAACGCGTTCAAAAGCGGGTGCGTATTCTGCGAACTCATCAGCAATGACTTCCTTCATCACATCAAACGGCTCATGCTCATGAGCATTATAATAATGCGTTTGTTGATTTTCAATGAAGTAATTTCTTGCCTTTGGTACCAAGACATCAACTTCAGCTAACGCCGTTGTAATATCTTCTTTGGTTAAGATATCACGCAAGTCATGTGATGCCTTTACACCTAAGTAACGACGGTAATGCATTAATCCAACAATATCTTCATCTTGTAAATTGTATTTTGCCCAGTACAAACCCGTCAATTCATTGAAATGCGCATTCATCTCAGACATATTACGTCCGGTATTATCCCCGATGTAGCCAGCTGGCATATCTTGCTTCAACGCTGCACCTACATAAATAGGCTGGTAAATATCTTGTTCTGACATTTCATACGGCTTATGTGCCGCCACTAAAATCTTCATGGGGTCCTCCTGTAAAAAAAATCTCTCAAAACACTGTTTCAAGAGATTATTAAATAGACATCCAATTCTAACGTTCTTCTTTAGAAAGATAAATTGGACGGTTCTTTACTTCCAAATAAATATTTGAAATGTAGCGTCCAACAATTCCAATACTCAATAATTGAATACCACCCATAAATAGAATAATCACAATCATTGAAGTCCATCCAGAGACCACAGCCGCCGACGTGAACATTGTACGAGCTGCTAAGAATAGCGCCGCTATAACAGATCCCGCACATGACAACAATCCTAATACTGAGACCAATACTAATGGCGCTTGTGAGAAATTAACAATTCCTTCAATTGAGTATTTTAGAAGACTCCAGAATGACCATGACGTTTCACCGGCAACACGATCCTTATTTTCGAATTCAAGATATTTTGTGTTGAAACCAACCCAGCTGAACATCCCCTTAGAAAAACGGTTATATTCTGTCATGCGTAGTAGTGCTGAAACTACTTGACGAGACATGACACGATAATCACGTGCTCCTTCTACAATTTGTGTAGAAGAAATACGATTGATTAACTTGTAGAACAACTTACTAAAGAATGTACGAATTGGTGGTTCACCATCACGAGTTGTACGACGTGTTCCCACACAATCATATTCTCCAGACGCAACACCATTTACCATTTCTGGTAACAATTCTGGTGGATCTTGTAAATCGACGTCCATAACAGCAACATAATCACCAGTTGCCTTTTGCAATCCAGCATATAGTGCTGCTTCCTTACCAAAATTACGTGAGAAAGATACATAGTGTACTTGTTCTGGCATTTTGGCTTGTAACTTACGTAATTCTTCTAATGTTGCATCTGATGATCCATCGTCGATGAACCAGTATTCAAACATAATATTTGGTAATTCATTTTTACGAATGTTTTCTACAGCTTCTGTAAAAATGGGTACCATGACTTCTTCATTGTAGACCGGTACAATGATTGAAAGTTTTTCCATACTATCTATTACTCCTAAATTTAAACCTGTCAGTTTTATTCACCGTGGAAGTTTTCCTTCGCATATGCAATTGGATCCATTCCCTGTGTTGATGACTTTACAATAACCTTTTTAATATCGCTGGGAGCCCATTGATCAGCAGGTAATCCCGCATCCAATAATTTCTGGCGCATGTTTTCGACATCGTTAGGCGTTACAATCTTTCCATTAGCATCTACATTAGGATCATACTGATCCGATTTGTTAAGCATCGGGTTTGCCGCATTTTCAGTTACAACAGCACTGTCATTCGTAACTGGTGTTGCACTAAACCACCAAACACTGCCACCCACTGCTAATAGACTCATCACAATTACTGCGATAATTATATGTGTGCGTTTAATTTGTTTCATGATTCACTCACTTTCTCTTACATGGCACCATCACGTTGGAAGATGGCCGCAATTGTTTTAAAAATGATTTTGAAATCAAACCACATATTAGCGTCTTTAGCATACGTTAATTCCAACGTAGCACGTTCTGGATAGTGAATAGTACTACGCCCTGTTGCTTGCCAAAGTCCCATTGCACCTGGCTTAACTGACAAAAACTCATCAACTTCATCACCGTATTCAACTAATTCACGCTCAACCACTGGTCGAGGCCCAATAATACTCATTTCACCCTTTAAGATGTTTAAGAATTGTGGCAATTCATCAATTGATGTCTTACGAATGAATGCACCAAATCGTGTGATACGTGGATCTTCTTCCGTTGGTAATTTATAACCGTTGGCGACGAACTTAGCGTACATCTCTTCGTTTGCCAACAACTTGGCTTCAGCGTTCACAACCATTGAACGAAACTTATAAATCTTAAACGGTTGATGTTGGTATCCTATACGTTCTTGACGATAAAATACTGGTCCTTTATTACTACCAAACAGGTAGAAGGAAGAAACAACCGCAAACACTGGCGCAAACACAATCAACGCAAAAATGGCGACGGAAATATCTAAAAACCGTTTGGCAAAAATATAGCTTTTACTAAATTTATGCATACTAACTCCTCTAACGGATTACAGATACTTCGCATCCATTTCCGCGTCTTGACTAGTCAAAATCTTTGGCCCGTCATTTGTAATGGCAATTGTGTGTTCATATTGACAAGACCATGAACCATCTAATGTTGTTACAGTCCAACCATCTTCGGTTGATGTTTCAACTTGCCAACCACCCAAATTAATCATTGGTTCAATAGTAATTGTCATACCTGGCTTCAAACGTAGGCCACGTCCAGCAACACCATAGTGTGGTACAGAAGGTTCTTCGTGCATCGTTGGTTGAATACCATGTCCAACGTAATCACGAACGTTTCCATAGCCGAATTGTGTGACATATTCATCAATTGCTGAACCAATATCACCAATACGATTTCCAACTTGCGCTTGATCAATTCCAAGGTACAATGCCTTCAAGGTCACATCCATCAATTGCTTCACTTCATCAGATACTTGACCAACAGCATATGACCAAGCAGAGTCAGTGTAGAAACCATCTAATTCAACAACTGTATCAACGGTAACTAAGTCACCTTCTTTTAATTTCAACTTTTTACGAGGGAACGCATGGGCAACTTCTTCATTGACAGAGATAGTTGTTGCGAATTCAAATCCTTCAAATCCGATTTGCGCTGCGCGGGCACCACGACTTTCGATATAGTCACGCCCAAATTCTTCAATTTCCCATGTAGAAATTCCTGGCTTGATAATATCACGGAGACCTTGATGCATCCCCGCAATAATAGCACCTGATTCTTTCATGGCTTTAATTTCACGGTCAGACTTAATTGTGATCATATTGCATCCACTTCCTTATTTTTTTACATTAATTTCATTATACCGTAAATCAAGCAAAGTTGTTACAAAACTAAGCCGTTCCTACCTGTCTTCTATTTTTGGTTTTCCTACGATATTAAAAAACCAGCATAATCATATGCTGGTTTTAAAAGTTCTATATTTTATCTGTACTAATGATTTCAAATATAAAATCAACGGTCGTTTCTGCAGACATTGGATTATAGTGGGTTAACAGATCTTCTACTGCCGCTGTGTCTAATTGTTCAGCCTTCATCAAAGCTGATAGCAGTTCATGTTCACTATGCACTACCGGCAAGCCTAAGTCTTCACCAGAAATATAAAGGCCTCGCTTCTTCTTATACTCAGCAACATCGGCTTCATATAGATAGATTGGCTTTTGTTCAGGTGCATAATCAAACAATAGACTTGAATAATCTGTCACTAGTAAATCACTCACTAGGAATAATTCATTCAAATCCGCATCATTTGCAATCGTTACACCTGGCATTGTGGTTGGCAAAGCTGCAAAATAATGACCACGATATATCACATTATACGTTTTGGCTAACTGTTCCAAGACACCAGCACCCAAATAGGCTAAACTATCTTCCGCTAATTCATATTCACGAAATGTCGGCGCATACAACAACGTTGGCTTATTAGGATTCAAACGTAAGCGACGCATGACTTGTGCACGATTAAAGTTAGCACGTTGTTGCTCTAGCGCATACTTACGTAATTGTCCGACCTGGTTATAGCGTTGTGCACTCGGAAAAATATGTTCAAATCGTTCAGTGTCATATTCACCGTAAGTAAAGAGATAATCGAAGTTAGCTTTTTTATACCAATTTTTAACTAACGGACTTAATTGTGCTTCATCTGGGCCTAAATGTTTCATTGGTACACCATGCCAAAATTGAATATACGTATTCTTTGGATGATTAAATGGCGTTAATCGTTCAATTGATGCATTAGATACCCAATATTTAGAACGTAACAAATGATAAAAATATGACAATGAATTTGCAGAGACTTTTTTAGTAATACCTGAGTGATCAAACTCGCCCGGCTCATTAAATGCCCATACAAATTTAAAATCACGATATGCTGGATCCGATTGCAACAATTCAAACGCTGTACGAGGTGAATCTGAAAATTGACGCCCGCTGTATGACATAAACAAAATTTGTTTATCATCAACACGTACAAACAATTGCAACGTTTTAATGAACAACAACTGCACACCACCATATAAACGTCCTACAATTGTTGAATTTTTAATCATGTTTTTTAATTTCTGCATGATATCTCCTTTTACAGATAAAACCTGAATTCACCCATCAACAATTGAACGAGTGAATCCAGGTTTTTATTTTTTAGATAAGATCCATAAACTTACCACGGAATCGAACGTGCGCAATTGAACCACCCCATAGCATCAAGAGTGTTAATGTCCAGAAAAAGACTGTATTCAGCGGGTTATGGAAAACCGATTGGTTAAATAGCAAACTAGCTCGGAAATTATCAATAATTTGATAAAATGGCATCATTTTTAGAATAACCACAACTGTTTCCGGCATGCTACGTGCATCAAAGTTAATAATAACACCTGAGATAAAAAACGCTAAACGAAATACTGCATTCGCAGCTGTTTGAAAATCAGGTACCAATAATGTTAGCGTTGACGTTAACAAATTTAAGCCCAGTAAAAATGCCCACATAGCAAATATCGCATACCCTAGTTGTAGCCAAGAGACAGTTGGCACTACACCAAATAAAAACATAACTCCGATTGACATGACTAACATTATGATGAATCGACGGAACTCTTCAATCATTGGTACCACGGGCGCAATAGACATCGGGAATTTCGTCTTGGTTAACATGCCTAATTGTGACTTAATACTTGTTAGACCTCGGCTAAATGATCCCTTAACAAAATACCATGGTACTATTCCAATCAAGAGCCACAAAATATAGGGTTGCCCATTAATCGTTCCACCATACATACCTAAACCAAAAATCACAAAATAGGTTCCGATGTACATACAGGGTTCCAAATAATTCCAAAGCGATCCCAAGTAATTATCAGCCCAACGCGAAGCGATATTAAATCGAGCCAACCGTACTGCTATTTCTAGGTGTTGCCCAATTTCCTGCAATACCTGACGTAAATCTTTCATCATTGCATAGGCCCTCCGTGTTCAAGCATTGTTACATTGTTCGGTACAACATCTGCGTAAATTGGGCCTTGCATAATTAATAGACCTATCAAAAACACCGCTATTCCCAGCAAAATTCCTAGGCCAATTTTATCACCCCAGCTCAAACGATCATTAAATGGTTGCTCGTACACAACTTTTTTAATTAACACTTTTTCTTCAGGCGTTTCTGCACTAGCAACTGCATTTTCCGCTAGACCATCGACTGAAAAGTTCATCTGTGCTTCACGTTTGTTTTCACGGTACTTTTTTTGACCTGCATCATCTAATGCTTTATATTCAGATACAAATTTATCGTATTCATTCATCACTTCAACAGTAGGTCCAAACATTCGAACTTCCCCAAAGTGCATCCATAAAACTTTATCAGCCATTTCACGCACCTGACCTAGGTCATGCGATACAAAGAAAATTGTTTTTCCTTCTTTTTGGAAATCTTTAATCTTCGCCAATGACTTACGATTAAACGTGGCGTCACCAACAGATAATGCTTCGTCAATAATCACAATATCCGGGTTTGTGTAAACTGATATTGCAAATCCCAATTTCGACTTCATTCCTGATGAATAATGTTTAACCTGTTGATCAATAAAATCACCTAATTCTGAAAAGGCAATAATATCGTCCATGCGTTCCAAAATTTCTTCATCAGTTAAACCAACCATCAATCCCTTTAGCTTAATATTCTCACGCCCAGTCATACCACCACGCAAACCTGCGTTAATAGCAATTAACGATGTATCTCCATGAATATCAATTTTTCCGGTCGTGTTCGGAATAATTCCTGCGACCATCTTCATCAATGTTGATTTACCAGAACCATTTGTCCCAACGACGGCAATTGTTTCCCCTTCATACGCAGTAAAACTAACTCCTCGCACTGCCCAAAACACTGGGAATTTGCGACTGAAGAAAGTTGCTTGTAATTTTTCAACGCGGCTAGGCGCCAATTCATACTGCTTCGTTATGAATGAGGCTTCAATTTTCTTTTTACGCTCTACGTCCATCGTAGCATCCACCCTTTTCCAATCTATAACTCATATTTAACCTTTTATAGCTTTTGACTCATCTGCATCAAGTTACGAGATTTCATTAAACTCATAGCTGTTAGCATGAATCCAAACAAACTAATACCAATTTGGATGAATCCACTAACATTCATCCATTGTAAAGCTGTTGATAATGCAAATGTTGTAAATAGAATTGTGAACGCTACCGCACGACTACGATGTGCGTTCAACATCATCATATCTTTTGTATTTTGCTTATCTGCCGCAGTTTCAGTCATCGCTTGCATTTGCTTTGCCATGCGCGCCATCATATCCTGCATTGATTCGCCAGATTCTGAATCAATGTTAACCATGTTAAATTGATTATTTTGCATCTTTTGCTTTAATTTTTGCATACGCTCTGTACTACCAAAGCTTTGGTATTGTGCCCAACCTTTAATCATCATGTAGGCACACACTAGCAATAATATACTATCTAAGACTACCATATAGTCCCCCTATCTGTGTCGATACCTCAATCGTATGTATATGTATCAACATATCCCATTCATTCTACTCAAACTATGTTAAATCAACATAAAGACATATCATTAACGTTCCGTTAATGTTGTTTTTTGTTCAGTTGCCATGGCTTGTGCATTCAAATCTTTTTTGATTTGCGTCGTAGAAATCTCTTGCGTACGTGCTAAGTACACAACTTCTACATCAGTTTCATCCGCAAGGTAATCAAACTTCCCTTGCCAATCATCCCCCATCACAAATTCATCTACTTGGTAAAGCTTTACATCAGATACTTTTTGATCCCAATTTTCCTCAGGAATAACTAAATCGACATAGCGAATGGCTTCCAACAGTTGCTTACGCTTTTCAAAAGTAAAATAGGTTTTCTTGTGCTTATCACGCCAATTAAATTCGTCAGTAGACAACGCCACAATCAGATAGTCACCGCGTTCCTTCGCACGACGCAATAAGTTAATATGTCCGTAATGCAATAAATCAAATGTTCCATACGTAATAACCCGACGCATTGATGTTCCCTACACTTTCATTTTTAATCGTTATCCTTACATTATACGCCATTCTGAACAGATTGACATCTTCACCCACTAATTTAATATTGGGTTCTCTATTATTTATTACAAAACTCATGCAACCTTTCCTTACAATTGCAGATTTTTAAGAGTCCCCTTGTTGCATTAAAGAAGTAGTGCGGTAGAATTGTATTTAACTTATATTAACGGAGGCATTACTATGACGATTCAACATTTTGATACATTGCTTAACAAGTACGCTCAACTGATTGTAAATACTGGGATTAACGTGCGTAAAGGACAAAACGTTGTTATTTACGCGGAAATCAGTCAACAAGCATTAGTCCACGAATTGATTGACGCCGCCTACACAAGTGGTGCAAATCGCGTTGATGTAGAATGGTCTGACTTACACACAAAGCGTGAATTCTTACGCCACGCTAGTGAAGCTGATCTACAAAACCTACCCTCATCCGCAGCAATGCGCGCCCAAGAAATTGCAGATAACTTAACATCACGTATTGCGGTTATTTCAAACGATCCTGATGGCTTCTCTAATGTTGACGGTGATCGTGTCTCAACTTTTGAACAAGCTTATCAACGTGCCGTTGCACCTGTCCGTCAAGCTACAATGAACAATGACTTGGACTGGTGTGTAGTTGGCGCTGCTGGACAAGCATGGGCTGAAAAGATTTTCCCTAACTTGACACCCGCGGAAGCCCAAGATGAACTTTGGACGCAAATCTTTAAAATCAATCGTGTAAGTGTTGATAATAACCCAACCGAAGAATGGGAAGCACACATTGCAACATTGAACACAAAGGCTAGCTGGTTAACAGATCATAATTTCACAGCATTACACTTCAAGTCAGCGGTAACCGACTTAACAGTTGGACTAGCCACTGACCACGTTTGGGAAGCTGCAGATTCTACTGACAAGGCTGGAGAACGTTTCGTTGCCAACATGCCAACTGAAGAAGTGTTCACATCTCCTGACTTCCGTAATATTTCAGGAACTGTAATGTCAACCAAGCCACTTTCATATGCGGGTGTGTTGATTAATGACATCAAGCTAACATTTGCAGAGGGTAAGGTCATCGAAGCTTCATCTTCAACTGGAGAAGAAGTCTTAAAGCAACTACTAGCCACAGACGCTGGCGCTAAGTCATTAGGTGAAGTTTCACTTGTACCTTTCCATTCACCAATTTCAGAATCAGGTATTGTTTTCTACAACACTTTGTTTGATGAAAACGCCTCATGTCATTTGGCCTTTGGTGCTGCATACCCTTCAAACATTAAGAACGGAACAACAATGGATACTGAAGCACGTCAAGCAAAGGGACAAAACGACTCTGCTGTCCACGTGGACTTCATGGTTGGTTCATCTGACATGCAAGTTGACGGTATTCTAGCAGACGGATCAACTGTACCTGTCTTCCGCGACGGTGACTGGGCATAATACGTATTCAAAAATATTTAAATCAAAAAGCACGCTATATCCCCCTCAAACGGAATATAGCGTGCTTTTTTACTAACTAATAATAAAAAAGAAGCACCTCCGAAGAGATGCTTCTTTTAACGTACATTAATCAGAATTAACCGATCTTTGTAACGTTTTCTGCTTGTAGTCCACGGTCTCCGTTAACTACTTCAAATTCAACAGCTTGACCTTCGTTCAATGACTTGAAACCGTCACCTTGGATAGCTGAGAAGTGTACGAATACATCGTCACCGTTTTCACGTGCGATAAATCCGAATCCCTTGTCATCGTTGAACCACTTTACTGAACCTTGTTCCATAATATGCAACCTCCTGGCATAACGCCAAACTTTTAATAACAACAAAACTATGCCAGATACTTCAATGTTGCAAGAAACACTTTAATAATCTTTTTTAGTTTTAACTACGAAAATAATTATACCACGGCTATCTCAGTTTAAGCTAGTCATTTTATTGATTATTCCAATTGCCTTTTTTAATTTATGAATGTGTCATATAAAAAAATCAGCATATAGTGATTTGTATCCTATACATTTTTTCATGCATTTTATTTAATGATTATCCAGCCATAAGTTTTTCAAGTTCAGCTTGTGTCAGAACCATCCAATCTGAAGGCACTTCTACAACGACTTTTTCGGAAATAATCTCATCTGTTTGTCCACTAGTACCAAATAACCACTTAGCAAGATCATTTTTCCATTCTAAGCGTGTCGTTGCAACTTTAACTTGCGCTCGCTTCACGTCGTCTGATTGTTCAAAGACAGCATGTTGCTTCGTTGCATCGACTAATTTGTCTTCATTAGGCTTGAAGTGTACAGCAGGCTTTTTATCATCCTTATTATCACGATAAACCATCACATAACTATTTTTATCAGTACCCATCGGTTCTGCAATCAATATACCTTGTGGCAGTCGCATATCTCCCGCTGAGTAAATTTGTGTTGTCTCAGTTTTAGTAACTTCTTCCATTCCTAAATGTTGTGTAAAATTCAAAGTCATCGCGCCTACCGTCAGTAATAGTCCTACGGTTGACAGTAAACCAAAGAAAATACGTTGGTTCTTCTTAGGTAGAATCAACCAACTCACAAACGTCAAGACAGCAAATAGTGCTAATAACAACATAATCATATTACTTCACCTCCGCTGCAATAACACGGGTACGACCTGGACGTAGATAGTACGCCACGATAATACCAACAATCGCAAAGACCAAACTCAACATAAATGAAATTCTAAATCCACTCATTGAGGCATTCAAAAAATCATTCGCGTATTGTAATGGATCTGCTGCACGTAATGCATCGCTCGGCTTATTTGTATTAATCACGTTTTGTGTTACAGACGTCAACAAAGCCACAACAACCGCTGAAGAAATTTGACGTGCTGTATTATTTGACGCTGTTGCGTGACTAGCTTGTTCAGGTGGCAATGCCCCCATAGCAGAAGCAGTTAACGGCATCATAACCATCGCAATTCCAAACATACGCAACGCGTATAGGGCTGTAATATATTGCGCTGGTGCTTCCACTGTCAAAAAGATAAACGGCAACGTTCCAATCGCAAGGATACTAAATCCAACCGCGGCCAAACGACGTGACCCAATACGGTCATATACGCGCCCAGCAATCGGTGACATAATTCCCATGACCAAGGCCCCAGGCAATAATACCAATCCTGAATGGAAGGCATTCATGCCGTGCACATTTTGTAGATACGTTGGCAACATCATTTCAACACCCATCATCGCCATCATTGACATCATGATAGCTAATGTTGTTAGCGCGAATTGCTTATTTTGGAAGACGCGCACATTCAAAAATGGTTCTTCCAATTTCAATTGACGACGGATAAAGATAGTAATAAATAGAATTCCAACCATGATTGGCAAAACAACATTCATGGTATCTAGCCAACCAAATGCAGCCACATTAGTGAATCCCCATAGGAAGAATCCAAATCCGATAACTGATTCAATTAATGACACAAAATCCAATTTAATATCTTTATTGGGTACAACGTCTTTAATCAAGAATCCACTAAATAACAGTGAAATACCTAACACCAACATTGGGAAGTAAAAAATTGATTGCCAAGTATTAGGCAATGTCATCCCTAAAATATGATGTGGTGATTCTAGAATCCAACCAGATAAGACAGGTCCAATCGCTGGTCCCATACCAACAACAAGCCCACCTAATCCCATTGCAGCACCACGTTCATCTGCTGGGAAGATATTCACCATCACAACTTGCATTAACGGCATGGTAATTCCCACACCCATCGCAGCTAAAATACGTCCTACCAAGAACATATGCCACATCTCTGGACGCGCTGGTGTCAGAACTGACACAGCCATTCCCAACAAGATAATCGTAAACGCAGTCATATATAACCAACGTGTAGGTATCTTAGTTGTTAAATAAGCGGAAACAGGAATCATAATCCCATTAGCCAATAGGAACCACGTTGTGGCTTGTTGTGCTGTAGCTAAGTTAATATCAAAACTTTCCATTAAAGTCGGCAGAGCCGTCCCTAGAGACGTCTGCATCAATACACCCGCAAACGTCGCCGTCAATATCAATGCCATCATCGCAAAACGACTAAATGGCTTCCCGTGAATATCAACGGGGCGATTTGTTTGCTTCTCTTTCATCATGTTAATTCTCCTTTGAATACTGATACGCTATTCTATGCCTATTGAAATAAAATTACAAGTAGCCGAATCCATAAAAAAAACACCCACAATTGTGAGTGTTTAAAGTGGATTACCACCAACCGTTGGCGTTACGGAACTTAAGCGCTCCGTCAACTGATCCATAACGTGAAGATGCGTATCCAAGCATACCTTGTGTTTGTGCAGCAACTGAACCTGAACCCCAACCTTCCTTGGTTTGACCAAGTCCACGGTATCCAGCAGATGAAACTGCGTTAGGGTTACCACCTGATTCAGGGACAACAATAGTTTGCCACATTTCAGGTGTTCCACCAGCAGCAATAAATTGATCGTAAACTGATCCTGAACCAGCAGGCGCAGAGGCCTTAGGTGCAGATGCTTGCTTTTGAGCTGGTGCAGCTTCAACAGAAACAGTTGTTACTTCAGCAACAGTTTCTGCTTCCTTGGCTTGTTCAGCAGCAGCCTTTTCGGCAGCAGCTAGAGCCTTTTCAGCTTGCTTTGCTTCTTCCTTAGCCTTAGCTTCTGCTTCAGCCTTTTCTTCCTTTTCCTTGGCTTCTGCAGCATCTTCCTTAGCAGCAGTTTCCTTAGCTAGCTTAGATGCCTTTTCAGCAGCCTTATCAGCACCTGACTTTGTTGCATCTGCAATCTTGTCTGATGATACTGATGTGTTTGATGATACACGGATGTTTTGATCCGCAAACTTAATTTCTTCGTTTTGGACAGATGCAACAACCATGTCGTTAACTGACATTGTTAGTTGTGAATCTGCTTGGTTAGCGTTCGCAACGTTTGATGCGGCGTGAACCATAGTTTGGCCGGTAGTTAGCAATGCAACGATACCAGCCACCGTTAAGGCAACTTCTTTAGATGTCTTCATTTCTTTAAAATCCTCCATTGATTTGGTCATGCGAACATGACGATCAAATGCTAAAAGTTAAAGCAACTTGTGTGATTCACAAAATTGCTAGTCGTGATTACCAGTCGCAACCACAAGAACTAGTTTAACAATCTAGCTAGGCTATATATTTCAAAAAAATGTCAATCAGTCTTTTTAATGTCTTTTTAGCGTCGTTTTACGTAACACTCTTGTAACATAAGGGGGTTATTTGACAATAAAACCGACTCTAATCACTTTAAAAACCTTTTACTTTACTGGTTAAGCAATTATGATAATTTGTGTAATTTTGTGTAATTTTTTGATTTAACTAAATATCGTGTCCGTTATCCAAAGTTTTGTAACATTCCTGTAACGTTATTTGGTTTCGTTTTTAGTGTTTTCGTAACCAAATTTCAGAGAAGCCATGACCAACGGTCTTACGCAGAATTAAGTCTGCGCGTTCACGTGTCGGTAAAATGTACTGCGTAAGATTAGGTAAATTGACACTTTCCCACACTGACTCGGCGTATTTCAATGCATCCGCACGTGGCAATTGCGCTAATTCATAGAAATAATTATCCGGATCATTAGCAACATCACTTTGTTCTAGCAGCGCTTCATAGCGATCTAGATACCAATGTGCAATCAAATCCGTCTCTGCATCTATATAGATAGAAAAATCAAAAAAGTCTGAAAGATACACTGCTGAGTCAGCATTCGGTTGTAAGGTATTAATTCCTTCTACTATTAATATAGAAGGTTTTGCAAATTCATCAAATGTATTAGGCATCACATCTGATATATCATGCGAGTATTTTGGGGATTGTAGTTGGTCGGCACCACTCTTTACTTCATCCATAAAATTCAACAACGCCTGCATATCATACGACTCAGGGAACCCTTTACGTTCCATAATACCTTCTGCAAGTAATTGGCTATTTGGCTTCAAAAATCCATCAGTTGTCATCAATGCGACTTCATCATGCCCCATCGCTTCTTGAAGTAAATACGTTAATAGTCGAGCTGTGGTTGTTTTCCCCACTGCTACCGAACCAGCAATACCTACAACAAACGGAATATCATAGCTTTGTTCATGTAAAAAGGTTGTCTGATGCGCGCGATGCGCTTGATATTCTTTGTACATGAATTGTACGTAGCGTACAAGTGGTAAATAAACGTCATGTACATCATCTAAAGAGATTTGGTCGTTAAACGCCTTGATACGTGTTAAGAATGCCGTATCAACGGTACTAGGTAATTCAGCTTGGCTCCCTGGTCCAATATGACGCCATTGTTCCTTAGGGTACGCCACATAGTTCAACAACTTCACATCAGTCATGATTATCCTCGAGTATATAAGGCTGGATCAACACGATCCAATAATGGTGTTAAGTTTTCTAGTGCTAGCACAGTCAAACGATGCATCGCACGAGAAGCAATTGTATACACTAATTGACGTTCATCATCTTGCGTGTACACCTTATCAGATGCATCCCACATAATAACTGCGTCAAATTCAAGTCCCTTAGCCAAGTACGCCGGCACAATAATTGTCCCTGGTACCAAACGTTGGTTTTCCGTACGAATAATTGTCACGTCTACTTCGTCGCGCAAAGCAGCATACACTTCTTCAGCTTCAGCCAAGTTCTTTGTAATGATAGCCGTTGTTTCTTCATCTGCGACATTACGCTTAACTTGTTCAATCGCATCAGCGGTCATCGCAGCTACTGTTGGTGCGACAACAACACGTGGTAATTCACCTTCACGGGCAAAGGCATTAATTTGCGCCCCATCAATCAAGATTTCCTTAGCAAAATCGGTAATTGGTTGTGTTGAACGGTACGTGTCTGTCAATTGAATATACGCTGACTTTTCAGGATTGAATAACGTTGCCAAATCAGCACGTAAGCTTACCGCATTTTCCTTAGTAAAGATGGCTTGATTCAAGTCACCTAACATTGTAAAGCGAGCCTTAGGGAAGCTGTACTTCAAGAACGCCAATTGGAATGGTGTATAGTCTTGAATTTCATCAATGAAGACGAAGCGAATATCACGTTCACCATGACTACCCTTAATCAAGTCAAATAGGTACATAAATGGTGTCATATCCGCCAACAACAAGTGACTTGACTTCATTTCTGTAACGGTTTCTTGAATGCCTGCTAACCAGTCTTGGGCTGTAATATCATGTTGTGCCAAATCAATCATCGTTGGTACAGCTTGTAGGAAGTGTACGAATTGCTTGTTGATATTAATGAAACGATTACGGTTAATCCCCTTGGCCAATGGCGCAAGTTCATTTGACACGATAATCTTTGCCAAGTACTTTGTTTCAGCTTCTTCTGAATCAAATTCTTTGGCTTCATCACCCAACATTGAGTCATATTCTTCCTTAGAAAGTGATTGAATAATTTGTTCGACCCAATCGGCCTTCATTTCTGTCCCAACATGACCTTGTAAGATAGCCAACAACTTTTCCTTCGTTGCTTGTAGACGATTACCTAGATGGTAATTTTCGTTAAAGCTGTAGAAAATGCTCAAAATGCGTTCTTTAGAAATCAGTTCCTTACCTTTGAACTTGATTGGACGTACTTGAATATCAGCTTGGTTCAAACCTTGGGCATAGCGTGTCATTACGTCAAAGTAATCACGTGTCCCCTTGAAGTCGTTAACGCGCTTTTGCGCTGGTGTTAAGTCTTCCTCAAAACGTTCTTGCAATGTTTCTAATTCAAAACGTGGCAAACGACGAGATGCGTATTGGTAATACGTTAATTGCACCATGTTTTGTTCACCCAATTCTGGCAAAACTTGGTCAATATAGTCGTTAAACAATTGATTTGGTGAGAACATCACAACTTGTCCAGAAGTCAGTTGTCCACGGTAACGATATAGCAAATATGCCACACGTTGCAGCACAGCAGATGTCTTTCCTGATCCAGCTGCTCCTTGCACGAACAATAGATCATCCGCAGTGTTACGAATAATCTTGTTTTGTTCTTGTTGGATTGTTGTCACGATAGATTGCATCTTAGTCGTTGAATCACCAGACAACGCAGCCAACAACATTTGGTCACCAACCGCTTCATCTGTATCGAAGATCGTCACAATTGTGCCATCTTCAATTTGGAATTGACGCTTCAAATGGACCGTTGCTTCTTGTTGTCCATCTGGTGTTGTATATGTGACTTCTCCGACACCATCATCATAGTAAATTGATGAAATTGGTGCACGCCAGTCATAGACCAAGAAATTGTCTGGTCCATCAGAAAATGACGCCAATCCAATATAAATAGGTTCTGTTGTTTCAGCTCCCTTCTCTTGCACATCAATACGTGCAAAGTAAGGGCGTTCAACCAAACGATCTAGAATTTCCGCACGACGATCGGCAGAGTTCATTGCTGCTTCTCGTTGCTCCAACATTTGTTGTTGTTGACGAACTGATGTTGCAGTTTCAAACAAACTACCATAGTTTTCTGTCTTAAAACGAACATCTTTCCAACCTGCTTCAACTTGATCATGTTGATCTGAGGCGTATTGTTGGTCTAAGCGATTTTGTACTTGTTCATCTTTAATCTTATCCAACACCATATCTAGGCGTTGTTGTTCCATTTGATAGCCTTCACTCATTGGGAGCCTCCCCGGTTTCTTTAAAAAATTAGTTATTTAATCTTACTACAATTATCGTCTAAATTCCATGTTTGTAACGTGTCATAAAGGCAACAAAAAAGTGTCCGATGATATCATCGAACACTCTCTATCTAACTTCTATTCAGCACTATCAATGTCAATCAAATCAATTTCTTCATTTTGTTCGACAACTTCTTCTTCAGCCCCGTCCTTGTTACCCAAGTAGGCATCACGAACACGGTTGTAAATTTCATCATATGTTTCTTTTTGTTCAGGATCTTCTAGCCAACGAATTGCATTCACTTTTCCTTGACCAATCTTGTTACCTTCATAGGCAAACCATGATCCAGATTTGTTAACAATATCCTTATCAACAGCCAAATCAATCATTTCACCTGTCTTAGAAATACCCTTACCAAACATGATTTCAATTTCGATTTCACGGAACGGTGCAGCCACCTTGTTCTTAGCAACCTTAATCTTTGTCAAGTTACCAACTGACTTCACATCATCCCCGTCAGCCTTAGTTGGTTCAATGCTTCCACGACGACGAACATCCAAACGAACTGATGAATAGAACTTCAACGCACGTCCACCTGGTGTTGTTTCAGGGTTACCAAACATCACACCAATCTTTTCACGCAATTGGTTAATAAAGATTGCCGTTGTCCCGGTACGCAAAATACCACCAGACATCTTACGAAGCGCTTGTGACATCATACGTGCTTGCAATCCAACAGAAGAATCTCCGATTTCTCCATCGATTTCCGCCTTTGGTGTCAAAGCCGCAACAGAGTCCACAACAACCATGTCAATTGCTCCAGAAGAAATCAATTCATCAGCAATCGCCAATCCTTGTTCCCCAGTGTCTGGTTGTGACAACAATAGTTCATCAACGTTAACACCTAAGGCACGAGCATAGGCAACATCAATCGCGTTTTCCGCGTCAATATATGCAACGATTCCACCGTTCTTTTGTGCTTCCGCAACAGCGTGCAAAGCCAATGTTGTCTTACCTGATGATTCAGGACCGTAAATTTCAATGATACGTCCCTTAGGATATCCACCAATTCCCAATGCGATATCCAACTTCAATGAACCTGTTGATGTAGATTCAACATGGGTAAACTTACTGTCTCCCATCTTCATAACAGATCCCTTACCAAAAGACTTTTCAATCTTCTTTAGCGCATCATTCAAAGCCTTTTCACGAGCCGCTTTGTCTTCGATACGTCCTTCAATCTTTTTATTTGGATTAATATTCTTCCCTGATGCCATTACGACTCACCTCGTCTTATTAACTTTAACTTAATTTATTTAAGTATACACCTAACGCCAAATCTAGCGCAACCTTTTTAGTCATTATTTTCCAATACGTCTAAGAGCCATTCTACAGCTGCATTAACCGCTGTCGTTCTCACTTCTAGACGATCACCTTGAAACGCATATTCACGACTCGTGACTTGCCCATTCAACGCTAATCCGATAAATACTGTTCCGGCAGCGTGTCCTTCAGATGGACCTGGACCAGCAACACCTGTAAAACTAACTGCCACATCTGTGTTTAATTTATTTTGGGCACCCGCTGCCATTGCTTGTGCAACTTCATGCGAGACAACACCTTTGCTTGTAATTAAATCCATTGATACATCAACCATACTTGCTTTTGTTTCGGCTGAATAGGTCACAAAACCACCCGGCAAGACTGCTGAAATTCCTGGGACGTTACCTAGTTCGCTTAAAAACATCCCCGCCGTCAACGATTCGGCGGCTGTAATAGATAGGTCTTTGGTAATTAACGTGTCACCCAATGTCTCTATTAACGTCATTTGTTTATCCACCTTTTTCAAATAAAAAAGCAAGCCGATGTCATCGACACCTGCTTGCTCATTTGGTTATTTAAATCCGTCACTAAACACGCGACGGTTTTGGTAAAAGTAATCAATTCCTGAGTAAATTGTTGCAATCAATGCGATCCACATCATGATTTGTGCAAATGGCAAACCAATCAATGCAAATCCAATGTTATGCAACAAGAAGAAGATAATCGCAATCATTTGTGATGTCGTCTTAATCTTACCTGGCATTGCAGCTGCTAGGACTTGTCCATTGTTTTCAACAATCAATGTACGTAATCCAGTAATCGCCAATTCTCGAATCACAATAATTGACACGACCCATGCCGCAACCCAATCAAATTGTACGAAGAAAATCAAAGCAGTCATCACCAACAACTTGTCTGCAAGTGGGTCCGCGAATTTCCCAAAATTTGTGACGAGGTTTTCACGACGTGCAATTTGCCCATCCAGAAAATCTGTTAATGATGCAATGATAAAGACAATCGCCGCAACCAAGTGTACAACGGGCATTGTAGCACCCAAGATTGTGACCATTCCCCAATCCAATGGCAACGTCAACAACAGCATGAATACTGGGATTAGCACAATTCGGAAAACAGTTAATTTATTTGGTAAATTCATCTTAAACCTCTTTTTAACGCTTAAAGTTCAATGCAGAACGCCAAACCATTACATTTCCGTTCTTCAATGGCAAATCAGTTCCATCCAACTTCGTTGTCAACATTGTGGCATTTCCAATTTGCATTGTAACACCAGTCATAGTCGTTGGAATTTCCAAAGATTGTGATGTACCACTCTTCAATGTATCGTTCATCAAAACAGTTCCATCAGTGCCTGTTACTTGTAGCCATACATCACCCTTTGCTTCCACCTTCAATGTTGAAGGCTTGTCCTTAGGTACTTGTACGTCGTTATAAGTAACTCCAGCTGCATCAACGATTGGTGTTCCTAGCTTTACTGATTCTTCCTTCTTGCTTGAAGATGATGCAGAAGATTCCTTCTTGCTTTCGCTCTTAGCTGATTCGCTTGAGCTTTCAGCTGGCTTAGAAACAGATGATGTTGTCACTGAAACAGCCTTCTTGTCTGGCGTGTTTGTTGATCCTGTAAAAGCAACAACTAATGCCCAGATAACACCCAGGATTGTCACAATCGCAATACCAATCAAAACCTTTGGCATAACACGACGTGTCTTTTCAGCGGCACCTTCTTCAGCATGGTGCATACCTGCACGTGTCACATGATCCTTATCAACGCGAGCACCGGCTAGTGTTGCTTCTGTTTCTGATGGCGTTGCAGCTACCAAATCATGTTCAGCAACAAATGCATCAACATCTAGATCAAGCGCATTTGCAAATTGACGTACAAACGCACGTTCGTAAAATGTACCTGGTAATTGTTCGAATTGCCCATTTTCAATTGCTTGCAAATACCGTGTTTGAATTCTTGTCTTTTGTTGAATTTCGTCTAATGACATTCCCTTATCAAGACGGACCTTTTGAAGGTCTTGCCCAATTTGCTTATTGCGTTCTTCGTTCATCACATTCACCCTACTCGCCAATTTATAGTTATTTGCCAATCATAGCATTTTTTATGCTATTTTTCAATTCTCAATTTGCATGTGCAATGATTTCAACCATCGTGTTTTGAGGCCCTTTTTCAAGGATTTCCGCCACGTCTGAAATCGTCAATTCACGTAAAATTTGGATGTCATCGGCAATCGTACTTTCAGCGAAAGTTTGTCCTTCAAAATGAGTAACAACTCCCTCTAAAAAGTTCAATCGTTGAATCGCACGACTCAATGCATCCATTTTTGCATACTGAAACGCATCTGTTAGTGCCGCAAATTGTTCTGGCAAGTTACCTAACACAGATTTAATTTGCGTCACAAACTCAGGCACATCCCCAGTGTCACCCACAACACTAATAAAGGCAAAACCACGTTCCCATTCCATATCGACGGCAAAATTATCATCAATCAGTCCGTCGTTATACCAATCCATGTATGTTGGTGAAAATTCACCAAATACGAGGTCTAGCGCTAAACTAACAGCCAAAATTTCACGCAATGCGTCCTTACCTGTTGCAAGGTTACCACCATTATCCCACCGCATTCCTAACGCAACCTTATTTCTGTTCGTTGGAATGTCAATTAATAATGGACGTTCGTCACTAGGGCGATAACTAATTGGCAAGCGCGTCGCTTGCTTTTGCTTTGGTCGTTGTCCAGCTAATGATGCCGCAATGGTTGCTTTCGTTTGTGCCACATCAAACGCGCCAGCAATGTAAATATCCATATTTTCTGGTTGATAAAATGCGTTAAAAGCTAACTCTAAATCTTGTACTGTGATTGCCGTCAACGAGTCATGATCCCCCACAATCTCATCAGCTAACGCATCTTGCGGATACAATTGGGCCATTAACCCTCGGTATAATTGCCCGTCTGGATCATCTGCATATTGATCAGCTTCTTGCATGATAATCTGTGCTTCACGTGCCACATCTTCTTCTGTTAAAAACACTTCTTGTGTAAATGTTAATAATTCTGTCAAAGCGTCTTGATTGTTCGCCAAACTATTAAAGTAGTAAGTTGTGCGCGCTTGACTCGTAAAAGCATTCGTATCCGCTCCTAACGCACTCAACTTAGTAAATGCATCATGATCGGCTTGTTTAAAGATACGATGTTCCAAAAAATGAGCGATACCAGCAGGTTGATGTATGTCTTCATTTTCCCACGTAAAATCACGGTCACGTGCCCCAAAATCTACCGTAATCATCGCAGCCATTTGATGATAGTTCTGACGTGGTTCTAAATGCACACGCAAGCCATTAGGGAGTGTGTATACAATTTCTTCTGGACTAAATTTCTTCACTGGATTCATGTGAGGCTCCAATCGCTGTGTAATCTACGGCTAGTGTCATTTTACGTGCTGCCTGACGCACATCTTCTACGGTAACGCGGTCCAATTTTTCTCGCCATTCTACTTGTGTTAAATGACGATTTGATAATGTTTGATCGAATGCACGATCAGTCAATTGACTCTGACTATCTAACCCTGTCAAATAACTTGTCAGCATCAATTTTTTAATCGTTGCTAATTCATCTTCTGACACTAATTCTTCTTGCAAACGGGTCAATTCTGCCATAATCGCATCTTTTGCTTCCGCAAGACGATGTTGATCAACTCCAGCGGTAACGGTCACTGTACGATTGTAGTAATTGAAGTCTGATGACACTGTATAGGCCAAGCCTTGGACTTCGCGGACCTGATTAAATAGGCGTGATACTGCCACGCCACCAAAAATGTCATCAAAAGCGTATGCTGAAAAACGTTCTTCATCAGAGACATTTAATTGATAAATTTGGACAATTTGTGTTTGATTAGCATCCGTTGTGACCATTGCTGTTTTCGCATTTTCTGGCGTAGCTTGTTCATAATAAGGTGATACAGCACAATCACGGTCAGTTAATCCAAGCAAATCACATGCTTGCTTTAAATCTTCTTCTTGTACATCACCTAAGACAATAATATCCACGCGATTATGCGCCAAGCTATCCGCCCATGTTTGCCATGCACGTAATCCTGTACTACTTTCAACTAATTCAGATGAGCCATAGGCCGGTAATGCCATAGCTTGGTCATCATAGTACATGTCAAGGGCATTGCGACGAGCAACGTAGGGACGATCATCTTCTAGCCCTGCCAATTCATCCAAGATATTATCTTGTTGACGATTAAAGATTGTCTGATCGAATCCTTCTGCATCAGTACCTAATGGTTCGTTCAACATATCTGCTAAAAAGGCGAACCCTTCCGGCAACAATGTCTTTTGTGGTTCTGTGAACACGTCATGAACCAGATTCAAGCGAACACGTAGCGTATGTACCTGACCATTTTTAACGGTCTCCACGCCAAAAGCTGCCCCATACATTTCACTTAACTTACGTGCTAAGTCAGTTTGGCTAGGATATTTTTTCGCGCTGTTTTCTAACATATTCGCGATCAGAATACGATCACCCATACGTTCTTGATTTAACGGTTCTGAAAAATTCACTTCAATACGCGTGGTAGCAAATTGTGTCGTGGGGATGATATGTAAATACACATCTTGAGCTAATGAAATTGTTTTAACCACAGTTAGCACTCCTTTTTATTTTTCTTCAAACAAAAAAGCACGTTACCGCGCCTTCAGTGTTTAATATTTATGTTTTTTAATTTATAGGATAGGTGACAATAAACGTGAAAACGTTTGTTTAAAGCTCATCCATTTTGATTGTGCTAAGAAATCTTCTTCTGTTAATGGCTTGGCATGTACTAAGTCAGCTTCAAAAATTGCTTCTAATTGTTCCGCAATTTTTTCATTATACATGAAAGCATTCGCTTCAAAATTCAAACTAAATGAACGCATATCCATATTTGCTGAACCTACTGATGATACCACACCATCCACGGTCACAACTTTAGCATGTAAGAAGCCATTTTCATAGGTATACACTTCAGCCCCAGCTTCCAGCATTTCACGTGCATAATATTGCGTTGCACGATAGACAAAAGGATGATCTGGCTTATTTGGAATCATCAAACGAACACGGACACCAGACATTGCCACAATCTGCAATAAGTCTAACACACCTTGATCAGGAATGAAGTACGGTGTTTGAATCGTAATTGAACGTTTGGCACCGGCCATCGCACGCATATATCCTTGCTTGATTTGTTGAATATCTTGATCAGGTCCAGAACTAACAATTTGAATTGCTGTTTTTCCTTGTACCCCTGCTTCTGGGAAGTAACGTTCAGAGAACGTTAGCTTGCTAGAACGTGTTGTGGCATTCCAATCCATAAAGAACCGACTTTGCATCGCAAGAACCGCGTCCCCTTGGATACGGCTATGCGTATCCCGCCAATGACCAAACTTTTTTGAGCGCCCAATGTATTCATCCCCTACATTAAAACCACCAATGTAACCAATCTCCCCATCGACAATAATCATCTTACGGTGATTTCGGAAATTGGCACGAAATGTAATCGGAAAATAGCGTGGTTGCATAAAGGCTTCAACGTGCCCACCAGCGTCAACCAAGCGCTTGTACATTTTACGGTGATAACCATGTGATCCCCATTGATCAAAAATCACACGTACATGTAACCCTTCTTTGGCTTTCTTAGTTAACAAATCCACTAATTGATTTCCTAAACGATCATTTGCAATACTAAAAAATTCTAAATGAACATGATGTTTTGCATTTTCAATATCAGCAAAAATCGCCGGAAACAAATCATTTCCATCTGTAAATAAATCCACTTCATTTTTTCGCGTCAACACCGCTGCATCATTGTTCAAAAACAAATTAATGAATGCATCTTGTTCTGCAATATCTCTTAATTCATCAGCATTCGCTGCTTGTAGGTAGTGACGTTGGTTTTCAACAATCTGATCCATTCCAAGATCTTCTTGTGTTCGCAAATCGTCAGACTTACGACTTGAAATTTTACGACCCAAAAATCCATAAATTAAAAAACCAACAATAGGAAATAGCAAGAGCACCAAAAGCCAGGCCCAGATTGATGCAATATCTCTTTTTCCACTAAAAACTGTGACCATCGCAGCGGCTGTATTCAATACGAAAACCGCTACAATGAACCAAATAATATACGCTGACATTTATTTCCCACCCATTTATTGTGTTTATATGTATCTTATCATTTATTACTAATTAAAAGGGCGTATTCCCCGGAAACTTCTCTGAGGATATCATTTACCGAAAGATTGACCGGATTGTTTGCCAGTGCCATAATAAGCAAGTTATCAATGAATTAGCACAGCATCCTACATATTCAGGAGAAAATAACATGTTTAATTTTTCGCTACGTGACCTTTTGTCGCGTATCAGTCCGTATCTTTTTCCCTTTTTAATACTATTGATTGTCGCAACCCTATACATGGGTTCATCACCGCTTTATCTGACAAACCCTTGGGATGATAGTAATGCCATGTTAACTATGGGGCGTAGTATCCAACAAGGTTTGATTCCTTTTGTTGATATTGTCGAACAACGCGGACCATTCATTTATTTTTTATATGCACTTGGTGCTGGAATTAGTACAACATCTTTTCTAGGGGTCTTTGTGATCGAAGTAATAAACATCACCCTGATCTACTATTTTGGGACACGACTAACGCATGCTCTAACGAAGCAAACAGCACTTGTGCCATGGTTGGCTTTAATTGCCCCGTTAACATTACTGGGCACTAGTGCTTTTCGCTTCGGTGGTTCTCCTGAAGAATTTGCCTTTACGTCTGTCTTATATTTACTTGTTCTGTTGGTTGAAAATGACGGACGCTTTTCCAACATGTCGCTCCCAACTTATTTTTGGCTAGGCTTAAATCTAGGATTCATTTTCTGGAATAAGTATTCGCTCGTCGGGACTTTTGCCATTTTCTTCCTACTTTGTGGTTTCTATCTACTATTCAAAGGCCGATGGCTCCACTTTATCCGTGTTGTGACGCTGTCACTATTGGGATTTTTTGTCGCAGCATTACCTATTTTGATTTACTATGCATCTGTTGGTCACTTAGATGCCCTATTCAACATTTATTTCGTTCAGAATTTAACGTCATATCACGTCCAACACATGGGCGTGATTGATCAATTAAGTCAACTATTCGATCTGATTTTCAAGCAAATCTACAGCTACATCTTTGGTTGGACTATCACAGCACTTGGCTGGATACTTGCCATTCGCAAAGGGCATACCGTGACGATTGAAATCATCTTAGCTTTTGGTAGCATCGTTTTTGTTGCCTTACAAAAAGTTGTTTTTGTCTATTATCCATTGGTGTGGTTACCATTTTTGGCACTCGGATTCATCCGCTTAGCCGTATACATCTGTGACTGGCTACCAAGTCGTCAACAGACTCTTATCAAATACACACTTCCCGTGATTATCACGTCACTATGTATCTTGGGCCCACTTCTTTCTAATGCGTCCGTTAAACATTTAGTACCCGTAAATGGCGGAAAGTCACTGAGCGGCCATACTTATACAGCGCAACCGCAATTTGGCGCATTAATGAAATCAGAGAAAGAACACCCTACTTTATTGACACTAAATTGTATCGACGTTGGCTTCTTTTTGTCCGCAGATACGGTTCCGGTGACACCCTACTATCATCGGATGAACATGTCGTACAAAGAATTACCTATCATGTATGACACATTTAAAGCGGGGATGTCTGATGGTAATATTGACTATACTGTGGTTCGCGTGAAACATGCCTTAACTGATGATAAAACATCTGAAGCACGTCAAAATGCCGCAATTATGTCTGTTGATTCCTCATTAAAGAGTACACTAGCGGCTAATTACCATGTCGTTGATGTGGCAGAAAATCAAAACGACATGTATTACGTTCTATTTGCCCGTAATGCACATCCACAATTATAAACACATTTAAATTTTTTCTAAAACAACAAATCCTTAGGTGACATACGCTAACCGGATTTGTTGTTTTTTATTACAAAAAATAAAAAAATATAACATGCACATGGTTTATGTATATGCTATATTTTCAATATCAATTAAGATACGTGCTTAACAATTTGCGTATCAAACGAGGAGAATAGATATGGCTACATTAATTGCATTCGCACTAGGTATTTTGTTTATGGCATGGGGATACTACCGTATCAAGACTGATTTTTCAGACAATGAAACACAAGGTCGAAACAACATCATCCAACTTGTATTGAGTGGACAAGCATCTGGAATCGGTCAATTCCTATCTGGTATTGTTTTCATCATCATTGGAATTATTGCATTGTTCGTTCAATAATAATCTCAAGCTAAAACCGCCCGTTATCTAAAAAGATAGCGGGCGGTTTTTATATACATTAACTCTATTACTTGGCTGTCTAATTATCAACAGACTCTTTTAAATCACATTCGTTCATTAAAGTCGAAACCTCTATCCTAATGTTTTCTATATATTTTTAGTCAATTTAAATCGCACTTCATTATGAATTACGTTTATTTAGCCATGCTTTAACTTCATAAACTAATCCAAGCATGAAAAATAAACCTGCTGGTACGAAACCAATGTTTTGCACGCCTTGACCGGGCGTCCAAAACATAGCAATCACCACAATGCCTACACCAAAACAATAAACACCACGCCATACTAAGGGGAGTTGTATCCCATGTTTCTTTAACTGATATGCAAGTATACAACATATCGCCCCAAGAATTGGTCCAATCGCTATCATATTTAACTCCTTCTGTTCAAATGTGTCATGAATATCCTAATAAATAATTCAGATCCATGTAAATCTGCTTGTGTGAGTGTCATTTCATATAATCATTAAAATCAACACTTAATATAAGTACCGCATTACTCATCATAATTTACCCAAAAAACAAAAAGGCCTAGTAGGATTAACGGAATCCGCTTAATTGGAAAACCATCTGTGATCCAAAAGACTATATTAAGGATTACTAAGATAGGAAAAATACTTTTAGTTATTAGTTTTAGGTTCATTAAATAACTAGTACTCCTTTCTTTTCTGAATATAATAAAATACCAACTTCTTCAAAGAAAACCCCAAGTTTGGTAGTTCGTCCTCTACAGGTATAGCACTATTAGGTACACTTCCATTTACTTGTTTTAATCAAATAAATTTTTTCGGGCACCTCATTAACTGACACAATTTGTGAATCTGTTAATGAAACACAATCCAATATCATATCCGAATCAAACAATCCAGTAATGTTATCACTGTTCATAAAATAAACTTCGCCTGATATCCCTCGTAACGTGTTACATATACAAATATACCTTAAAACACCGAAAACGACTGCACCTAGCACTTTACATAGATGTACCAAATGTTGTACATAACGTAAACTATTCTTTACATACTAGGAAACCCCGCACTTTACATACACAAAAACGCTGTCTAACGTACAACACAAATCTAGACGATTTTTATTCTTTGCAACTAATAAAAAACCGTTGATACGATGCGGTTCCCCACTCATATCAACGGTTCAATTATTACTTATCGTCGTTTTTCACATATTTGCGCTGAAAATCAGCAATGTTCTTGTATTCAGGTTGTAGATGACGTGACAAACGAATGAAGATCGGTGCCAAGGCACGATATACTTCGTAATTTTCAGGCTTTGGTTCGTAATCCTTAGATTCCCCAACCATTGTCCCAATCACTTCAATATTATCAACCATCCCTAGGGCCTTTTGCGCCATAACAGTTGCGGCCAACGCACCTGATTCAAACGCAGTTGGCACAGTTACTGTTTGTTCAAAGATATCAGCCATCATTTGTCGCCATAGAGCTGAACGTGCAAATCCACCAGTTGCTTGAACTGACTTCAATTCGCCAGTAACTTCTTCAAGTGCCAAAGAAACCATGTAGATATTGAAGATAATACCTTCAAGAACGGCACGTACCATGTGAGCACGAGTATGATTGTGTGTCAAACCAAAGAATGATCCACGCGCATTCGCGTCCCAGATTGGTGCACGTTCACCACCAAGGTATGGGTGGAATAGCAAACCATCTGCACCGGCTGGTACCTTGCTTGCAATTTCAGTGATCAAGTCATATGAGCTCATTCCCATTAAATCAGCAGTAGACTTTTCCGCATCGAACATGTTGTCACGTGCCCAACGGAAAACATCTCCTCCATTGTTAACTGGTCCACCGACAACCCAGTGAGCCTTATCCAAAGCATACGTAAATGTACGTCCCTTTGGATCAATCTTTGGTGCATCAGTCACAACACGAATGGCTCCTGATGTTCCAATCGTAACAGCCGCAACACCTGGTTGAATAGCATTAACTCCCATGTTTGATAATGGACCGTCACCGGCTCCATAAACAAACGCAGTATCCTTGTCCAATCCCAAAACATCAGCCATCTTATCTGATAGACCGCGTTCAATTTCATAAGGTTCAACTGGTTGTGGCAATTGTTCCTTTGAAAGTCCGGTAACTTCCAATGCTTGTGCATCCCAGTCCAATTCGAAAATGTTGAATAGTCCTGTTCCAGACGCAATAGAAATATCCATCTTGTTTGCACCAAACAAACGGTGGAACAAGTATTCCTTAATTCCTAGGTAGTGGGCAGCGTTATTGTAGATATCTGGCTTCTCATTCTTCAACCAAATAACCTTTGATAAAGGTGCCATTGGGTGAATTGGCGTTCCAGTCTTACTATAAATTTCTTGACCCAAGCCAGTTTCACGTAGTTCTTCAGTGTACTTAACGGCACGATTGTCGGCCCAAGTAATCACACGTGTTAATGGGTTCCAATCAGCATCAAACGCAATTAATGAATGCATAGCTGAACTAAATGAAACAGCCAATACCTTACCATCAGTTGCCTTACTTGCGACTTCTTGGACAGCCTCAATAAATGCACGGTAAATCTCGTCTAGATCTTCTTCCGCCATATCGGGTTCATCACGATATAACTTGTAACCATGATTTGCAGTAGCAATAACCTTCCCTGCTGTATCGAACAAAACTGCTTTAGTTGACGTTGTACCTAAATCAACTCCAATTAAGTAATCCATAAGTGTGCTCCTCTTGTTAACGTTATCTTTTCTTCTCCATTCTATTAGAGTTCAAACTCTTTGGCAACGCTTTCTTCTTGATTTTCGACTCTTCTTGCGAAATAATTCATTTTTTCACAATGAAAGCGTTTTTTATCGCTAAAATAACGCCACTCCCGCATCAACATGTTAACAAGAAACCTTTTAAAACATTTAAAATACGTGAAAAACGCACCAAACAGGCGTTTTTCACAAGTTAATTTTAAATTATCATTCATAATAATAAAATTTTAACGATTCATTGTTTTTTTATTATTAAATAGGAATTTCACAAAAAAAGCACCCAAAGGGTGCTTTTAGCTTTAATTATCCAAATTTGGTCGGTAAACACTACGTTGGTCCAAAGCCCATTGGCGACCGGAAAAAGTCCCTGGTTCTGTGTCTGACAGAGCATTATCAAAACTCTGCATTGCAGCATCCAATTCGTCTAATTGATGTAAAATATTCGCTTCTTTCACAAGCGGACGTACTGGTGAACCATACTCCAGTACACCATGATGTGCTAATACCGTATGACGCAAAACAAGCATATCTTCACTATATAGATCCAAACCTAATTCTTGACTTGCAATCACGATTTGCTCATCAATCAATGTAATATGCCCGATTAAATTACCGGCGGTTGTATATTTTGTCGCGACTGGTCCACTTAATTCAATCACTTTCCCTAAATCATGTAATAGTGCACCTGCATACAATAGACTAGCATTCACATCTTTATACTGTGCCACAATTGCTTCTGCTAAATGTGCAATTGAAAGGGAATGGAAAGCCAACCCACCAGCAAAGGCGTGGTGATTTGATTTAGCCGCTGGAAATTGATAAAACGCGTCATGATACTTCGTTACTAAATGGCGCACGACTCTTTGCCATGTCGGATTCAAAATTTGGAATAAGATTTTTGAAACTTCTTCTTCCATTTCAGCTGCCCGTACAGGTGCTGCTTGCATGTAGTCAGCTGGATTTTGTGGTTCTCCTACTGCAGCAGGACGAATGGCTAACACCTTCAATTGTGGACGCTCTTGATACATCTGCTTAACTGCAGAAATACGGACTACAATCCCGGGCGTTAAAGTATGTGTCTCCTCAGGATTAATATCCCACAACATACCGCGGACTTCCATTGAACGGTCCGCCACTTCAACTGCCAAATATGGCTTCCCTTGGCTCGTTGTTCGCACATCCGCTTCTTTTAACAAAACAAATGCATCGAATTTTTCATCAAATTTAAAATCTTTTAGCTGATCCATTATGTCCCTCCTACAAGATTACTTGGTCTGGTTCTGTCATTGCATCTTTCGTAAAGTAAAAAATTTGTTGCTCACTACTTTGTGTTCTTAATAATGATAACAGAGCTGATTGACGCTCAACATCAAAATCCACAAATGCATCGTCAATTAACAACGGCATATTAACTTGCGCTTGTAATTCTGAAATCATTGCTAGACGAAGAGCCACATACAATTGTTGCGCGGTTCCTCGTGATAATCGACGCACATCCCACGTTTGATTCTGGTAGTCCGTGATTTCAAAATTCTTTTCAGTCCAAGTCACATGTTGATATTGCCCTTTCGTTAGGGTCTGTAAATAACGATCTGCTTGTTGTTCTAAGCGAGGCCATCGATCATTGTTTGCTGCATCAAAACTCTGACGCGTCCATTGCGCAGCCATTTGCAAAGCAAAATAATCACGCATATCATTAATTAATTCACTTTCCCAATTCTCAACCATTTGTCGTTGTTGACGCAAGGATTGATCACTACCTAGTCGATCTAATTGGACTTCTAATTGTGCAATTTGCGCATGCTTTTGTTGTAAGACATCAGCCAAATCATCCACACTATGCATAATGCCTTCTTGTTCAGTTACATCTGCCAATTGCGTGCGTAAAATTTGTTGTCGTTGCTCTTGTCGTGATATTTCAGCTAACTGTTCACGTCGAACATCAAAATCTGCATCGGAAGAAATGCCCAGCTCATGATATCGAGCAGCTAATTGTTGCTCTACCTGACGGTAACTTTCATTTTGATGTGTTAACTTTCCGATTTCTTGCGCTACTTGTTGTCTTGATACCGCAATGTTAGTCGCATCATTAACCATGAATCCTAGTTGCTCTAACTGCTCAATTAAGCGGGCATCGCGTGGTGTTGATACAGTCGTTGTTGTTTCAACGGCTGACTTATTGGGTAAAAATAATGCACCAGCAATGACAATACCTAACAACACACCAATCATAGGTTTCCCTAGTAAACTGCCCAGTAATACACCACCTACAAATACCAAAACCATATACATCCAAGGCAGCTCGCTACGATTCGTTGTCTGTTGTCGTGTCGCCACAGGTTGTGCAGATAACTGAGCCAACAAACGTTCAATGTCGTACCAACGGCTAACATCGTCAGACGTATACTGACTCGCCAATGTGTTTTGCATAACTTGAATATCGGTCACATCTGACTCACGTAACTTTGGTGGTTGCGCCGCCAACCAACTATCAACTTCTTGTAATTGTTCTTGCAGCTTTTGATATTGATCAGCAACCACTTGTTGTGTTTGTTGACTTTGAAGTGTCTGTACATCCGACTTCAAACTTGTAATTTGTTGTTCAACTTCTTCAAGCTGCGGCAAGCCTTGTTCCATACGGTGCAAAGTTGCTTTCGCTTCTTCTAATTGCGCAATTTTTTGATTAATCGGACGCTTGGCGGTTACGGTTTTCCCTAATGATGATTCTGCTTCTTTCACCCATTCGTCACTCTGTCGTAACCAACCTTGTGCATTTGGAATCCCAATCACACGTAGCCGTTCCAATAATTCTGTTGGTTTCAACGTTAAAATCTCTAATAGATCATCTTGATTGAATTGGTAGATTGATTGATACAATGCTGGCGTCAACGGTGCCATCATTTGACTTAACATATCCTCTGGATTCGCAAATTCTTGATTCGTAACCGCATTTTTCAAAATGACAGTCGAATTAGTCCGTTGATGACGTGCTAATTCATAACATACGCCATTATGTGTAAACCAAAGTCGACCACCGTAAATTGCAGTCGCTGACTGATTTTCGTAAGTTGTTGTCGCTGACTTTGCGCTTGGAAACCCAAATAACATTCCTTGGATGTATGCATGTAAGGTGGTTTTTCCCGTACCATTTAAACCACTCACAATTTGCAACCCATCAGTGAACTCAAATTGTTGATTTTGCCAACATCCAAAATGATCAATATGAATCTTAGTTATTTTCATTGGTCACCTCTTCTACTGACTGAATAATACCCTTTGCTTTATCACTAACACTATTCATAAAAGCTGAATTTGTTAATTTTGCTAGTAATGTCGGGTCTTTAATTGTCTTCAAACCTAAATCATATAAGTTTTGTTCATTAAATACGGCTTCATAACTTTGATTCCAATATTCTGTATCAACAGTTGGTAAGTCGCTTCCACCTCTATTTTCCAAATGAACATCCACAACCCAAAATGGGTCTTCTGATTGGCGGAAATAATTGACATCAAATGTGTGTTGCAAAATCTGTTGTTGCGTTGTTTGGTCATTTGTTAAGACATTTAGCGTAATCAATTGAAACGCTTCAACATCCATAAACGCCTTTCTAAGCGATTCTACAACAATCTGTGGATCATCAGCCTCAATCTCCGCTTTAACCCATTCAACAGGTGCTACAGCCACAAATTGTGGCGTCAGACTACCATCTAGTTCCGTAACTAATTGATATCCTTTTGCGCCCACTTCCTTTTCATGATATCCCTGTAAATTACCTGCATAAGCAATAAATGGACGTTCATGTAATAGATTACGTTGATGAATATGCCCCAATGCCCAATAATCATACTGTTTGCTTAACATATCAGGAATCGTAAATGGTGCATATTGACCAGACGTCCCGCTTTGTTCCCCATGATATACCCCAATATGATAATCGACAGACAAATCACGTTGTGGAAATGCGGGGATTAATGATGTACTTAAATGACGTTGATTATACGAAAAACCAGAAACAGCAACTGAGTTGTTTTCCAGTGTTGTGATTTGAAACGTTTCTCCCTGGTCTGCAAATAAATGGACATTATCCGGCACTAAGCTTTGTAACTTCTCTCGTAGACCAAAGTCATGATTTCCAGTTCCTGCAAATACAGGAATATTTTCTTCCGCTAAAGTCATCATCGCTGTGCGAAACTGTAATAACGATTGTTGATCTGGTTGTGGCGTTGCAAATAAATCTCCGGCCAAAATAACAAAATCCACTTCTTGTGTACAAGCATCTTGAATCATTTGATTCAATGCTGCATTAGGCGCGTTAAGTAGCTTTGACGCAACAAGTCCATTAGGTTGGCGAATTCCTGAAAACGCGGCGCCGATATGTAAATCTGCTGCATGTATGAATTTCATGAGCCATCTCCTTATATTTATGTATACATCCATTATCTACCATTCGTAAAAATTAGGATAGTCCTAACATCAGTGTTTTTAGATATTTATTTAAATTAGTTCAAAAAAAGCGCCTTTAGAAACTAATGTTTCCAAAGGCACTCCAAATTATTACCAATATTAAAACAAAACTTTAGTGTTAGCTCGATTAAGATTTAAACTTATTAATTAAGCCATTAGCTAACTTACTTAGCCCAATCGTAAATTTTGCCTGCACTCCACTTCCAATATATTCAGTAACATTCTTTTTGTTCGCTGTCACATACCCATTTGCTACTTTCAATCTAGGCGTTCCATTCTTTGTCCAATCAATCCCTACAATTTCTAAAACAGTATTTTTCAATACGTATTTCACTTTGTTTGTTGATTTAAAGTTAACAGAATTATATACATTCAAATTGTGATTTGCATAAACATATCCTGATGAAATTTGATTCAAAAAGTTCTCAATATCAAATCTAACTGGATTTAATTTGAATCCATTATACAATACGAACTGTTTGTTAATTTTCAAAAAGATTAATCCATTATCCGTATTTATAATTTCATCTACATACCCGTATACAACTGATCCTTTATTAACTTTTGAATCACTTGTAATGGCAGGTCGATTACTTATGATAGTGTCCATTGGTACTCTGATAAATTCATGTAACAAGTTAGAAGGATCACTAAGATCGCTAAAATCGCGTTCCGTGTTATCTTGATGTCGATCTCCGCTATCGTTTCGCTCAAAAGTATCACCCTTAACGAGATCAAGCCCTATTGTTTCATTAGAAATTCTTATAAAGCCCTCTGGTGTTTCGAAAACTTCACTTCCGTGAATAAATTCATGCCTTATAATCGACAATACGTCTCCGTCCTGAGCTTCATTGACTGGATTTGTTAGCTCTACATCACTAAACAATGGCTGTTGACCATTAATTTTAAGACGCGACATATCTTCACATAATTGTACAAACTTTTTGTTTGCCGAAATATATCCGTCCTTGAGGCGTAATCTTGGGACTCCTTTATTCGTCCATTCAATACTCAATACGTCAACAATTTCGTGTTTACGTAACATTTCAGTAGATTTAGAAACATTTTTTAAATGGATATCAGCAAATATATATTGGTCTTTTAAAATCAATAGTTTCTGATTTTCACATGTTAAATTAGTAAAACTAGTCAATGGTGCAATAACAAATTCTCGTTGAATAGGTGCAAATTTTTTCTTAGTAAGGATACCTAGCTTATTTCGTACGTCATCCGGAGACTTAGCAGCACTAATGAAAACATTTGATGTTAGATTCTTTAGTTCCGCTCTAGTAACACCCGTTATTTGTTTCATTGATAACTTCGGTGCATAACTATTGATTTGTCCATGCATCGCTTCGCTGTACTTGAAATTCCCAAATACGTTCGCAATGTATGGATCCGCGAATGCCTTCGTTTGGTATTCATACGTTAATTCACCCAAGTATCTATTAAATCCAACTGGATAAATTGAATGTAAATCACTGAATGCGTTCGCAAATGCAATAACACCATCTTGTATAGCTTCACTAAATTCGTTTGGTGCATCAACAATAACTGGAACGACACGCCCGTTTTCATCGTACTCATATTGAGAAATACTCTCATACGGTACTTGAGCAAAAATGGGCTCAAAAAATGCAAAGTTTAGAGGCATCGTTGTGAATCTGTGTCGAATTGAAGTTCCTTTATTTGATGTAAAGTTTCTAACATAGTAAAACGGCGTGTCAATTTGTTCATTAGACAAATTATTGATTAACCTTGCCAGTGTATCTTGGGTATATCCTCTTCCCCAAAATTCTACAATTGCAAATGATTCATCTACGTTGATTTCTTGTGCCAGATATTTTGTCACAATTTTTCTTTGTTCTGCGGCTTCTTCTAACAAAAGTTCATTATACGTAGTAGATGATTTTAAGATTTCTCTGATTAATTTTATGTCATGTGGTTCCAAATTGTCTTTTTGATAGAAAGACTTTAAACTTGGAACAGCATTCAAAAGAACTGTTTCAGACAATTGACTCGCTTCAACTATCTCAGAAAACTTACCTATTTTGTCTGAAAACAATCCGAATTCAGAGAATGACTCGTCATCAACTTTGTCAATAAATGAAGGTACTCTGAATGTTTTACGTGATCCATACAGATACTTTGTATTTAATTTCAGGCCACGCTTCTTAATAATCACGTCTGCTGCATCTTTAAGAAATAGCCCATCTCTAGACAAAAAGTACAATGTGCTATATCCACGTTCAAGGGCATCTTCAATTACCCAGTCAATATATGAAACGAACGCTGTACCAACATATGAAAATGCATAGTAGCGCTTTTCATCAAATGACATATCTGCATTTTCTACTACACTTGCTCTATATCGTTGCATAGCCGTAGCTACACGATTAAATGCATATTGGTATTCTTGCGGAGAATTGTTTACTAAGTATTTTTCTAGATTAATGAATGACTCCATATCATGATTAATGGTCTGAATCCCGTATCTTCTAGGCATCTTCCCATCTGAAATTTTGTTATCCCCATAATGCACCCACTTAGAAAAATGATAATCAAGTTTAAAAAACACTTTTTCAAACAGTAGTCCACTATGTTTTGTAGCACCTTCTTCACAAGACACAAATAATGGAATATCTAAGAATCTTTTATCGGCTTTGACAATCATCTGTCTAATAACGTGAGATGGTAGGTACATATCACTGATTAAAATCACTTCATTCCCTTGCTCTTTAGAAGAAAATAACTCGTCAATTCGATATTGTATTGGTTCCACTGAATTAATTTCTGATGCAATTTCACTTTCCATCAAAAAATTAACTTGTTCAGTATTCAAGTTGAAGTTATCTGCCAATCGATCAAAAATTTCAGAGAACATTACTTCTGTTCTATCGGTTTGTCGTTCTAACGTTGTTTTAGGAAATACTGTACGCAAATCTCGCTCAACTTGAACTCGAACACGAGCATAATGATTCAACAAATAGCGAGGAAAATCAATTTCTTGATTATCAATCATTTTTTGTTGTACATCGGCGAAAATCGCCTTAGGTGTCAGTGTGTTTCTTCGAATTAACGTATCAAAAATATCAAATGAATGCAGCTCTGGCATTGGATCATTACTAGGTACTGATTGATCAATGTTTGAAATTAACTCGTCAATGGCGAGAGCTTTCTTTTGAGAAAAATCAAAAAACTCAGCGTTTAAAAATTTGTTCTTTTTTTCATCGACACTGAAACGTGATTTTGAAATTATATCCAGTAATGATTCGAAATCAGTGGCATTTGTACCTACTGAATATTCCTTATAATCACGAATAAATTCGGCGTTTTTTGTATAGTCGCTGTAATCTGGAATATATCTGATAAATTTATCAACCCCTACAGCTAACATATCATATAAAATTGATGAATAATCAACGATTCCAACGTCAATTTTATCTAAAATCTCATAGATATCATATTCATCGTTCCAGAACAAAATATGTTTGTAATGTTGCTTATTCGAATATGCATACTGAAAACTCTCATCCGAAATCATGTGCGGATGCATTTTTATAATCAGAAAATTATTAGCTTCTTCTAGTTTAGAATTCAATAAGTTTACATCTGGAATCAATCTTTTGAATGTTCCATCAGCAGTATCTCTCCACGTTGGAGCAAACAGTAAAATATTGTTTGCATGTTTAGCTACTTTCCCTAGAATTAAATCATGTCGATAAGAGGATAACCCAAATTCTCGATAAACATGATTTCGAGGGTAATCTCCTCTTATAATTTGCGTTTCATTTAAACGTGTATCTTCGATGAAATGTTCTTCCATAAAATCTGAAGTTACAAGTAACTTTAAATTATTAGCAAATAATTTATGATTCTTTACATGCTTTGTTGTAATTCCCTTAGAAACACCAGAACTTTCATGTACCCCAAATTCTATATGCTTCAATCCAACTCCATGCCATAAATTAAAAACAATACATTCTGAATTTAAACTCTTCGGATATGAGATTCGAAAATTTTCTGTCACATAAACATTAGCATTGCTAAAAAGTCCATCTGATTCATCCGAATTCATATAGGTTGCCCTATATCCAAGCGATTGAATGTCCTTCGCTTGTTCCTCAGTATCCGCAATCCAAACTAATTCATGTGTATCACTCATGAATTTCTCCATGTACATAAATAACGCCTTTGGATTCCCTTGCCATTTATACGTCCCAAACAACCACAACTTACTCATAGTCAACTCCTTTTCAAATTATACCTTTAAAAGTATACTCTAAATCACTCTACAATTCCATGTTTATCAGTATTTTGTAATAACTAAGTACCGTTTTTATATCTATTATTTTTAGCAAGAATTTTATAATTAAAAAACTCCCCCAGAAACTAACGTTTCTGGGGGAGTTTTAAACTATTAATTTTATTGATAAATTAATTCATACACATCAAGTATTTAATAATTTTGTTTCTTCAGCCTAGCAGTACATATCTCATATGTACTGCAGAAAAATTAATCACTTACCCTTGGTAAAGTTCAGCGATTGGCTTTGTAATTGTGTTGTTGATTTGCATCAACAATTGGTTCATTGCTTGTTCTGTTTCCATCAATGACTTCAATTCAGCAAAAGCTTCCATTTCCTTAGCAATTCCTTGCCAGTCCATGATTTGTGCTTCATCTGGTTGTTGTCCAGCTTGCATTGCTGAGTTGATTGCAACTTGTGCTTCTTGGAAACGAGCAAAGATTGCTGCGGCTTCTTCATTGGCACGAACGGCCTTCAACGCTTCTTCCAAGTTCTTGTATTGTGGTGTGTCACGCAAGTCCTTTTCTACTGCATTTACACTATCAAAAATATTTACCATGCTATCCACCATCCTTTTTTATATACCTTAATTATGCCATATGTGGCATGAAAACACTATGACCCAAAGAGTCCTTTAACGCCATCCCAAACCTTACGTGCGCCTGATTCTACGCTACGCATCACACTATCTGCACCATCTTGAATCTGTGTACCGATATCATTCACAGACTTGTTCAGACCATTTTGTTCCTGTTCTTCTGCTTGACTGATCTTTTCGTGTATTCCTTGAACTGTGAACGGTGTTTGATTTGTATTTGGAATAACTTGTTCCAACGTGGCCTTCATTAACGGTCCAGCTGTCGCACTCAACATAATTGGCAAGTTTTGCTCACCGTTTGTCTTATCAAATCCGTTCCAAGTCACAACAACTACATCCGGTGTGTAGGCAACGGCCCATGCATCTGTTGCATTGGCTTGTGTTGAGCCTTCACCAGATACCTCAGTTGTCCCTGTCTTACCAGCGACTTTATAACCACTTGGGTTCGCAGAGACACCCGTTCCGTGTGTGTAGACACCTAACATCATTGCAGTCATATCATCGGCTACCGACTTTGACCAAACTTCAGTCTTCTTATCTTTGTGTTCGACAACCGTTTTACCCGTCGCATCCACAATTTTTGTAATGAAGTGTGCTTCACTCATTTGACCGTCATTAGCAAAACTTGTATAGGCTTGTGCTAATTCCAAAGGAGATGTTCCTTTTTCCATACCACCTAATCCCAAAGACAAATTATTGTCATCTTCAGTCACTGACAAGCCCACTTTTTTAGCAGCGTCGTATCCAACCTTAGCTCCCATTTGATCTAATAACCAAACAGCGGGAATATTGTATGACATTTCTAACGCTTGATACATCGGTACTGGTTCACTCGTTACTTCACCAGCATTATGTGGTGTGTAACGATTAGAACCAAATGACGTTACTTCATTCTTCAATTTTGACTCAATACCAAAACCACGTGACAATGCAGGTGCATAATCCACAATAGGCTTAATCGTTGATCCTGGTGAACGCTTCATCTGCGTTGCACGGTTAAATCCTCGGAAGACATGTTCACCACGCCCACCAACAACAGCACGTACACCACCAGTTTGTGCATCCATTACCACAGAGGCAGCTTGTGCTTGTCCATTCAATGGATCCAAATTAGGGTTCTCATAATTATTTTGCAAATTTTCTTGGTCTTGTTGGTTCAAACTTGTATAAATTTGATAACCATCATTCAATAATTTCGTTTCACTGATATCATAACGATTTATTGCCTCATTAATAACTGCATCAAAATATGAAGGGTAATTATAGGTTGAGTTATCAGAATCATGGTCACTTGCGCCAACAGCGTTCATTTTCAACGTATCAGCGTCTTCCTGCTTTAGCTTATCTGTGTTTACCATGTTCTGTAAAACCTGATTACGGCGATTCTGAGCCGCCTCAGGGTGTGCTACAGGGTCATAACCACCTGGGGATTGCAACATCCCCGCAATCATCGCTGCTTGATCAACACTCAAGTCCTTTGCATCAATACCAAAATACTTTTGTGCAGCATCTTGAACGCCCCAGGCACCACGACCAAAGTAGGCATTATTCAGATACATTGTTAAAATGTCATCTTTGGAATAATCTTGTTCAACTTGGATTGCCAAGAATAATTCACGAACTTTACGTTTCAACGTTTGATCTTGCGTCAAAAAGGCATTTTTAACTAATTGTTGCGTTAGGGTAGATCCACCAGCCGCGGCATTCACACCGCGTACCTTATTCAAAACTGTCGTCACTCCACCACGCACCATTCCTGGGACTGAAAAACCGTATTCTTGATAGAAACGACGATCTTCGGTTGCGATAACAGCATCCACAACATGTGGTGAAATGGCATCTAATTCAACATAGGTGCCCTTATGTCCGGCCAATGATCCGGCTTCATTATTGTTTTCATCATAAATGATTGTAGATTGTTGGAGACGTGCTTTGAGGTCACTCACATCAGTCGTTTTAGCCTCTAATGTACCTAACGCACTAATAATCAAAATAACGAGCAAGGTAATCACAATAAACCAGCGACCACCTTGATAACGACGCCACTTCTTTTTAAGCCACGCCATTGCGATTTGTAAATATTGCTTCATGCAAATTCCTCACTTATAACCAACGATTAAATCTTTCCGTTAGCTTTTTTGCTTCATCAGATGAAGGACTTGTCACATAAATCGTATCGTGACCAGCTAATGTGGCCACTACTTCTGATAATTGTGCAGCATCAATTGAAGCTGCAATTCGATTACCATTTCCTTTAGATGTTTTTAAAATCGTCATAAAATCAACCCGTACAATTTGATGTACAGATTGTTCAAATAAACGTTGTAAGACTGCTAAATTATTTTCAGGTTGCATACGTAACGTTTGATAGCGTGATGTACCATTTTGATCAGGCTGTCTGACAATATGCAATTCTTTGATGTCACGTGATACAGTTGCTTGAGTTGTTTGTACCCCCACAGCTTCTAATGCTGCCATCAACATATCTTGTGTTTCAATGGTCTGGGCAGTAATAATTTGTAAAATATGATTCTGCCGCTCTGTTTTTTTCATCGTCATCTGTAATTCCTCTACTTAGACAAACCCAATTTTTGTTTTACCACATACTATTATATTTCATATACCTTAAAAAAGTCAGAGATATTTTGTTTTATATAAAAAACGCATTATCCCGAAAGATAATGCGTTTAATAATTACATTTCCTTAGGCGCCTTAACACCTAGCAAACGTAGTGATTCAGTTAATACTTGTGAAACTGAGTTTACAAGTGCCAAACGAGCGTTTAATTCGTTGTCTTCTTGCAAAATCTTTGAGTTCGCATAGTACTTGTTGAAGGCACGTGCTAGTTGCAACGCGTACTTCGCAATAACTGATGGTTCACGGTCACGCCATGAACGTTCAACAGTTGCTGGGAATTCTCCAACCAACTTTTCAACTTCCCAAACAGCTGGGTCTGAGATAGCCAAGTGAGCGTGATCGATTTCAGGGTTACCAACCTTACGCAACAATGATTGTGCACGCGCATTTGTGTATTGCACGTATGGTCCAGTATCACCTTCGAAACGCACAACATCTTCAAGCTTAAAGTCGAAGTTTCCAATACGTTCGTTCATCAAGTCGTGGAACACAACGGCTCCAGTTCCAACTTCATGGGCAACTTGTTCCTTGTTAGCCAATGTTGGGTTCTTTTCGTCGATTTGTGCTTGAGCCAATTCAACAGAATCGTTCAAAACATCCTTCAACAAAATGATACGTCCTGAACGTGTTGATAGCTTCTTACCGTTAACAGTGATCAAACCGAATTGAATGTGTTCAACATCATCCGCCCAATCGTTACCCATCTCCTTCAAGACAGCCTTCAATTGCAAGAAGTGTTCACGTTGTTCACCACCAACGACGTACAATGACTTAACAAAGTCGTAGTTTTGCTTACGGTATGTTGCCGCTGCAAGGTCACGAGTCATGTACAGAGTTGCACCGTCAGTACGTTGGATCATCGCAACGTTCAAACCGTACTTTTCAAGGTCAACAATTTGTGCACCTTGTGATTCTTGTAGGACATTCTTTTCCTTCAATGTTTCAATCACAGGTTCCATCTTATCGTTGTAGAAAGCTTCACCGTTAAATGAATCGAATTCGATATCCAACATATCGTAAACATCCATAAATTCCTTCAATGATTCTTCACGGAACCACTTCCACAACTTAACCGCTTCAGCATCACCGTCTTCCAACTTCTTAAACCAAGCACGACCTTCATCATTCAATTCAGGTTGTGTTTCAGCTTCTTCGTGGAAACGAACGTAGTACTTTACCAAAGTGTTGATTGGGTCAGCTTGAACTTCTTCTTCTGATCCCCAACGCTTGTAAGCTGACATCAACTTACCAAATTGTGTTCCCCAATCACCCAAGTGGTTAATCTTGACTGGTTGGTAACCGTTGGCACGTGAAATTTCAGCCAATGAGTTTCCGATAACAGTTGAACGCAAGTGTCCCATTGACATTGGCTTAGCAATGTTAGGAGAAGACATGTCAATTGTCACATGTCCAGCTTCACCATTTGTGTTATGTCCAAATTGTTCGTTGTTCAAAACGGTACGCAAAATTTCTGAACCAGCAACTTGCTTGTCCAAGAAGAAGTTTACGTATGGTCCCGCAGCTTCAACCTTTTCGAAACCATCTGTGTTGATTGCTTCAGCTAATCCTTCTGCAATTTGGTTAGGCGCTTGACGACGAACCTTAGCCAACGTAAATGTTGGGAAGGCGTAATCACCCATACGACTATCCTTTGGTACTTCGACCTTTGAAAGAATATCTGCTAGATCTAATTCTGGTAAGGCTGGTTCGATTGCCGCAGCCACTTGCGTCTTAAAATCCATTATTCGGTCTCCTCTCCATTTTCTTCTTCTTCCGCTTCAGCGGCTTCTGCTGCTGCAACGTTCTTTAGTTCTTCATCTTCTTCGTCATCTTCAGCCAAAGTCAAACGTGGTGCTGGGTTGTCTGTCTTCTTCAAAATCTTTGTTTCACTCATACGTACAACGGCACGTTGGTTGTATTCGTTAACAGTTGCTGAATCTTCAGGATCGAAATCTGTAATCATCACCAATAGTGAGTTTTCGTAGATTTTTTCAACGATTCCGTCAAAATCATGTTCGAAGTTTGCGAACTTCTTTCCGTGAACATAGTCACCGATATCAAATTCTGAAGTATTTTCAATAGGTTCTTTAGCCATAGCTAGCGCCCCTTTCTTATCTCTTAAAGTAATATAAAGTCCTGATATTATAGCACAATTTAGTGTAAAAAACTACTTTGCGCCTTCAAGCTCTTGCACGATACGTTGCGCAATTGCCCAGTCATTTTCATACGGTGTGTCTACACCATCAATCTTTTGATATTCGTCCAAACCTTTACCAGCCAAAATCACAACATCATTTGGTCCAGCTGCCGCAATCGCATCCGAAATGGCCTTTGTACGATCAAATTCACGATGCACAACAACGTTACCATCGGTAATGCTTGCTTGAATTTCATCCGCAATTGCTTCTGGTGATTCAAATTGTGGATCATCACTTGTTAGGTAGACGATATCAGCGCCTTCGTTCACGGCTTGACCAATTCCTGGTCGACGTGAAACACCCTTGTTTCCAGGTGCCCCAACAACGATTGAAAGCTTTTCAACGGCTGCATTTGTCTTAGCGAATTGTAGCAAAGCCGCAACTGATGCATAGTTATGGGCATAATCAACATAGATAGTCCCATGTTCAGCGGTTGTTAATACTTGCATACGACCCGGAATCTTCACAATTTCTAGTGCATCATGCATGGCATCCGCGTCAGCACCCACCAAACGAGTCGCTAACATCGCTGCTACGGCATTCCCTTGGTTAAAGTCACCCGGCATATCTAGTTTGAAGTCACCATCAATCTTCAATGATTGTGCTTGTGGTCCGACTAGGTCGACATTAAATTCGCTACCTTGCAAAGTCTCTTCTAGTGTTGTGTAGCTAACATCAACACCGAAGCCTTGTTCGTCATTGCCACGACCATATAACCAAACACCATCACGTGGAATGAATTCGGCTGTGTGTGTCACAACATCTTCAAAGTAGGCAGAATCAGCATTGATAACTGCTTGATCAGAATGTTCTAGCAACATTTCCTTACACATCAAGTATTCTTCAAAACTAGCATGTTCATTTGGTCCAATGTGATCTTCACTGATGTTCAAGAACACCCCTACATTAAAGCGCAAACCATACACACGATCTAGCTTGTAGGCTTGTGATGATACTTCCATCACCATGTGTGTCATCTTGTTATCAACAGCCTCACGCATCCAGCGGAACAAATCAACTGATTCCGGTGTTGTTAGCTTTGCACGGTAGTGATGCTCGGCATCATTTCCTGTGATAACTTCAAGCGTTGAAGACAACGCCACACGATCACCCGTGGCTTGCTTTAGAATTTCATAGGCCATGTAAGTTGAAGATGTCTTCCCCTTTGTTCCTGTAATTCCAATTAAGCTCAATTGTTGTTGTGGATTACCATAAAAAGCCATACTCAAGATACTCATTGCAGGCATTACTTCATCAACCGTCCAAGTAGGTAGGTCAGTATCATGCACAAACCCAACTGGGGCCACAATTCCTTGCACACCCTTGGCCATGGCATCAACTAAGTATTCTGGCTTAAAATTCCCTTTGATAAACAATAATGTCCCTGTTTGGACATCATTTGAATTATAAGCTAGATGTGTAAACACCCCTTTAAAATCAGGCGTTTCTTGTAGTAAGTATTCATCTGTTAATAAATTTGTAATTTGTTCTGCCGTTAATTGCATCTGTTTTCCCCTCGTTCGCTTAACGCTCTGCCAACATCGCTAATAACGCTTTAGCTGCTCGCCCACGATGCGCATAGTCGATTCGTTCATCCACCGGCATTTCGCCCAATGTCTGCCCATTCTCAGTCACCATCAGCGCATCAATACCATTGTTTCCTCGTGCAGCTTGGGCAATTTCAACACCACCCGTTTGAACAACATCAAAGTGTTCTCCAGTTGGCGTAATTAAATAGAAATTAGCTTGTAAGTATCCTGCACGATCTATGCCATTATCTAATTGGTCTAAAATATATTGATTGATTTCATCATCGCCACGTAATTGATGCGCCTTAAATTCACGCATTGTTGTGACACCAAAATGCTCTGGAATACTTGGAATAAACAAGGCTGAATCATCCGCTAAAATATACTCATTTGGTAAAATTTTGTGGATTGTTTCTGCCTTCATTTGCATATTATAAGCCATATCCGTCTCTGATTCAGCTGGAAACTGCACCTGTTCATGCAATTCTCGATAATTAATGACTTCTTGCCCTAATAATGCAAAATATTCAGCCATTTCAGCTGTTTTATGTGAATTATTTGAGGCAATAACCAAACGCTTAATATTCATCAAATGTTAGTCCTTCCTTGTTGATCGCACGTAACGTAAACAATGATCCTGTCACAACAATCATACGATTTGTGTCACGACGAGCACGACGCGCCAAATTGATTGCTGCGGTTGAATCATCGGCTACTTCCACATTCACATTACTTTGCATCACAATTTTAGCAGCCAATTCATCAGCATGCATCCCTTCGTGATGTGCAGGTGTGACCGCAATCACTTGGTCTGTGTATGGTAGGACCATGTCTAAAATTTCACGCCAATTTTCATCTTTACGTAATCCAAGTACAAAAATTGGCTTTGCTTGTAGATGCCAAGATTTAATCGAACTCAATAAATGTTCCATTGTTGTCGTTGAATCAGCACCATCAAACAAAATATCATGCGCAGCATCATAAGTCATTCGACCTGATATCTTGAGATACGCTAATGCTTCCGCAATATTAACCAATGAAATATGAGCGCCAGTTTCTTGTAAGTAACCAATGATTTGTAAGACATTGGCTAAATTCTTTAGATGGTCACTTCCAACCACAGATAGACGCATTTCAATTCCATCATCTAATTTCAAAACCATCCCCGTCGGATCAGTTTTCATCACAGTAATCTTAGGACGACGACTATACCACACCGCATTTTTTTCGGCTGTGACTGTCTTTAATACCTTCGTCACTTCATGATGTTGTCCCGGCATATTGACGACAACTGCACCTGGTTTAATGGCACCACTCTTATCTAATGCAATAGCTGTCAGTTGATGACTTTGTGGTGTTTGCCCTGTCTTATAGTCAAAATCAATATGTGTAAAGGCCACTAATAACGTTTCTAAAATGGCATTCGTTGGATCACACATACCATCAATTCCAGCTTCAAGCACAACATACTTCACTTCTTGACGACGGAAATGTTCAATTGATACCAAAAACCACCATTCAAAACGACTTAGCGTTGTAATATCTCCACCATGACGTTTAATTTCTTCTAAAATCCGTTGGAAACTCAATACAAATTCTTCTTGGGTGATTGATTCATTATCAACCAGAATCATGTCGCAATCATTCATAATCGCTGGTGTTGTGAAACGCCCAGTTTTATAGTTGGCGGCCGTTAAAATGGCGGCTGTCATTGCGCCGGTGGCGTGCTTACCATCCGTCCCAACAATGTGAATAAATCGTAATTTTTCATCAGGTCGACCAATCCAGTCCAACACTTCACGAAGAATGTGCCAACGTTCTTGATCACCAATGTGAGCACCTTCATGACGATTCATTTGCTTGTTGATTTGCTCATATAAATCTGCGAACGGCATGTCGTGACCTCACTCTCTTATCTGAATATAGTATGCCCATTTTACCACAAGTTAATCGGTTTATCGCCAAAAGAAAAAGTATGATAGGTCTCCCTACCATACTTTTTCTAATTAATTGCCATTACATATCAAGTGACAGAATCTCTTGCGTAAATGGATTTTTCTCTGTGTCTTCATCAATCCCTGTCACCATCGTAATCAAGGCACGATGATTAACAAAAGTTGTTGGCGCATCTCCACCGTATTCCCCATCTAAATTGATACGAACAGGTGCAGTATTTGTTGAAAGCGGCGTGATTTTAACTTGTGATGATTTAACATACAGCAAATTCTCGTCATCGACGTGCTTTCCTTGTAGTGCTTCTGTAACTAATACCAACAGCTCATTCAGCTTGGTTGTTTTCACAACCAGTAACGTAAAGTTACCATCATCTAAACGAGCATCTGGTACCAATTGCTCAAATCCACCTACGGAATTTGTTAAGGCTAAGAAGAACATTGAGGCTGGTCCTCGATATGTTCCACCATCATACTCAACTTCAATATCCATTGGATGAACTTGTGGTAACATCTCTGCTGCCTTTAGCACATACGCCAAATAGCCATACATTGACTTTTGCTTTGATGGTACCGAATATGTCAATTCTGACAAAGTACCACCCGCTGCAATATTAACAAAGTAATTGTCGTTTGCTTGCCCAATATCCATACGTGCTGCGCGCCCTTTAAGGATAACCTCAGCGGCTTCCAAGGGGCTATCACGTGGAATGTGCAACGCACGCGCGTAATCATTCGTTGTTCCAGCTGGAATAATGGCCAAAAGAGGTGGATTATCTAAACTGGCAATTCCGTTCACAACTTCATTAATCGTCCCGTCACCACCAGCCGCAACAATCAACTCAAATCCATCGTTTGCTGCACGAAGTGCTTCATTACGTGCTGAGTCTTCTTCAGCAGTAGTCGCAAATGCACTGGTTTCATAACCGGCCGTTTCATACACGTTTAAAATATCTACCAAGTCACGACGAATTGCTTCGCGGCCTGATGTCGGATTATAAATAATACGTGCTCGCTTCATCATACTAGTTCTCCTAAATCATCAGTATTTAACTGACTGTCATGTTAACTAGTATGCGAGCTGAACCTTAAATTAGGCTGGCTTGCGAGCTGACAATTCAGTCATCAAGATATCATTTACCACATTTGGATTAGCATTTCCCTTAGTTGCCTTCATGATTTGTCCAACCAAGAAGCCAACCGCACGGTCCTTACCATTATGGAAGTCCACAATTGATTGTTCATTAGCATCCAAAATACCAGCAATAATTGGTTGCAATTCTGCTGGATCTGACATTTGCTTCAAACCATTTGCTTCAACGAATTCACCAGGGTTTTCTCCCTTAGTAATCGCTGTAAAGACACGCTTAGCCATCTTGGTTGAGATTGTACCATCATCAATCAAGTTAATCATTTGGGCCAAGTGTGCTGGCGTCAATGCTGTTTCTTGTAGGTCCAATTGCTTTTCGTTCAAGTAGGCATTTACATCACCCATCAAGGAGTTAGCTGCACGCTTAGGGTTTGCTCCTTCAACGACTGTTGCGTCAAAGAAGTTCGCCATTTCTAGTGTTTGTGTCAACACTTCTGCGTCGTAAGCTTCTAATCCCAATTCAGAGACGTAACGTTCACGACGGACAGGTGCTGATTCAGGCAACTTAGCCGCAACTTCAGCTAACCAAGCATCTGTTACATGAACAGGTGCCAAATCAGGTTCTGGGAAGTAACGGTAATCATCCGCTGTTTCCTTTTCACGCATCAAGATTGTTTCACCAGTTGATTCATCAAAACGACGTGTTTGTTGCTTGATTGTACCACCAGCCATGTAAATCTTAGCTTGACGGTTTTCTTCAAAAATCAATCCCTTACGTACGTAGTTAAATGAGTTCAAGTTCTTCAATTCGACCTTTGTACCATGTTCCTTAGAACCGACTGGGCGAATAGAGATGTTAGCGTCAACACGCATTGATCCTTCTTGCATCTTAACGTCAGAAATTCCTGTAAATTGGATGGCTTGACGCAAAGCTTCCAAATAAGCGTAAGCTTCATCTGGTGTGTGCAAATCAGGTGCTCCAACAATTTCAATCAAAGGAGTTCCTTGACGGTTCAAATCCACATATGAATAACCATCATCAGCGTGGGTGTTCTTACCCGCATCTTCTTCAACGTGCATTTCAGTAATTCCAACACGCTTTGTTTCACCATCAATCGTGATGTCCAACCAACCATTTTGACCAATTGGTGTTTCACTTTGTGTGATTTGGTAAGCCTTTGGATTGTCTGGGTAGAAGTAGTTCTTACGGTCCCATGTTAGGTCACGTGTTACTTCGGCGTTCAAGGCTGTTGCCGCCATCATTCCAGCTTCCAAAGCACCTTGGTTAGCTGATGGCAAAACACCTGGGTAACCCCAGTCAATGACGTTAGTGTTTTGGTTCGCTTCAGCACCATATTGCACAGGTGATGGTGACATTGCTTTTGAGTTTGTCTTTAATTCGACGTGGACTTCAAGTCCAATCGTTGTTTCAAAATTTGGCACGGCCATTAGTTGGCACCTCCTGGTACTTTTTCAAATAAGCGGGTTGCTTGTTCAAACGCATAACCAGCTTGGTAAATCTTTTCTTCGTTAAAGGCGTCCGCAATCAATTGCATTCCAACTGGCAATCCATTGCTGAATCCAGCATTAATTGACATTCCTGGCAATCCAGCCATGTTAACTGGGATTGTCAACGCATCGTTCATGTAAGTTACTTCTGGATCGTCTGGGTTTTCACCAAAGTCATAAGCAACACTTGGCGCTGTTGGTCCGACAATCAAATCGTATTCTGAGAATACCTTCTTAAAGTCATTAGCCAACAATGTACGTACTTGTGCAGCCTTCTTGTAGAACTTGTCGTATGAACCAGCTGACAATGAGTATGTTCCAAGCATAATACGACGCTTAACTTCATCCCCAAATCCTTCAGAACGGCTCTTGATGTATAGTTCTTCTAGGTTCTTGATATCTTCAGCACGGTAACCGTAACGAATACCATCAAAACGTTGTAGATTTGATGATGCTTCAGCTGATGCAAGAATGTAGTAGGCCGCCACACCGTAACGTGTGTGTGGCAATGAAACTGTATCCACAGTTGCACCCAATGCCTTCAATTGTTCAATGGCATTGTGGACAACCTCCTTAACGTCTTCATGAATTCCGGCTCCGAAGTATTCTTCTGGTACCGCAATCTTCATACCTGTTAAGTCGTTTCCCAAGTTAGCTGTGTAATCAGGCACAGCCAAGTGAGAACTTGTTTGGTCATTCGCATCGTGTCCAGCAATAGCACCCAAGACATGGGCGTTATCCTTAACCGTACGTGTCAAAACTCCAACTTGGTCAAATGATGACGCAAAGGCAATAACACCCCAACGTGATACACGACCGTAGGTTGGCTTCATTCCAACAATACCGTTGAATGCAGCAGGTTGACGAACAGATCCACCAGTGTCAGTTCCAAGTGCATATGGTACTTGACCAGCGGCAACTGCAACGGCTGAACCACCAGATGATCCACCAGGCACCTTAGTTGTGTCCCAAGCATTCTTTGTGTTCTTGAAGTATGATGTTTCAGTTGTTGAACCCATGGCAAATTCGTCCAAGTTCAACTTACCAACACCAACGGCACCACGTTGTGCCAACATGTCTGTTACTGTTGATTCGTAAATTGGTGTGAAGTTAGCCAACATCTTTGATGCAGCAGTCGTTAACACATTCTTTGTTACGATGTTGTCTTTAATTCCGTAAGGAATACCTGACAAAACGTCATCAACGTCAATTCCCTTGGCATCTAGTTCACGAGCTTGAGCCAACGCTTCTTCCTTCATTACAGTAATGAAAGCCGCAAATGTTTCATCTGTCGCAGCGATGTTATCAAGTGTTGCTTCAACTAATGCTTCAGCAGTAATTTCCTTGTTTACAAGTTGCGCATGCAACGTTTCTAAATCAGTTGTTAAGTAGTTCATTAGTTACTTGCCCCTCCTTCAAGAATGGCTGGCACCTTAATGTAGTCACCCTTACGTTCAGGTGCATTTGCCAACAATTCTTCTGCTTGTCCTGCGTTTACCGCTTCGTCAGCACGCAAAGTCATTTGTAGGTCAGTTGGGCTGTATGTTGGCTTAACACCAGTTGTATCAACCCCTTCAAGCATGAAGACCACATCAAAAATCTTTTCCAAATGGTCAGTCATGATATCTGTTTCTTCCGCTGTTAATTCTAATTTTGATAAAGCAGCGACATTTTGTACTTCTTCAGCACTCAAGCTTTGTTCATTCATTATCTTGTGCTCCTCTGTAATTTTAATTTTTAATCGTTTTTAACGTGGTAAAAAGCGTAGGCCCTTTGGATAGAAGTTCTTCATCTGTCCATTCACATACTTTCCAAAGCCGACACCATTCCCATTAAACGTTAAGATGTACCAACCATTGACCAAGTCTTGATTAGTCATCATAAAGGTATCACCATGCACGTACGCTGCCCATTGTTCTTGGGTTAACGCTACCGCATGTTGAAAAGCATCACTTGGCATAGCTAAGGCTAAGGCCAAACTTGGTTCAAAACGCTTTTTCTTAAAAGTTCCCAAGTGCAGACCCGCACGTAATACTTGTAAATTATTCAAGTCTGGTGCGTCCACTGGTAATGCATATAATTGGTCACCAAATGCGTGTAATACACGGTTTAGCGGCGTAACTAATTGATTATCAGCAAAATCTGTCCACAGTTCTTGTTGTTCTTTCGTCAGATTACTTTTCGCTAGCTTAGGTTCACGAACATCACTTTCAGCGTCTGCTTTATGCAACTTGGCCATAAAATGTCCTTCACCAGAAACATGGTGTGGGAATAGACGCACAGTATCCGCTAATGCAGGATTACCATCTGCCCATTCTGGACGCCCAGCATCAACACCTTCTGGCATATCAACAGGTACAACACTGAATTCTGGATACTCAGCCAACAGCCAAGCAATGACTTGTTCGTCTTCTTCTGGCGCAAAGGTACATGTTGAATATACAAGCGTTCCCCCTGGCTTTAGCATCGTAATGGTATCCGTTAAGATATCTTTTTGACGATCAGCATTTTCTTGTGGGTAATCTGCCGTCCAATAATCAACGGCATCATGGTCCTTTCGGAACATACCTTCCCCTGAACAAGGCGCATCCAAAACAATCGTATCGAAATATTCCGGGAAATGTTTCGCCAAAGTTGTAGCATCGTGATTCGTCACAAGAGCATTTTGAACACCAAAACGTTCCATGTTTTCACTTAAAATCCCTGCGCGTTTACGGCTAATTTCATTTGAGATCAATAACCCTTCTTGTTGCATAAATGCCGCAAGATGCGTTGATTTACCTCCTGGTGCTGCGGCTAAATCCAAAACGCGTTGTCCTGGTTTTGGTGCAGCTAATTCAGCGACTAATTGCGCTGAAGGTTCTTGAGAATAGATAACACCTGTCGTATGGTCCACTGAATGTCCATTAACTTGGCCATAAAAGCCAAAACGACTCCAAGGAATTGCTTCCCCTGAGTCGGTATCAAATGGGTTTGGATTTGCTTTCAATGGATTCACACGGTAGGCTTTGCTGGCTGGCTCATGTAGAGCCGCAAAAAAATCATCTGCGTCATCACCAAGCAATGCTTGGTATTTGGTCACAAATGCATCAGGTAAAACTAACATGCCAGACCTCCTTTAAAACGTGAATTCTTTTTCAGTTTAACATATTTAGCGCCTTTTCGGCACGTTTGCTATAGAAATAAAAGCAACTTTCATGACATTTTATGTGTATTTATACTGACGATACCTATACCATTAACCCGCTTTATTAAAATAAGTTCAATAGCCAAAAAAGAACTACTAACATCTTATGTGCTAGTAGTTCCTGACAATTACTTATCCATTTCGTAGAAAAGAATTTGTCCATTACGAACAGTTACTTTCAGAGCGTTCTTTTGATCACCCTTTTCTAACGTCTTCTTTTCTTTTAGCTTATCTTTTTGGTCGTGATATTCTTTTTCAGATTCATCATCTCCAAAGACAGCTTCATCTTCGTAGCCATAGTTGACACTTTCAAAATCAACGCGTTCATCTTCTTCACTAAACTTAGTCATGTGAACATAGGCATCGTCAAAATCACCTGACTTCAAGTTAAATCCTGGTGCTTGCACACGTGACAAGTTCACACTACCATCACGGATATCGATTTGGCTAGCTTCTGTTACCTTAACGTATGATCCGTATACATAAGCATCACGCCCCGTAAACTTCAATGACTTTAACGTGACATCATCCATTGCCAAACGTCCATCCTTAGTCGTCATTTCTAATGACTCACCCTTAAACTCATGTAAGTTCAATCCACCACGACCAGTTGTTGTTTTTGTCTTTTTGGCAGAAATACCATCAATAACAATTCCACCATCTTCCATTGATAAGTTCAATTCATCAATGTTAGTTCCTGTAGGCACAGTAACTAGGGCAGAATATTGGAAGGCCTCTGGTGTTGATAAGAAGACACCACGTAAGACTGATTCATCCTTCAATGTATCAACCGTTAAACGATCATCCTTTTTTGTCGCAGTGGCTTGTTGCCCGTCGACAGCCCAGGTTGTCACTGACCATTCAGAACCTTCAACAATACGAACCATTCCTGCATTGGCATTTACAGTTAGATTTTTTACATCTTTAAATACTTCTTTATTTTGGCGCACAGTCACTAGCTTAGGACCTTTGTCCCAACCAAAATCAAAGTTGGCTTTGTTAGCTGACCCAATCATCATCGCTGCACCAGCAGCAACGATGACACCACCAATAATTAACGGTTTCTTCAACTTAAACATTAGTTTTGTCCTCCTTCTACTGGTTGCTTATCGCGACGAGCGACAAAACGACGACCAATCCACTTCATGAATTGCATGAAGACGTCAAACAACCATTGCGTAATATTCAACACAATTGGTGTCATAACGATTGTTAATCCTGTCATCAACAATCCCAATCCCATGAAGAAAATTCCAGTCGCAATTGATTGTGATAACAATGTTGCACCAAAAATCAATGCGGCAACACCTCCGGCTAAGACCCCAACCACTCCGGCATAGATTCCTAATACAATCATCAAGAAGAAGAAGAAACCAAGCCCAAGCATGAACAACACACCGATGGCAACTGGAATCAAAATTGGACTTGCAAACAATCCCAAAATAATCAACCAAATCATACGTGTACGTTGCTTTGTACGTTGTTGTGGTGTCACGTTTTGACTTTCTGGCGCATCGTCTAAGTCCATGAAGTATTCTAGGCGAATGTTACGTGCAAATTGCTTTGGCGTTCCATATTTCGCTTCTACTTCGGCCATTGTCATACCAGATTCAAGCACTTGCTCTTTATAAAATTGAAACATTTCTTCTTGTTCAGCGACAGGTACACCGCTCAAGTAGCTTTCAACTTCCGTAAAATATTGATCAATCATTTTGCTCTTCCTCCAATAACAATGTATTCACAGACGTTCGGAAATGCTTCCAAGCCGCTTGAATTTCTACTAAGTGCGCACGCCCTTCATCAGTAATTTGATAGTAACGACGAATACGACCTTCATAAGGTTCATCGTAATTAATTAAGTAATTATTTTTTTTCAAACGACGTAATACGGGATACATCGTTGATTCACTAACATTCATGTGTTCTTGCATTGTCTTCGTAATCACATAACCGTAGGTATCTTCCTTGGCCAATATCGCCAAGACTGTACCATCTAGTACAACTGTGGGGACTTGAATATCCATAAGCACTCCTTCAATACTGTTTTCTATATACTATATATTACACCGTGTATAGTAGTGGGTCAAGCACAATATAACCTTAATTTTTCTGCCATACTGTAGCATATAAAAAGACCGATATACCAACGTTAGTCAGTAATCGGCCCTCTATTTTTACTTCAAAATATTATCAATTGCAGTCAATTCATCTGCAGTAAATGACAAGTTTTGCATTGCTGCAATGTTAGCTTGCAAGTGCTTTGATGACGTTGCACCAAACACCAATGAACCAACACGTGGGTCCTTCAACAACCAAGCCATAGCCATTTGTGCCAATGATTGGTTACGGTTCTTAGCCAATTCGTTCAATTCATTCAATTGCTTAACAGCCTTTTCAGGGTTTTCAGCAATAAAGGCATTTGAACGGTGCAATGGCATGTCAGCTGGGATACCGTCTAGGTAACGATCAGTCAACAAACCTTCAGCCAATGGTCCATAGGCAATCAAACCAGCATGGTGTTCGTCCAAGATATCCAACATGTTGTCCTTTTCTGCTTCACGGTTCAACATGTTATATGACATTTGGTTACCAATAAATGGTGTGTGCAATTCTTCAAAGATTTCAGCAATTGCGGCTGTTTGTTCAGCAGTGTAATTAGAAACCCCAATGTACAAAGCCTTACCTTGACGAACCAACAAATCCAAAGCTTCCGCTGTTTCGCGCAAGTTTGTTTCTGGATCCCAACGGTGTGCGTAGAAAATGTCAACATAATCCAAGTGCATACGTTGCAATGAAAGGTCTAATGCGTTTGTCAAAGTCTTCTTACTTGAGAATTCTCCGTAAGGTCCTGGCCACATGTGGTAACCAGCCTTTGTTGTAATAACCAATTCATTACGGTAAGGCTTCAAGTCACTCTTGTAAACCGCACCAAATGTGTCTTCAGCAGTTCCATTTGATGGTCCGTAATTTGACGCGTGGTCAAATGAAAAGATTCCATTATCAAATGCTTCCAAAATAACACTCTTTGAATCAGCAAGTGGACGTTGGTCACCCATGTTACGCCAGAATCCCAAACTCAAATCAGGCAAAATTAACCCTGAGTCTGAAACACGACGATAAGGCATCTTTTCGTAACGATCTTCTTGTGCAGCATAAACCATATTAACTACTTCCTTTTCCTTAAATGATTTTTATTGTTTTTTATTTAGATGAAATGTATCTGGATCATTTTGTGCAATGCGTAATTTATCCAATGAAATTTCTTCATGAATATCATGAATTGCACGAGCCAATACTGGCGCAACTGATAGGACATCTAATTTATCAGATTGGTTTTCTGGCGTGATGGCGTTTGTATCTGTCACGATAATCTTCGTCACATTTTCATCAGCCGCCAAACGTGCACCTGCACGCTTAGAGAATACCGCATGTGTCGCAACAACGTAAACATCCGTTGCACCATTTTCGTGCAATGCTTTCGCTGTGATTGCCATACGTTCACCGGTATCAATAATGTCATCAATGATGATGGCACGACGACCAGCAACATCTCCCACAATTGCATCTGGAGAAGATGGGTTTGTCTTCGCCACATGATCATTCACAACACCCCAAGGTGCGTCCAAGAATTCCGCGAAGCGACGTGCACGACCAGCTCCAGTATGGTCTGGTGAGACCACAACTAGATTTTCTGTTAAGTCATGGGCCACAAAGTATTCAGCTAACAATGGAGCGGCACGCAACAAGTCAACTGGAATATTGAAGAATCCTTGAATTTGGTCAGCGTGGAAATCAATTGAAACCGCACGATCAACACCATTCATTTCAAGTAATGACGCAATTAGCTTAGCTGTGATTGCTTCACGGGCCTTAGCCTTACGATCAGAACGTCCATATCCATAATATGGAATAACAACGTTAATTGTACGTGCTGATGCACGACGTAATGCATCAATCAAAATCATGATTTCCATGAAACTATCATTAGCTTCACCTGAAATTGATGAGATGACAAAGACATCATCTCCACGAATACTTTCTAAGACACGTTCATAGATTTCACCATCTGAAAAAGTTTTAATTTCAACTTCTCCTAAGGCAATGCCCATTTCACGAACCGTTGCTTCTGCTAGTTCACGACTCACGGACAAACCAAAGACTTTTAATTTAGACTCCACGATATGCCTCCAATTAGTTTAGAATATCTCTCTTAATATCTCCTATTTTAGCAAATTTACTGCTTTCGGGCTACTACCAGCCCACAATTCTGTCGTTATTCAGTGGTATACCAAAGAATTTAAAATCATTTAGTAAAATTGTAGATTTTTTCACCAAACGTTGGTAAAATGTTTTAAACAGTTTTTACCAACCACATATTTAAGGAGATTTACCATGACGACTTTGACAGCGAGCATTGCAGGTTTCGACTTTGATGGCATTCTTTTGAATGCTGCCGGGATTAATTGCCAATCGATTGAGGAACTCGATCAAATCCGTACTGCACCAGGTGCAGCAAGTCTTGTAACAAAGACCGCGACACCAAACGCCCGTAAGGGAAACGAAGGAATTCGTTACGCAGACATGCCAATTGGCTCAATTAATTCTATGGGGTTGCCTAACTACGGCTTGGAATACTACATCGAATACGTTGAAAAGTACCAACACGAAAAGCCTATTTTCCTTTCAACTGCCGGGATTACACACGAAGAAATTCTATACGCTATGCGTCGTATTCAAGAATCTGAATTCGATGGCTTGATTGAATTGAACTTCTCATGCCCTAACGTACCTGGGAAGCCACAAATCGCCTACGACTTTGAAACAACAGAAGCTTTGTTGACAGAAATCTTCACTTTCTTCACAAAGCGTGTTGGCGTAAAGTTGCCACCATTCTTCGATATTGCACACTTTGATCAAATTGCTGCAATCTTAAACAAGTTCCCACTAGCCTTTGTTAACTCAATCAATTCAATTGGTAACGGATTAACAATCGCCCCAGAAACAGACACAGTCACAATTTCACCTAAGGGTGGATTTGGTGGTTTGGGTGGTGCAATCGCTAAGCCAACTGCCTTGGCCAATGTCCGTGCCCTACGTGAACGCTTGCGTCCAGAGATTAAGGTTATCGGAACTGGTGGGGTCACAAACGGACGTGATGTCTACGATTTGGTCCTTGCTGGTGCCGAAATCGTTGAAATCGGAACAACTTTGTACCAAGAAGGTCCTGCCGTATTTGAACGATTGAATGCTGAACTAATTGCTGAAATGGAACGCCGTGGCTACACAGACTTGTCACAATTCCGTGGTAAGTTAAAGACATTGGATACAAAAGGCATTTAGTTCATTGCAATAAAAGCAGTAACCCGCTATACTATTAAATTGAAACGAATCGACCATGCTGGGGTGCCGAAAGGCTGAGATAATACCCATGAACCTGATCCAGTTAGTACTGGCGTAGGAAGCTTGGTTTTGTTTATTAATGATAGATATTAAACAAAACCCCAGTTAATCACAGACCATAGCTACTATGGCCTCATTAACCGGGGTTTTTACTTTGCTCTGGGCGGTCGGTTCGTTATAACTATGTTTTAACACACGTTAGAACAACACATACCGCTCTAGGAGGAGTATATATTATGCAACAACGTAACATCCGGGTGACCATTGAAATCGCCATTTTCATGGCCTTAGCCATCGTCTTGGACCAAATTGTCCTATTCCGCATGCCACAAGGTGGAAGTATTTCATTGGGTATGTTGCCTATCATTGTTATCGCGCTACGTCGCGGTGCAGGTGTTGGTATCACAACCGGTTTCCTAACTGGATTACTTAGCTTTATGCTTGGTGGATTCTTCGTTAACATTTTCCAAATGTTATTAGACTACCCACTAGCCATCGCTGTTATTGGACTAGCTGGTATCTATTCTAAGACTTTCCAAGCACAATTATCTGCTGGACAACTTAACAAGGCATCACTTTCAGCTAGCTTTGCTACATTAATTGCTGGTCTTGCAGAATTAGTTCCACACACAATTGCCGGTGTTGTATTCTATGCCAGTTTTGCACCACAAAACCAATCAGTCTTTATCTACTCATTGGTTTACAACGCAACTGTCATCATTCCAAAAACATTGATTACAATGGTGGTCTTGGTCCTACTAGTACTTAAGGCACCACGTATCTTCACAGATAACCTATAAACAATAAAAAACGTCTTGAACATTCAAATTCAAGACGTTTTTTGTATGCATTTAAGTTGGTAATTATATAGAGCATTTCGAACAATCACGACGACATTCAAATCACTCAATCTACCTCGAAATGATTTCGCACTTCATGCAACGTTAACTGACCTGGCGCAGACGTTACACCTAGATGCGCAAATGTTAATTGTGACCCATATGTAAAACCATCTAGTCTTGTTGCACTACCATACGATCCCATCCCCATCGTAATAAGCGGTTGCTCTGTCATTTCAGACAATGTCTGTGTTGTCATTAATAGCTGAGTTACTTGCTCTTCATGCTCAACTGTTACAGCGTATTTAATGATATCGACAGGTAGATCTTTCAATGACATCAATCGCTCAGTCATATCGATGGGCCATTCCCAATCATGACGTGATGCAATGACGGGGACATCATACTGGTTGGCTAATGCACGTAACTCGGCTAACTCTTTAATCCATCGTACTTCAAGATCAATCGCTCCCACGCCTGACGTAATAGCCGTTTTGTACAGACGATAATATGCATTCCTGTCGTAGGCTTTTTGACCACCTTCTTCGGCTGTTCGCCAAGTCAGGATCATTGGCTGCTGAATTTCCGCAATGGTTGCCACAATAACGGTTGGTGTTAATGTTTGCAAATCTTGCCAAGCATCAATTCGCCATTCAATCACATCTGCATGTGATTCGTTCGCTATCCGTACACATGTAGATAACTCTTGCTTGTTCTTAGCTTGTATTGGAATCGCAATAAACGGGCGATTCCCCGGACGATTTTTCTGACCGATTCGTAATTTTTTACTCATAGTGTGCCCGATGATGTGCCAAAATTTCATCCACAATTGCTTGCGGTGTTTTATTGTCTGTATGAATCGTGATGTCTGCTGCTTCTGTGTATTTAGGTAGACGTTCACGCCACAATTCCCCAACCGCCGCTAAGCTATTTGTTTGTAAAATCGGGCGGTCTGTATCGTCCACGATACGTTCCATGGTTTGACCAAAACTCCCTGATAAATAATACACAGGAATCATCGTATTTTTTAGTAACACGCGGTTTTCGGCTTTTTCAATCACACCACCACCTGTTGCTAAAACACCATTTTCATTCAAAGATTTTCGTAAAATATCCTGCTCTAATTTTCGAAAGACAGTCTCACCTTGTGTTGCAAAAATCTCACTAGGCGTTTGCCTAGTTGCTTTCGTCAGCATCACATCTGTATCCCACATGGGAACATCTAATTGTTGGCTAAGTAATTCTGCGGTGGTTGTTTTCCCCGCTCCCATAAAACCAATTAATATCAATTTCATTATGACCACTTCCTTCCATTAGACTTATTGCATTAATTTTTCTAAATCATTGAAAAACGTTGGGTAAGAGATATCGACAACATTACCGTCCGATAATTGGACCTCTCCATCAGTAATTAACGCTGCGATAGCAAGCATCATCCCAATCCGATGATCGTCATAAACTTCAACGATCGTTGGTTCAGATACAGCCAACGGTGTCCCACCATGAATCACAAACCCATCAGGGCGTTCTTCAATATGGGCGCCTAACTTGTTCAGCTCAGTCGTCACAGCAGTAATACGATCAGATTCCTTCACACGTAACTCACTCGCACCAGAAATAACGGTGGTTCCTTTAGCTTGTGTCGCTGCCAATACTAACAATGGCATTTCATCAATGGCTTGTGGCACATCTTCTGCTGTAACAGTAATCGCCTGTAAGTCTTGTGTCGCCACCTGTAAATCCATGACGGGTTCTACGTCATCGCTTGTTGCTAACGCTGGGAAGTTGGCCCCCATACGTTCCAATAAACGTAATAGACCAACACGTGTTGGATTAACCCCCACTTGTGTAATGGTAATCTGACTATTTGGGACAAGTAATCCCGCAGTAAGCCAAAACGCAGCTGATGACATATCCCCAGGAATTATCACGTTCGTTCCGGTTAACTGTGGACCACCTTGCACACTAATAGCGTTATCTCGTACCGTTACATCAACACCAAATTCACGTAACATACGTTCGGTATGGTCACGTGTTGGCATTGGTTCGATAACCGTTGTCGTCCCACTTGCTTGTAATCCAGCCAACAAGATGGCGCTTTTAACTTGTGCTGATGCCATTGGTAGCGTGTAAGAAATACCGTGTAAGGCAACCTTACCAGTTAGTGTGACTGGCAAGGCATTTGTCTCTGTTTGTAACATAACGCCCATGTCTTTCAATGGTGTTAAAACCCGACCTAATGGTCGCTTAGACAAACTTTGATCACCATAGAAGGTCAAAGGAAATGCAGACCCCGCTAAAAGACCTAGTAATAGCCTCGTTGTGGTTCCTGAATTACCCATATCTAGTGCTTCTTGTGGTGCATGTAAGCCATCAAAGCCAATCCCATCAATTAGCCAACAACCATCTTCTTGTGTCATGCTAACGCCCATCTGTTGAAAGACAGTCATCGTACGTTCAATATCCTCCGATGCCAACAAACCGGTAATTTTTGTTTGACCGTTTGCGACACTCCCAAACATCACCGCACGATGTGACATGCTTTTATCGCCTGGAACTTGAACGCTTCCTTGTAAACCTGCTGGTGCTGATTTTAACTGTTTTATACCCATTAGAATTCACGCACGGCTTTACGATGTGCAGCAACTTGCGCAATCAATGTCTCCATATTATCTGCATCGAATTTATCTAAAATGGCTTTGGCCAATTCAATGGCCACCATGGCTTCCGCAATGACAACTGCGGCTGAAACAGCCGTTGTATCAGAGCGTTCAATTGAGGCACGATGATTTTCATGCGTGTCAATATCAACACTTTGCATCGGACGATATAGTGTTGGAATTGGCTTTACAACTCCTTTAACCACAATCATCTCTCCGTTCGTCATGCCACCTTCAAAACCACCTAAATTATTTGATCCACGATAGAAACCACGTTCTTCGGTCCAGTAAATTTCATCCATGACTTCGCTACCGAATTTTTCAGCATTCGCAAAACCACCACCAAATTCCACACCCTTAAACGCATTAATACCTAAGATTGCTTGACCAATTTTTGCATCTAATTTTGTATCTGCCGAAACGTATGAACCAAGCCCAACTGGTACACCCGTTGCCATGACTTGAACCGTTCCACCGACTGTATCACGATTGACTTTCGTTGCGTCAATCAATTCACGCATAGCAGCGTCCGTTTTTTCATCAAGTGTACGGGTTTCAAATCCTTCACTTGTTTCACGCATGCTGGCTAGATTAGGGAAAGATAGAATCTTTTCAGTGTCAGTCCAAACAGGTCCTACATTCAAAACAATGCCATGGACATCAATGTCCAACAATTTAAGTAGCTTACGAGCAACCGCACCTACAGCCACTCGCATCACTGTTTCACGTGCTGATGAACGTTCTAAAACATTACGTAAATCAGACTTATGTCCATACTTAATACCACCGACTAAGTCACCATGACCAGGGCGTGGTCGCAAGACTTTTCGTGTCGTATTTTCAGGTGTCGCTTCGGCATCAGGATCCATAATAGCTGTCCAGTTATTATGATCATCATTATGCACATTCAAGGCAATTGGTGATCCTAAAGTTACTTGATGACGGATACCACCCATAATAGTGACAGTATCCTTTTCAATTAATTGACGTCCACCTCGACCGTATCCACGTTGGCGTCGTTGTAATTCATGATTAATGTCCGCTGCAGAAAGCGGCATCCCTGCAGGGATACCTTCAACAATCGCAACTTCTTCTGGTCCATGGCTTTCGCCGGCTGTCATATAACGCATACTTACATTCCTTCAATAAATTCTGGTAACTTAGCCATTGTTTTTTGGAGCATGACTGGTTCACCCACTTTGGCCAAACCAATCAGATCAATTTGTTGACCACGTTGTTTCTTATCATGTGTTAATGATGATAGGAAATCTGGATGACTAAACAATTGTGAAAAGACAGGTAATTTAACCGCCTGCAAACGTTGCACAATTGCTTCAGTGGTTCCTGCCTCTGTATAACCATCTCGCTCAAAACGGTCAGACATTGTGACCATCCCAATACCAATTGCCTCACCATGACGTAACTCACCGTCTGATAACAATTCGATGGCATGCCCAAATGTATGACCAAAATTCAACGTCTGACGTTGGCCATGATCAAATACATCTTCTTCAACAATTTTCTTTTTAAAGAGAATTGACGCTTCAATTAGGGGCATTTGATGTTCACGAACATCCGCTAGTGATGTAATCGCTCCTGTCATTTCAGCAAATTCGCCACCCGCTAATAAACTCATTTTAATCACTTCAGCATAACCAGCTGCATAATCACGGGCTGGCATTGTTGCTAAGGTACTTGGATCAACCAAAACCAAATCAGGCTGATAAAATGACCCAATCACATTTTTAATGCCCGCTAAGTTTAACGCGGTTTTTCCACCAATACTCGCATCAACTTGTGCTAGTAGTGAGGTTGGCATTTGAATTAGCCCAATCCCACGCATATACAATGAGGCGATGACCCCTGATAAGTCAGTGACAACACCACCACCTAAAGCAAAGACACCATCTGATCGCGTGAAACCTAGTTCTGTCATACGCGTTAAAATCTTTTCAGCGACTGCGATTGACTTAGCCCCTTCACCAGCGTTAACTGTCGTTGTCGCAACAGTGAAACCAGCATCACGTAATTGTTGGCTAACTTCATCTAGATACAATGGTCCAACGTGATGATCAGTAATGATCATCACCTTCCGTGCCGTCCAAATACGACTTACACGTTGACCCAGATCTTCACGTAACTTGTCATCAAGTTCAATTTCGTAACTTGTATCTTGCGTATTAACGGTAATCATCTGATACCTCCACGAGTTGGTGAATTGTTTGTAGTTCCGGCAGCACATGCGCCAATGTTGCTGGCGTAATAGCTTGTGCTCCATCCACAAATGCCGCATCTGGATTTTCATGAATTTCAAACATTAACCCCTGGGCACCAGCTGCAACGGCTGAACGCGCACCAGGCACAACTAGGGAACGTTTTCCTGTAGCGTGTGATGGATCTACCAAGACTGGTAAATGCGTTAATTCACGTAAAACAGGCACGGCCATGACATCCAATGTGTTACGCGTATATTTCGCGTCAAAAGTACGAATACCACGCTCAATTAGAAAGACATTCGGATTACCATTCGCCATAATATATTCTGCTGCATTCAATAAATCATCAATTGTTGCAGACATACCACGCTTCAATCCAACTGGCTTGTTTTGCTTTCCCAGTAACTTCAACAAACTGAAGTTTTGCATATTACGTGCCCCTACTTGGAAAATATCTGTATACGTATCCACTAAATCAAAATCTTGTGATGACATAATCTCAGTCATCATATCCAATCCTAATTCATCGGCCGCAGCTCGATGATATTGCAAACCTTCTTCACCAAGACCTTGGAAGCTATATGGATTTGTACGCGGCTTGAACGAACCACCACGTAAAATTGTCGTTCCCATCGCCTTCACTTGCTTGGCCATTTCAACGATGTGGGTTGCACTTTCAATTGAATCTGGACCAGCAATTAATGTTAATTCTGCGCCACCAATTCGACTATGGGCTGTTTCTATCACCGTATCATCTGGATGGAACGCTCGTGACACTTGAATTGCGTTTGCGGCCGCTTGTTCAATTTGTACGTCAGCGGGTAGCTTCTTTTGGATAGCCACTGGTAACGCTGCAATAGTCGTATATCCTGCAACACCAACACGATTTTGATAGTTAACCACATGCTCAATATTCGCTTCTTGCAAATCCTTTAAAAGGCCCTGAGCTTCTTCATTCGTACGCAAAACAATAATCATAAGCTTTCCCCTTTTTTGACGCGTCTTAACGCAACGCTTGCATCATACTTTCTCGATGTGGTTCTGATTGTATCCATTGTTGATGACTTAGGATGGCTTGTTCTAATAACATTGCTTGTCCGTCCATCGTCTCTAATCCAATTTGTTGTGCCTTCTGCAATAAAGGCGTCAATTGTTGACCTCGATATTTGAGATCAATCACCCGCGCCTTAGCCGGTAAAAGAGCCAGCTGTTCTTGGTTGAGAACCGTCTCTTCACTACCTAATCCTACAGACGTTGCATCGATCAAAACATCCACAGCAGCCCAATCAGAAAATGTTTCGATGTCGTGGACATCTGACCCTAACAAGTCCGCTACGACTTCTTGATAGCCTTCATACCGTGGACTCTTACGATTCAAAATAAACAACTTCACGGATTCTGGGACAGTCGCCATAATGGCACGAGCTGCACCACCGCACCCAATCATCACAACATTTTGCCCAGCTTTAATATGACTCGATTGCCAAAAGCCAAAACCATCAGTTGTGTCACCGTAGAGTAGGCCATCTTCTCCACGATAGATTGTGTTAACAGCTCCGGTTTTCTGAGCGACGTCTGATATGACATCTAAATAAGACATGACACGTTGTTTATACGGCGTCGTCACATTGAGGCCTTGGTACGTTTGTAAGACGTCCATAATTTCATGTTCAAAATTTTCTGGCTGAATCGGCACTAACGTATACTCCGCGTTAGTACCTTCTGCTGAAAAGCCAGCATTATGTATATTGGGCGACAACGAATGTTCAATTGGCCAACCAATTAGTCCAAATTTTTGCATATTCGTGTCGCCTCCTAATTTTCATTATTTCTATGTTTAATTATACCGCACCCAAATTTAATCGCTCTTAAATTTATCTGCTTTTTAATCGGATTTAATTATTCTTCATTGCCCATAAGAACGGTGGCAAAACAGCAATTGTCACCACTGTTACAAAATCTGATAGTGATGAAAAGTCAGGGAATTCAAAAATCACCATCAAGGCAATCAAAAGTACTGGTACAAACGAGTACACCCAAACCAACTTATTACGACGTGACAAGTTCTTAAACCAATTCACCGCATCTGTGATTGAGTCCGAATGATCGGTGTCTAAAACAAAGTAACCAATACTGTGAATAATCAAAAATACAATACAGTACAGACATAGATACAATCCAATTTCTTGTAGGCGTAATGCATACGGGAATCCATCAATCTTCCCCGCCAACACACCAACCACACCTAACATGAAAATAAAGACATGAGCGTACACAACTTTCATGTTAAATGACTTACGCAGGACATTCGCGCGAAACAATAATGTTTCTTGCATGCCTAGCAATATCTTTCGTAAACGCATTAAAACTCTCCTCTAACTCTAAACTTTCTTTATCAATTCAATCATAAGCACCGCCAACTACAGTGCATCATCGACTTTAATGACGATATTTTTATCTGCTTTCGCTTTATACAACAACTGATCAGCACGTTCAAAAGTGGCCTCATTATTGAAATCACAGAAACTATATGCTGTCATGCCACCAGAAAATGAGACACGTTGATGAATGATATCTGCGGTACGATCCCCTAATTTTGCATTCACATCATTGAGAATTCTTTCAACTTCATCAAACTGTGTTTTTAAATCTAAGTGTTCATCCAAACGAATACTTGTAATCAATTCTTCACCACCATACCGATAAACTTTATAATCTAATAAATTATAGTGTGGGGCAAATGACTCTGCCAATAAATCAGACGCAATTTCTAAAATCATGTTCCCTTTTGCATGTCCAAACGTGTCATTAATTACTTTAAATCCGTTAATATCAACAATCGCTAACAAGTAATTATAATTAACAAATTCTTTGTCGTAGTCTTCATCAAATGCTTTGAAGTTATACAGATTAGTTAATGTATCAACATACGTATCTTGATACATATCCTTTTCAAAATTCAATAAACGAACATACAATAAGTCAATTAGGATAATAGCAATTGAATAGGCAAAAATGTTCATTCCTGTAAACAGGATGATGTCATTAGGCATCAATGAATACCAACGAATTTGTTGCACAATTTCAAAAGTACTCAACAAAATCCCCACCGCAATTAAACGCATTTGATTATCTGTTCCTTTACCAAACAGATACAATGCAATCATTAAACTAATGTAGGTTGATACTAGGGTATACAAAAATTCTCCCCCTGTAATCGGAATATCAAAGGACCAGTTATAAATTAAAATCACAAACGGATTAACTAAAATAGCCCACATAATGGTTTTATAATCAAAGAATTCATAGACAGCCAAAATAGGCAAATAACTTAAAATGATCACCCCTAACATTTGATCTGTCATCAAGACCAACGTGTATGTGAGCGTTAGATACATAGAAAATATCAAAACAATTTTCCATTTTCTACTCACTAATCGGTCGTTCAATTTGGACAATAGTCCAAGCGTTAACATTGCGTTCATCGCAACGGTTAAAATAATCAAAAATCCCAAAAACATATACATAATTCGATCCTTACTCTTCTGTACTACTCTTTTAATTCAGGCTGTATCCCAGACTGAAATACTAATGCTTTAATTCAAATGCAATCTCACGCTCATTAGGTTCACCCACAACTAGGTAACCAGCATCTGCAATCGGCGCTTCAAAAGCCACAGTTCCCTTAATCGTTTCCCCTGGCATCACAACTTGATCTTTCACAAAACGGAAATTGTATGCTTCAAGATCGTATGTCGCAGCATATGGATCATATTGCAACATGCGTTGTGTCGTGCTATCTTCAGCCAATTCAAAATTCAGCTCAGACAACTCCAAATTTTGTTCCCCTGTATTTTGAATATTCAACGCAACACGAATATAATCGTCCGTGACTTCTTCCGTAGAAATCACTTCAAATACGACGCCGTTAATTTTGGCTGAGTCATGAGCTTTCACAACTGTTAGTTCATCAGCTGGTCGGCCATCGTGTAATGATTCCTTATTCAAGGCATCATATACAAGACGATCCATCGCTAGTACCGTATCACTGTTCTCATAAACATCATTGAATTGCGTAATTGTGCGATTAGACAAAATAAATACGAAACCGACCAACGCTACTAGGACACTAATCAATACCATAATGCGACGACGTTTCTTATTCAAAACTAAGTCGGCTAGACCAACAATTAATCCAAAGCTCACAAGTAGCGTTGGTACAGTAATATTTTGGCTAACGAGAAGTGACAGTATCCCAATGACGCTACTTCCAATACTTAGCCCAGCTAATCCCATGAATCGTTCTTTACGCGCTGTACGGGCAATTCGGACCTTTGCAGGTAATAACATGATGATGTCAAAAACAGTATTGAACATCTTCAAGATAATGAGTGCCCATGGTAATCCGGCATTACGTAAGCGGCGTACAGATATTGCAATATCTGGCACAAATGACAAAACAGTAAACAATGTAATTAAGATAATTCCTATCCATACCGGAATTCGCATGGCTGTTAATGTATGACTTAGCGTCATCCCCAAGAACATCCCATCAATCAACGTCAATAGAATAATCCAGTTGATTAATTGGATATACCAATATGTATAGCGTGTGGTTTCTCCCGTGAAATCAAACGCCTGTTTCCAAAATTCTAGATATAATTTCATATCTAATCCCCCTACTTCCTCTAAACAGCTACTTATTCTCTATTATACATTACACTTGTCTTGTTTTTGATGTTCATACCCAATATTATCAACGTCATTTTATCTTTCTAAACACGTGAGAATAAATGCGAGACTTATACTTAAAAATGCCATGACATATATGTCATGGCATTTCGGTTATATCACATTTAAATTAGGTTTTGACGCTTCAAATAAGAGAGCACAGGCATTCCAATTAACGGCACTAAAATCATTCCTGCAATAATTTCAAAAATACCATTAAAACCAGCAATCGATGTAATTAACCAATTCGCCAATCCAGTATCAGGAATCCCCGTAAATGATGTATTCATAAGTGAAAAACTCACCCATGTAATCAACAGTACCAACGCAGTGTTAATAAATGCTGATAAGCCACCCAAGATCATCAAGTATGGTGCTTGTTTCTTCAAAGGGCGTTGTTTAACCCAATATTGATACAAAAGTCCAATCAATAAACCAACCATAATTCGAGGAAATAGGGCTGCAATCGGATTACGGAAAATCAAGGCGCCAATACTCGGCACAGCTGTCCAAGCATGCCACAATGAGTACAATCCCCATACTAAGCCTAAGAGTGCACCTGTACGTGGTCCTAATACAATTGCGCCAATTGCAACCGTAAAGGTAATAATCGTTACCGCAGCACCTAAAACAAAGGCCCCTAAAGGCAATGTCCCTAACCATGGCACAATCGATTGTACCAAGATGATGGCAATAAATAATGATGTTAAAACAAGACGTCGACTGCGTGTTAATTGTTGCGACATGACTCCTGCAACCCCTTTGTATTTAATGTATCCTTTATTTTACCATGAAAGCTCTTCAATCGAGCATATTGTCTACTTTACACGCTTAGTTTCCAAAAAGCGATGGATTCGTTGCATCCCCTCTTTCAAATCAGCATCTGATGCCGCATATGAAATACGAATATAGTCCTTTGTTGATTCAGAAAAGGCTGCACCAGGAATTACTGCCACTTTGGCTTCATTTGCCAAGTCTAAAGCGAATGCATAGCCATCGTCGCCCATATCTGTTGGAATCTTTGCAAATAAGTAGAATGCCCCTTCAGGTGTAATCACGTCAAATCCTAGTGACTCAAGATCTGCCAGCACCCAATCACGACGTTCACGATAGATATCGCGCATCTCTGCGACAACTTCATCAGCCTGTGTAATGGCTGCTAATGCACCATCTTGTAGAATTTTTGGCAATGAAAACATCAACGTGTCGTGTACCTTACGAGCTTGAATCATAAAGCGCTCACTAGCTAGAATGAATCCCAAACGATACCCCGTTAAGGCATGTGACTTCGACAGACCTGTAATCATAACCGTTTGCTCTGGTAATAATTCTGCTAATGAAACATGTTCTTGGTCATATGTTAATTGTGAGTAAATTTCATCTGAAATAACCCATAATTGATGCTTTTCAAAAACCGCACTTAAAGCCACTAATTCTTCTCGTGTATACGTCACTCCGGTTGGATTAGTTGGGTAATTAAACAAAATGGCCTTAACAGGGACTTCTGCATGGTTAATCGCCTCTTCAACCTGTTCAGGTGTTAATTTAAATTTTGTTGCGCGCGTATTAATTGATACCGCGTTAGCGTGTGCCAAATCCAATGCTGCAAAATAAGGCGCGTAAGCAGGTTCTGGAATTAATACACCTTCCCCCGGTGCTAATAATGTCATAAAGACAACATTGATTCCTTCAGAAACACCTGCCGTGACCAAAACATTATCTGCACTGGGATAATTCGTTTTGTATTTTTGATTAAAGTAGCATTGCACTGCATCACGCAGTTCTGGTTCACCCGTCGGATCTGTATAGTGTGAATTATTTTCTTCTACAGATGCAATAACAGCATTTTTAATACGCGCATCGGCGTCAAAACCTGGTTCACCAAAGGTTAGGCGAACAATACCTGGAATATCACTAATAATGCGTTGAAAATTGGTCAACCCATCAGGGGCTAAATTCGTTACAATAGGATTAAGCAATTGATTAAATTCTTTTGTCATGTGAGTCCCTCCCATACACACGTGTTTACACTGTGTTAAGGAATCAGGATACATTTATTTCCATAACGAGAACTTAATTGGTATACGTACAGAAAGAGGTATTTTATGCTTGATTACACGCAAACTGCAATCACTTTACCAAAGCCCAACTGGGATTGGGTCGCCATTCGACAAGTGCCTATTGAACCTACAGATGATGCCTTGATTTCATTAAATTATCTACCAACACAAATGTTGGTGAGTCCGCAATATGCGCTACAAAAGTTACCTGGATCTGAAATTGAATTATATGCCCGTCCAGACGTCCAAGCTAAATTAGTAGAAGCAGCAAAGCTACTACCTGAAGGATACAAATTGGTCTTACTAGATGCGTGGCGTTCAATTAACACACAACAAGCACTATTCGATCAAATGTGCCGTTTTGTTGCGCGTGATAATCCAGACTACACACCTGAAGAAATTGAACAAGCTGCATTGCGTATCGTGGCGTTGCCATCATTAGATCCTAACAAGCCATCCCCTCATAATACTGGTGGATCGATTGACCTATCTATTGTAGATCCACAAGGACGTTTACTTGATATGGGAAGTCCTTTTGATGACATTAGCGAACGCGCACGTACAGATTACTATGAACAAAGTGACACATCAGATGCCGACATCACTGCACGCGATAATCGACGTTTGCTTTACCACATCATGATCAGCGTTGGCTTTACGAATTACGCTGAAGAATGGTGGCATTTTGACTACGGGAACCAAAATTGGGCCTGGGTATCCGATCAACCACATGCATTATACAGCAGCTCTAAGCCTGTCTACGCTTGGGTTGACTAAATACGATAATGAAAAACAGCCAATCACTTAAAGGTGATCGGCTGTTTTTTTGTTTGTCTTATTATGTTATTTTCATCACGCTATGGTAGATAAAAATTGTTGCATGCGGTCCATCGCTTCTTCGATATCTGCCTTATTACCAGCAAAAGATAGACGTATATAGCCAGGTAAACCAAAAATATTCCCTGGCAACACCCCTACCTTGGCTTGAGTGGCTAAATCGGAAACAAATGTTTCTTCAGAAACCACACTTGCTGGTAATTTTGCCAAGACATAAAAGCCACCCTTAGGTGAGATAACCATAAATCCTAACGCTCTTAGCGCTTCGACCATTAAATCACGTTGCATTTGGTATGTGCGCTTCATGACGGCGAAGTTCTCATGATTATCTAAGGCTGTTACACCTGCAATCATAAGGGGTGTATTAACTGAGCTCACCATCAATTGATGCACTTGTGTAATCATGTTCATCAATAGTTCTGGTCCTAGCACAAAACCTAATCGGTATCCGGTCATCGCATGAGACTTAGATAAACCACCAATTAAAATCGTTTGTTCAGGTAGGTATTTTGCAATGGTGACATGTTCTGCATCATCATACGTTAATGCGCCATATATTTCATCTGTGACCACGACCAGATTAGTGGGTAACAACACCTGGGCTAAATCAGAAACTTCTTGTGCTGTATAAGTGGCTCCAGTTGGATTGGTTGGGTCGTTGAAAATGAACCCCTTTATATTGGCGTGCTTTCCCAACAGGTCTTCTAAGCCTTCAGGTGTCACTTTAAAATCTGTTGTTCTTGTATCCAACGGAATAATTTCTATGCCTAATAATGCCGCAATATTGCCATATAACGGATATGCTGGCATAGGAATAATAATCGCATCACCCCGACTAAATAATGCCTGAAATGTGGCGTAAATACCTTCGGTTGCGCCTACGGTAATTAATGTCTCAGCCACACTATATGCAGGCGCGTCAAATGACTCTGTCACATATCCTGCAACACGTTCTCGTAACGGCACGTAACCTTTCGTCGATGCATAATGAGAAGCATCTGATGCAATCGCTTCTTGGAACGCATGCTTCACCTCTTGAGATACCGCAAATCCAGGTTCTCCTAATGAGAGATCGATGACAGATTCATCCGCTTGAAATTTTTGATGCCATGCACGGAGCGCCGATGATTTTTGTGGTATCACCTGAGTATTCAGTTGGTCATATAAATCATTTTTAATCGTTGGCATTTTTTGCTCACTCTTCTTTCAAGATAACTACGCATTTTTATGACGAATATGAAAAATCACGCCCACTTAACATGAACGTGACTGCTTCTTAAAATTCTGTCCAAGTTGAAATACTTGATGCCACATCAATTGATTTCTCTGATATCACTTGATGGGTTGAACTATCTACAACATATTCATGAACAGGTACATCCGTTTCCCCTTCTGTCAAAACCATCGTAACCGTATGATTACCGTTGTTCTTCAAGAATACTGCACGGTCTTTATCTTGTTCAGACGTTAACGCAACCACCCAGTAAGGCGCTGTCATGTATGGCTTCAGGCTTTGCACCGCTTCTAAATCCACATTTGTATTGATATCTAGACGTGGAAATTTGTCACGATGCTTATTTGCGTCCGCTACTTGGCTCACAAATAACGCAGCATTGTGCGCTGACCAACCACGCGCAATATTATCCTTGGGCTTAGTGGCATCACTTGGCATTGTAATAATTTGTGCGCGTTGACTTTTTTCTAATTCTTTTACCGCTTGTTCACTTGCTTGTTTTGCTGCAAGTTCTTCACGTTGTTGTTCTTCATGGCTCTTTTTATGTGCTTGTTGTTGTTGATAAGCAAAAATACCACCAATTAACACAGCAATGATGGCTAGACCGCCACCAATTAACATCATCTTTTTCTTCATGGGACCCCTTTACGCCTACAAGGCTTTTGTAGAGTTTCGTTCCACTAATTCTACATCAAAAATGCGTTCTTGGCGATCAACATCAAACTCGCGGACACGATTCAATACCAATTCCAATGCCGTCTTAGCAATGTCATCCAATGGTTGGTGAATCGTTGTCAAACTAGGTTGGCAGAATCCAGCGTAGTCAGTGTCGTCATATCCAATCACAGACATATCATTCGGCACATTAACATTGATTTTCCCCAAACCACTAATCAATCCAATCGCCAATTCGTCATTTAACGCAAATGTTGCTGTCGCCTTAGAAATTGAAACAGCCATTGCAGACGCTTGACCACCTTGTTTTGACAAGTAATGTGTCGTCACTTCACTAACCTTAGCGCCAGCTTGGGCCATTGTTTCTTTAAATCCAGCAAGACGATTTGCCAGGTTATCATTCATTGCTTGCTTACCTAAAACAGCCACATGACGGTGACCTAGATCAAGTAAGTGTTGTGCAGCTAATTGACCACCCATAAATTCAGCTGATGCGACAACATCGGCTGATTCCATTGATGCATGGTTTTCAAGCATGACACATGCCACCCCACGCTTTTTAAGATCAGCAACGACTGTATCACTATCTACTAGTTGGTTCGCGACAATAACACCATTAACCCCCGCAGACATCAATTGATAAACAGCCTTATCGGTATCGCCACCTTCGGCTGACATAATTGATAGTGACACATTTTCAGGTAATGCATCTTGAATTTTTTGTACCAAGTAACCAAAGTACGGCAAAGCCAATGATGGAACCACAACCCCAATCATAATCAAATTATTCTTTTTCAAACTACGTGCACTTAAATTAGGCACATAACCCATTTCTTCTCGTGCTGCAAAAACTTTATTACGCGTCTCTTCTGAGAAACGATCACCCTTATTGTTCAAGATTTGCGAAACTGTTGCAATAGATACGCCGGCTAAATTGGCCACGTCCTTGATTGAAGCTTTTTTCATTATTATCTCCCCACTAAACTGTAACCACAGTACCGCTGGCTGCCATTGCAATGTGACTGAATGTCCCATCAACTTCAACATGTGCCAATACGTCTAACATGTCTTGCACTTTTTCTGGTGCGACTAAAATCGCAATTGATCCATGATTCCCAAATTGATTCGTCCCAAAGACATCCAATGCATGTGTTGCTTGACGAATTGGCGTCAAATCTAAACTTAATACATCGTTGAAACTATCATTCTCTAGCAATTGACCTGCCAACGCATATTGATTAGATTGCCACGCCGCAAATAACATGTTTCCCGCTGCAGCTGCGTCAATCGCTTGTACCATACTCAACTCGTTAGCACGATTCGTCATATCGATGCGCTCAGTTGGTTGATACACGATGACCTCATACGCTGGTGTGACAATTTGACTACCAAAATAATCACCTTGATGTAAATAACTAGTTGTGATACCCCCTAGTAAGGTCGCTGTGACATTCGCTGGTTGTGTTTCAGTTCGTGCAGCTAATGTTAACTTAGTGAAATCATCTAGTCCTAATCCGCCTAGTTGATCCGCTAATTCAATGGCCGCCATTAACGCTGCCGTTGAAGATCCTAATCCTCGTTGTAATGGAATATCAGACGTTAGGCTTAATTTGTGTGGCGTTAGTGTTGGTACTAACTTTTTTGCCACCGCAACAATATAATTCGTTTCATCATGTGGAATTGTCTCACCTAAATCATGGACAACATGCCATTCTGCGCTTTCTTCTAGAACAGTGACTGTTAGCCATAAATCAAGTGCGAACCCAATCGATGCTTTTCCTGGTCCGAAATCACCAATTGTTGCTGGTACTTTAATTTCCATAACGTTTACCCCGTTCCATATGTATGTTTACATTTATTTTACCAAATTTTACTTACATTTCCACCATTGTAAAACGTTTTTACGTACTTTATGTCATACATTTATCTAAATTATGCGAAATTTTTTGTTTTTTCAAAAATTTACATTCTGTGATATACTGATTTCTGTTCGAAATACGAACACAGGGTAGACTTTGGCGCGTTAAGTGCTGCGGGAACGGAATGTGGACCGCAGACGAAGGAACTTCCGCGATGCCTTAGTCACATTCACTGTTTATATAGTGAAACCCTCCATAAAATTTAGGAGGTGTTTTCAAAATGAAAACATTAGAATCATATTTCACACGGCTTAACCCCCGTGCAGTCGCTCTTTTAGGGATCTTGTTGGCACTCCAACTATTGATTGGCCGCTTTACAGTTGGTCCAAATTTCCTAAAAATCGGTTTCGGCTTCATTATTGTTGCTGTTATTGCTCACTGGTTTGGCCCTTATTGGGGTGTATTGACTGCCATTGTGCAGGATCTTATCTCAACGGCAATTAATGGTCATGCATTCTTCTTTGGATTCATGATTTCAGCAATTCTAGGGGCTTTGATCTACGGTATTTCTTTTTACAATCGTGAACACATTAGCTGGGTACGTACAATGGTTACTGTTGCGCTTGTCTTGTTGATTGTAAACACAATTTTGAATACGCTTTGGGTCATCATGATGGGTAACATCACTGACCCCAATGCAATCATGAAGATGATTGAAATCCGTGGTCTAAAACAAATTATGATGTTCCCGATTCAAGTTGTTTTGATTCACACAATCTTAAACAACAAGTCATTGGGACAACTAATGCAACGCGTTTTTAATTAATATTTACTAACCACTTCAGTTCATATGACTGAGGTGGTTTTTTAGTGTCTATTTACGATAGTTTGCTATACTGATTTCCAGATACCTATGCTAGGAGGCCAGGATATGATTGAAACCCAAAAACTCTTTGAGAGTATTGTGGCACTTGTAGAAGACCATTACCCCACTGGTTGGGGCGGTGCTGCTGGTGTATTGTTGGAAGATGGTACAATCCTAACGAGTATTTCACCCGAATTCGAAAATATTGGTGTGAATGTATGTATGGAAACAGGTGCTTATCTTGAAGCCGCACGTTTAAAGACATCAATTACGCACACCCTATGTCTTGTTCGTGATAACGAACATGCACCTTTTAAGGTGCTGACGCCATGTGGTATTTGCCAAGAACGCCTCCTCTTCTGGGGACCAGATGTTCTATGTGCCATCACAACGAGTAATTCGCCTGTGGAATACGTATCACTACGTGAATTAACCCCACATCATTGGCTGAATGCTTATACCGATTAAAACGAAATGACGTCCTTATGTCTACACATAAGGACGTCATTTTTAGTTAAATCAACGAATCATTTCCGCAAAAAAATTTTAGAATGATTGTTGTAATGATAGACCGTTTCCCGTACATAATTTTTCAAAATGTTGGGCAAAACGATCACGTAGTTCGGTCGTGTCAAATTTTAACATAGTATGGTGGCTGACTTCATTGACACCGATTCGATATACACAGCTGTCCATCACACGTCCGACAAAAATAATTGGTGGGTATTGTGTGAAAGATTGAATTGCTGTTTCAAGCTCTTGACGTTGTTCACACGCTATATTTCTATGGGACAGTAATTGTGTTAAATCGTCATTATGAATAAGTGGGTTTTCTAGGCTCATATACGTCTCCTTAAATGTGCCGCCAAAACTCTTGCTCTATGTCGTTGGTTTAACCATTAATTATCTTATCACTCTCACATAAATTACACAATAACTAAATAATGTTTTCATCTAGGTTATAAAACATTAAAGGACATTGAATTTATAGCGTGGTATAATAGGACATTAAATAATTTATATTAAAAAAAGAGGCATTATAATGAGCGACTCAGTTTCGAAAACCCAATATCTGCAAACTATCTTAGAACTAAGTGGTGGTGATGAAACAACTAAAATTTCTAACAACCAAATCGCTGACCATTTGCATGTGACACCTTCATCAGTGTCTAACATGCTTGCTAAGTTGCAAGAAGCGGGTGAAGTTAGCGTCGTACCATACTATGGTGTGACACTAACCGAACCAGGACGTCAAACCGCCCTACGCCTAATCCGATCACACCGTTTGTTTGAAACATTCATTGTGGACAATTTGAAGCTCCCTGTATCAGTTGCCCACGAAAACGCTGATCACCTTGACCATGATGCCAGTGGTTTGCTTATGGACGCCCTAGACAACTTCTTAGGCAACCCTAGCTACAGCCCACATGGTTTGATGATTCCAGACAACGAAAATCATTACGAACCAGAACACTGGACAAAGTTAATTGACGCTGCTGACGGACAAGAAGTCACAATGAAGAGTTACACGGAAGACCTTGAGCTACTACAATACGTTGAAACGGTTGATCTTCCACTAAATTCAACATGGAAGATTAAAGCACGCCTACCATTTGAAGGTCCTATGATTCTAGAAAACGGTGAACGTGAACTACAAATCACACAGCACGCAGCATCATTCATCTACATTGTTTAACACACTAGATTGTTTGATAGCTATCATTTAAAACGCAGTATCTCTAGTTAAACAAAAAAGACGTATCCCCGAGGATACGTCTTTTTTTATGCATTTTATTACTTCGCCTTTGATTGCTCTTTTAACTTCTTAGAAGTCTTGTAAGCCTTCTTCAAACGCTTCAAACGGTACAAAGCACGCAATACTTGGTAACCAGCTAATGCGATTACCCAGAAGATAGAAAGTGCTTCTGTAAACATCTTCATCTTTGTCATTGGTGTTGTCTTTTGTTGTCGTACTTCTTTCTTTGATACACGTAATTCCTTCATGTATTTGTCCCCCTATTATTTAATCCAACGATTATCTGCAGTAAAGGCATTTTTAGCTTCCTTTGGCGCACTATCCCAATCGTACGTCTTCGTTAGCTCACCTTGCATCATGACACGTCCAGCTTCAGCCGTGTAATTACAAGTAATTAAAGTAATGACCTTTTTACCTGGAATATCATGTGTCCATTGTACATCTGTACTCTTGATTCGTTCCAAATCTGTCGCAGTGTATTCATAGACCTTCTTCATATCCGTCAAATAGATTTTTTGTCCTACTTTTCCTTCATAGTACAACGGAGAAAACATTAATGTCTTACCACTTTCACCTTGGATAAAGTGACTTGATAGAGAATAATTCCCCTCACCCATCTTTTGATCGGGATACATTGTTCCTGCCCCAAGTGACAAGACAAGATCATCAATCCCATTAGCAATTGGCACTGATAAACCAATTTCAGGCATCGCAATAAATCCAACAAAGTTTACTTTTCCAGCATTCATCCGCGCTTGCAAAATTTGCTCTGCTGTTAATGATTTAACATCTCGCCATTCGTACTTTGCATCTTCCTTACTTGCGGCTTCAATCGTTGTTTGACTGACCTCTGGGCGGAAATTTTGTAGCACGAAGTGTGCGATCTGATTATGAAAAATTAATGCCAATGAAATTGTAATTAGAACAATAAACATTGTTACGCGCATAAATTTACTTTTAAAAAATTGACCGATTGCTTTCATACAGTACTCCTACTCTTTAATTAATTGTTCGCATCGAACGTATTAATAAAGTATAGCAGAGTTTGCAATTCATTGGTAAGGTCTACGTTTTGGACACGCACATTCTTTGGTACATCCAAACGTAATGGCGTGAAGTTCAAGATACCTTGAATATCAGCATCTGCCAAACGCGTCGCAATTTCTTGGGCAACTGGCGCCGGTACAGTCAAAATTGCAACTTCAATGCGTTGTTCACGAATTTGTGTTTCCAATTCATCCATATCGTAAACTGGCACACCACTTTGAATCGTGTTAACGATATCAGGGTTAACGTCAAAGGCCGCAGAAATACGCGCATTTGAGCTTTGGTGGAAGTTAAAGTTCAACAAAGCATGTCCCAAGTTACCTACCCCAACTAGGGCCACAGAAGCTAAGCTGTCTTGGTTCAAAATGTCTCCAAAGAATTCCATCAATTCTTTAACATCATAACCATAACCACGCTTACCCAGTGCACCAAAGTATGAGAAGTCACGACGAATTGTCGCTGCATCAAATTTAACGGCTTTCGCAAGTTCATTTGATGAAATACGAGTTACACCTGAATCTAATAGAATGTTCAAGTATCGGTAGTAAATTGGCAAACGCTTAGCGGTTGCCTTTGGGATTGCTTTATCAGTTGTTTGCATTTTCATTTCATCAGTCATAATGGTCTCCTAAATCTTCACATACTGTCGGATTGAAATCGTGAAGATAACATATAATAACCCTACTATAACATATAGTAGGGTTATTATGTGAATTATTTAACATTTATTTTATTCACAGACTCTACTAAAAGCATGTCTGTTGATAAATATTAGTTCTTTGGCTTAGGCTTACCTTTGTTCTTACGATGCTTACGCTTCGCCTTTTTCTCTTGTGCAAAACGATCTTGACGTGATTGCACTTCAGCCACTTCATTTTTCACAAACTTTTTAGTTTGTGAAGAACGTGTTGAAACTTCAGCCTTTTCAGTAACCTCAGTTTTAACTGTCTTTTTCACAGACTTTGCCTTTACGTCACGCTTTTCAGGGCGACCTTCACGCTTAGCTGCACGTTCAGCAGTTGCACGTGACTTCGTCAACAACTTAGGTTGTCCAGTCACTTGTTCGATTTCAACAGCAACCATACGACGCATTTCACGCAAGTCGTGATCATTACCGAAAGAAATCACAACACCTTCACGAGACATACGTCCAGTACGTCCAGCACGATGTGTATACGTTTCACCCATACGAGGCAAATCGAAGTTAATAACCGCTGGTAGACCTGGAATGTCTAGTCCACGAGCTCCCACATCAGTTGTCAAAAGGAACTTTGACTTTCCTTCGCGGAAAGCACGCATGGCCTTTTCACGTGTTGAACTAGAGTCTCCACGAACCAATGTTGCCATTCCAATGTGTTCGTGTGCCAAAAAGTTAGCTGTGTTTTTCAATTGCTTAGTTGTATTGAAAAATACCATTGCTTGGAAATTCTTTTGTGATGCTAATTGACGCAAACGCTTGTTACGTTGGTCGTTAGCTGTTAACCAGAATTCGTGCTTAATACGTGTTGGAATTGGCACGTCACGTTGGTCAATTGTTTCAAATTCACGAGAGAAAATCTTAGCAGGGATGGCTTCATCTACTGCTGTTGCTCCAAACAATGCCACTTGAATGTCATCGTCTTTCGCGGCACGCCAAACTTGTTCAATTTGTTCTTGCGTCTCTTCACGAAGCAATTCATCCGCTTCGTCTAAGATAACCGTACGTAAGCGGTGTAACTTTAACTTTCCGGCACGTACCAATTCAGATACACGACCTGGTGTTCCGACGATAATTTCTGGATGTTTCTTCAAACGATCCAATTGGTTCTTAACGTTTGCGCCACCAGTAACAGACAAAACACGTAATCCAAGTACAGTTGCCCATTCACGCATGACACGTGTTGTTTGCATCGCTAATTCTTGTGATGGTGCCAATACCAACAATTGTTCCCCATCTTCAGGTGTCAATGTTGGCAAAATTGGCCATGTAAAGGCCAAAGTCTTTCCTGTTCCAGTTGGTGCCAATGCGTTAATTGATACGCCATTAGCCATTGGTTCTGCAACAGCTGTTTGAATTGGTGTCCAATCCGTAATTCCTGTTGCTTTTAATTTCTCTTCAAAACGTGTATCCATGTCTATTCCTTTACTTATCAGCCGGGAACACAATGCCCGCTGATTGACGTAATGCTGTCAAAACTAGATTTACACGTTGACTAAGCATTAAGAGTTCATTGTATTCTGTTTCTGTTTCCGTACGCTTTTCTAGCATATCCGCAAATACTTCTGCTTCAACAACCATTGGATTATCTTGTCCAGGTTGTGCGATATCGTGACGTTCACCTGATTCGTCAATGTATACAGCCCCATCAAGTTCTGCAATACTATCAACAATCAAAGTATCCTTGCGGCCACGAATTTCTGTATCTTGGTATGAATTACTCATCTTACCAAATTCTGCGACCATGTTAAAGTCTGGGTATTGTAAAATAGCTGTCCCACGTCCATCTGCACCATTACGCAACAAAGTTGGGTAATAATGACTTTCTGTAGGTAGTCCAAACAATTTTACAATGGCATAAATTGGGTATACACCCAAGTCAGTCAATGCCCCAGCACTAAATTCACGTGTCAAAACATTGGGTTCTTCACCTGCTAAATAGGCATCGAAACGAGATGAGTACTTTTCGTAAACAAATGTTCCACCGGAAATCACCGGCATTTCTTGCACTTGTTTTTCAATCGCCTTAAAGGTTGGTTGATAGATATGACGCGCAGCTTCAAACATGCGTACCTTAGGATGACGTTGCAACAAATCATAAATCATTTCAAATTCTGTTGGATTTGAGAAAATTGATTTTTCAACGATGATGCTAACATCATGCATAATTGCTGCCTTTGCTTGTTCAAAGTGCAAACTATTAGGTGACGCAATGTACACAACATCAACGCCACTGGCATAAAACAAATCTAAATCAGTGAATACATCAACAGTCGCACCTAGGTCAGCCGCAAACGCTGCCCCCTTTTCTGCATTTCGTGAGTAAACATGTGTTAGTTCATAGCGACCTGTTTGATGGGCTGCTTCAACAAACATCTTAGTAATCCAGTTAGTTCCAATAATTCCTAATTTTAGTGTCATGTCTGATCTCCTTGTCTTTCTATCTCATAAACGTTTCTTAGCGTTTAAATGCTTGTTTAATTATAGCATATTCAACCTTAAAGACTGGTGTAACAAGGCTACTCATTGCCGACTATCACTAGTCAAAATAAAAACATCTTTTGCTTACATAAACAAAAGATGTTTTCATAATTAGTTCTTTTCAAACACTGTGATTGATTCCACGTGTGTTGTTTGTGGGAATTGGTCAATTGGTTGTACATCACCCTTGATGTGGTAACCATTTTCAATGATTTGAACGGCGTCACGTGCCAATGTTGCTGGGTTACAGCTAATGTACACGATACGTTCTGGTGCCATACCAGTCGCAGCCACGATCAATTCTTCAGTCAATCCCTTACGAGGAGGATCCACGAAGATAACATCCGGCGCAACTTCAGCGTCTTGCCATTCAACCATCTTCTCTTCAGCCTTACCAAGTTCGAACTTAACGTTCTTAATGTTGTTGATGTCAGCGTTACGCTTGGCGTCGTCAACGGCACCAGCAACAATTTCGACACCGATAACTTGCTTAACTTGATCAGCAATCGCCAATGAAATTGTTCCGATTCCTGAGTACGCGTCAATAACTGTGTCAGTAGACTTCAATTCAGCCTTTTGCGCAGCCATTTCGTACAAGCGTTCTGTCATTTGTGGGTTCACTTGGTAGAATGAGTTTGGCCCGATGGCAAAAGTCTTTCCTAGCAATTGATCCTTAATTGTAGACTTACCCCATAGGATGTTGTTCTTTTCTCCCATGATAACGTTAGTCTTTTCTTGGTTAACGTTTTGTACAATTGACTTAACTTCAGGCAATGCAGCGCGAATGTCTTGTACGATAACTTCAGCCAATGGCAACTTCTTTGAACGTGTAACCAAAACAACCATCATTTCATGACTGTAGTAACCACGACGAACCATGATGTTACGGATTGTTCCCTTGTGGATTTCTTCGTTGTACGCTTCAGTGTGGTACTTACGCAAGATATCACGAACAACCAAGATTGCTTCGTCGATCTTTGGATCTTGGATCAAGAAGTCTTCAATTTCAACCAAACGGTGTGATCCACGACGGTAGAAACCAGTCGTCAACAATCCGTTGATTTCACGTGTAGGGATTTGAGCCTTATTACGGTAACCCCAAGGGTTATCCATCCCCATAGTTGGTGCGATTTCAACGTCAACGTGTTGCTTGTTGAAAACGTCCGCAACTTGCTTTTGCTTGTGCTTCAATTGTGCATCGTAGTTCAAGTGTGCCAATGGGGCAATACCAGTCAACAATGCGTTTGCTTCGATTTCATTATTACGGTCTGGTGATTCAACCAAGCGCTTGATTACACGTCCAAAGGCGTATGTACTTGCAACTTTAGTAACCCCAACCAATACGCGTTCTCCAGGAACAGCGTTTGTAACGAAGATAGGAAAATCGTCTAACTTAACGACTCCGTTTCCTTCGTATGTGATGTCAATAACATCAGCTTCAATTTCTTGATTCTTAACAACAGGTGCTTTACGTTTCATTTCATTTTCTCCTTTTGGTTTTTGCGACAACCATAAGTGACTAGTATAGCATAACTTTATGGTCGTCCGCTATTTGTTCTTAAATTTGTCAAATAAAAAAAGCAGGCTGCAAGCAGCCCGCTTTATCCTACATTGCGCGTAAGGCTGCAATTCGGCTTGCCATTGGTGGATGCGTATCGAATAGGCTATTCATCGCTGATCCCTTTTTCAATGGATCACCAATGTATAATCCCGCACTCGAATCTGAAACATTTTCAGGTCGCATCGGTTCACTCTGGCTAATTTTTTCTAATGCACCAATCATGGCTTGTGGATTACGTGTTAACTCAACTGCTCCAGCATCCGCTAAATATTCACGATTACGTGAAATCGCTAGTTGGACAATCGTTGCTGCAATTGGCGCTAACAGTAAAGCCGCAATTGATAATACAATCCCAATGATATTACTTTCACGATTATCATCTCGACGACTACTCATCACCCAGAAATTTGTCGCAAAGTTTCCTACCATGGCAATGGCTGCTGTCAATGCAACAGCAAGTGTTTGTAGACGGATATCGTAATTTTTAACGTGGGCCATTTCGTGGGCCATAACCGCTTCTAATTCTGCTCGACTCAAACGAGACATGATACCAGTTGTTGCCGCAACCGCCGCATTTTCTGGATTATTTCCAGTCGCAAACGCATTAGGACTTGGATCATTAATGATGAAGACACGTGGCATTGGCACTTTCGCAACCATCGCCATGTCTTCGACAATATGCCATAGTTCTGGCGCTTGCCCAGGTTCAGTAATCTCTTGTGCATTGTTCATACTCATGACAACTTCAGATGATTGACTGAACATGTACATGGCGTACACTAATGCCCCCACTGACGTCACTAAAATACCACTTGTGATATTACCCCACATGAAGTATCCCAATGCAGCACCAACAAGTGCCATGACAAAGAAGAAACCAAGAAATAGAAGAATTGTATGACGCTTGTTTTTGGCGATTTGCTCAAATAACATCGCTTCCTCCTAATTACTTACCGTCATCCCCAAATGAGATGGTTGGTACTTCTTTTTCTTCAGCTGGTGTTTCCAAGAATTCTTCCGGCTTAAAGTTGTGGACACCCGCAATAATGTTTGTTGGGAATGTTTCTAACTTTGTGTCGTAACTTGAAACAGATGAATTGTACAATTGACGCGCATATCCAATCTTGTTTTCAGTGTTTGTCAATTCTTCCATCAACTTGTTGTATTGTGCAGATGCCTTCAAATCAGGGTATGCTTCAGCAACCGCGAATACACTCTTCAAACCAGCTGACAATTCGTTTGAGACAGCCATCTTTTGTTCGTGGTCACCATCAGGAATTTGTGTCAATTGGTTACGCAATGACACAACCTTTTCCAAAGTACCCTCTTCAAAACGGGCGTATCCCTTAACTGTTTCAACTAAGTTAGGAATCAAGTCGTTACGACGCTTTAGTTGTACGTCAATTTGACTCCATGATTCCTTTACGTACATACGTGACTTTACCAAACCGTTGTATGTGTTAATCCAAACAATCGCAATAATTGCGACAATGGCAATCAAAATCCAAATTTGCATATAAGCCTCCTAAAATTCACTATCCTGTTAATGGCTTTTATTATAACATTTCAAGCTTAGTTTCCGCGACGATTCCACCATAAATGGCCAAAAGATGCAGAGACTAAGATACCTGTTGTTCCTAAGCAGAATCCGGCAGTAACGTCAGATAGGTAATGTACCCCTAACGCAACTCGTGACCAGCAAACGGCGACGATCAAAGCAAATGAAATTAACAAGACCAGGCTTGTCTTTAACCCCGTCAAATGACCGGAACGCATCATGTATACCATCATCAATCCAGCTAGTAGCCAGAAAAAGGTACTTGATAGCATGGCGTGTCCACTTGGGAAACTAAATCCAATTTCATTCACAAGATGATATGCCGGACGTGGACGTTGCACCAAATATTTCACACTCAAGGTTCCAACTCCTCCAACTAAGAAGAAAGTTCCTGCGAACCATTGTGCGAGATGATGATCATTATGACGCCATAACCAAGCCGCAATCCCCAACACAACAATGGCTAGAACAATAAAGTTCCCAAACAAAGAAATGAATTCAGCTAAGTGGGTTCTTGCAGCGCTACTACCAACGAATACCGTATCGTATCCTACCGCGTCAATACTCTTAATGAAGGGCGCATTGTTCCAAACACCCCAAAATAATGTCAAAAATCCTACTGTTAGTAGTCCAGCTAACGCCATAAACCAACGACGTGTTGTCTTTGAAAATTCCATCTGATTAATCTCACCTATTCATGTTTTATTCTATTCTGTACAGTTAACTAGATAGAACTTAAGCCACCCTAAAATACTGATATGACAATGTTTATTACATTTCTATGTTAATATTCGAGACAGAGTATTTGTACGATTTATTTTTCTTTGAAGTAATCGTCTGTCGCTTGTCCATATTTCCGTAACAAATGTTCTACAGCATCTTCATCACTACATTTTAAAAGCAATTTGTATTCCGCAATGTCGGCCATATTCACACCTCATTGATATAGTGTATCGTTGATCCCACTTTGAATCATTCATGTCAGACTGATACCTATAACCGGACGGTTATGAGCAGTCATGATGGAGAATGTTATGATTCTCTGGTGAAGATTTTGTAATTTTAGATAGCAATTAAATCTATTATGAGTTGTATTTATAAACATTTTTCAGTGTCCAGTAGTGTTTCGCTCCATCGCCTTTGTAGTTTGATCCCCATGAATGTATAACCGTAATAAATCCACGCTCTGCAACAATATTATATGCTAAAAATTGCTGTGGTCCTTGTGTCGTAACATATTCCTCTGTAAATGTTCCTAAGTCATACTCATCACGAGCTTTATTTATCAATAGATCTCTTTCACCGTTTCCATCACGTCCAGCACCTAGCTCAGTTTTGTTCCACTTCATTTGTTTAGGAAGCTCTAAAAACTCTCCGTATACATACTGACCATCCATATTTTGAACAGATGTTGTACTTTCTATAGAGCTTGAAGCCGTATTGTCTTCACTATTTATAATTGTTGATTTTGGGCCACTCTTTTCAGATTCAACCCGTGAAATAGCGGATTGCTTTTCTTCTTTTTGGACAACGCTGTTCCCTTTGTTGATCATCATCCCCACTAAAGATCCTGCACCTATTGCTATCAATACTAGTCCAACACCAATAGCAACTTTAACAGCTGGCTTCATTCCCTTTGTTTGTCGTGATTGACGTGTTTCATTTTCCATATACTCATTTTCTCCTCTACGCATATTTAGCTCCCACTAAATATGTAACGTCATTGTGATATGTTCAATGCCGGCATCCATAAACACATCACCTTGTTGAACAAATCCTAATTCTTCATAAAATCCAGTCGCATGTAATTGCGCGCCCAATGCCACAACTGATATATCTTTCTCTCGAGCATCTTGAATAATTTTCGTCAAAAGTTGTTTTGCAAACCCATTACCACGTAAATCCTTTACAGTAGCAACACGTTCAATGTGCCAATTGTCATGTTGTTCATGAATTCTTGCTGTCGTAGCCGGCACAGACTCTCCCGCATTATCTACTTGATATCCTACATAATGCACACGATTATTCTCTTGGTTATCAAATTCTAATTCTGCAGGTATCTGTTGTTCGTTAATGAACACTTCTTGTCGGATAATTTTCGCATCCTCATATGTCTTTGAAATCCCCTGCTCATCTTTGATATACAATGTCATTGTCTAGATCCTTTCACTTAACTCCCTGTTACCATCTTCTCTTGCACTGTCACTTCAAGGATTGTTTTTAGATTTTCTGGCTTTGCCTTACGGACGTCGCCTAAGTATATTTCTCTATGATTTTTACTTGTTCGGTCATATCCTTGCGCTATCAAATAATCGTTCATAACCTTAAAACTTTCAGGTTCTGTATCATACGGACCAACATGCAAGATATGACAACTCGTTACCGCTTCAATGTCACCCACGTAAACATCTTTAATACGTAAAATATCTGGCTTTGAAATCACTGTTTCATCAATTTTACGCTGGATATAATCTGATGAAACAAAATCAGGTATGACGATTTCTAAACGAAAAACAAAATCGTCTTTGGTCCAAGTCCCTGCTTTTTGTGCAGCCTCTGATATACTCCAGTATCCTTGCAAAGGTGGCACGACAAAATCACGCTTATCTCCTTCGATACTATCTGCCTGCATCTTTTTATACCCCATTTTAATGCCATACGCACAGGCATACATGGCCTTAACATATTCTTCAAAGTGGTCATTGTTTGGATCACCAAAACCATCAATACATAAAACTCGTCGACGTGGACGCTCAATTATTTTTGGCGTTCGAGTCGCTTTAAATTCTGCTGTTTTTTTAATATCAAATTTCACTATATTTCGCCTCGTTGATACTTCCTGATCATCCCAATACACATCGCTAATTATAGCGTTGTTCAACAATACAACATATTGGTTAAAAAAGGCGTTAATTTTCAGAAATCATAACATCAACTTCTAAAAACCAATATTCCCTCTCAATAAAACATTAATATTGTATATCTTTTATAAGTATTCATCGTCATAAGAGCTGCATAATCGATTCCAACTATATGTTATACTTATTTTCTATTCTAATCTAGAATTACTTTTTTGAAAGGAGATTAATAATGTCTCTAACAAGTATGCCCCTAACACGAGAACACGATGCAACAGCCTTAGACATTTGGGAACGCTCTGTTCGTGCAACACACACTTTTTTAAGTGAAGCGGATATCATCCAATTGAAAACCGAAGTGCCTTTTTATTTCACCCAAGTGGATGTCTCACTTTGGTATGACAATGACAACTTGATTGGGTTTTCAGGGGTTGTGGAAGATTCACTAGAAATGCTCTTCCTAGACCCAACTTATTTCAAGCAAGGTTTCGGTAGTCAAATCTTGCAACGTCTAGTTGCCGAAAAGAACATTATGTTTATTGATGTTAATGAAGACAATCCTAATGCCGTAAAGTTCTACAACAAAAACGGTTTTGAACAAGTTGATCGCTCAGCACAAGATGGTCAAGGTCGTGATTTTCCAATTTTACATTTACGTCGTGCCACAGTTTAATCATGTCCCTAACCTGATGTTTAATCGCAATCCAGGATTTATGACATGTAAATAAAAAATCCGATGCAGAGATTCTCTGTCATCGGATTTTTTGTTTTACATGTCCTTGTATTTCTTTACAAGTGCTTCAATGTCTTTCCATGCTTCTTCTGGCAGTGTTTGACCATTTACTTGTAACAAACTCGCACGATCAGAACGCTTCACAAGATCAGCTAAATCTAAGACGTTGACCTGCTCATCATTTGTTCCTAAACGTTGTTGAATCGCATGCTTAATGTTTGGGAATGTCGCGATTTGATAATCACGATATTTCTCTTGCACAAAATCACTATCAACTTGATCTAGATAACCAAAAGGAATTTTGACAACGCTATGCACACGCCAATTTTCATCCCCTTTTTTGGACTTTAAACCAGCTGGGACACGATTATATTCAATCGTGATAACTGCATTATCATTCAACCCTTGATGCCCATCACCGGTCACAATGACACGTTGATATTCATCCCAACGCACTTTGTGTGGATTACTTAGGTCAAAAGGTTCTGCCATCACTTCTGTCTCAAATTCCAACAACTCTTCTGTTGGCGTATCGTTCAACAAAGTGTTCACTGGTACATTTAATGCTTTGGCAACTTGTTCAATCGTCTCAAATTTCGGATTACCTGTTCGCCAACGGTAAAGTGTCTTTTCACTCAATCCAGCCTTTAAAGATAATTGACTCAAAGATAAACCTTGCAGTTCTGCTAATTGTTTTGTTCTTGTAAATATGTTCATATGAATTCCTTTACTGCCTAAATCGGAAGTAGCTTATAATGCACTTTATGTGTCGAAAAAAACATCAACAGTTGTTGATGTTAGCTTCTAATATGTTTTATACGTTTGTGTATTCTGCAATCGTTGCTTGAATCGCTGCCAATTCAGCATCAGCGGCGGCTTGCGTGTTACCCTTTGTTCCTACGTAGAACTTAATCTTTGGTTCAGTTCCCGAAGGACGTACGGCTACCCAGCTACCATCTGCCAATTGGTACTTCACAACATTTGCCTTTGGCAAATCAAGTGGTGTGCTGATTTGTGTCACGACATCTGTCACTGTTTGGGCGTCAAAATCTTCAACACGAACAACAGCCACATCACCAAATGATGCAGGTGTTTCTGCACGGAACTTGGCCATCAATGCCGCAATCTTTTCGGCACCATCAATTCCGCTAAATGTTAGTGACTTTGTGTCTTCAACAAAGTAACCATAGTTAGCAAACAATTCTTGTAGACCATCAAAGACAGTCTTACCTTGCGCCTTGTAGTAAGCCGCAACTTCTGCAAACAAAACGGTTGCTTGAACTGAATCCTTGTCGCGGACAAATGGCTTTACCAAGTATCCATAAGATTCTTCGAATCCATACAAGAAAGTACGGCTCTTGTCATCTTCGAATTGTTGAATCTTTTCGGCGATGTACTTGAATCCAGTCAAAACATTCAACATTTCAACATCGTAGTGATCCGCAATCGCAGTCGCAAATTCAGATGATACGATTGACTTAACCACAGCACCATTTGTTGGTAGACGGTCAGCGTCAGCCAATGCTGTTAGGATGTAGTTCAATGTAACGGCTGCAATTTGGTTTCCTGTCAATAGCACGTATTCACCATCAGGTTGACGAACTGCTACTCCCATACGGTCGGCATCAGGATCAACTCCGATAACGACATCAGCGTTTTCCTTCTTAGCCAGTTCAATTCCCATCGCCAAAGCTTTAGGATCTTCTGGGTTAGGCAATTCAACTGTTGGGAAGTCCCCATTAGGTTCCATTTGTTCTGGAACCATAATGACATTAGTGAATCCCGCTTGTTCAAGCGCAGGACCAGCAACCTTAGCACCCGTTCCGTGCAATGGAGAATATACCAACTTCATGTCAGCCCCTTCAGCCGCAATCAACTTCTTGTTAATTGAAACTGTCGCAACTTCAGCCAAGTAGGCCGCATCAACGTCAGCCCCAATCATTGTTAACAATGGGTTTTCGTCCAATGTAGCGTCATCGGCGACAGGCACCGTAAACATATCCGCTTCACGAATAGATGATGTGATAATGTCTGATTCTGCAGGTGGCATTTGTCCACCATCAGTACCATAAATCTTGTATCCATTGTAAGCCTTTGGATTGTGTGATGCCGTCAACATAATTCCAGCATATGCATTTAGATGACGAACCGCAAATGATAGTTCTGGCGTTGGACGCAATGATTCAAACAAGTAAACCTTGATACCATGAGCGACTAAGACACGCGCTGCTTCACGCGCAAAACGGGCTGAATTGTGACGTGAGTCGTATGAAATTGCTACACCTTGTGCTTTAATTTCTTCTGTTTGTTGATCCATCAAACGCGCCAAACCTTCAGTGGCTTGACGAATTGTGTAGATATTCATACGGTTAATTCCCGCACCCATAATACCACGCATACCAGCTGTTCCAAATGACAGTGCTTGGTAGAAAGCATCTTCTGCCATCTTTTCATCTGCTGCTAAATCAGCCATTTCTGTTGCTAAATCAGCGGGTAAGTTTTCTTGTTCTGCCCATACTTTGTAATTTTCTTGCCAAGTCATTGTATTTCTCCCTTTTATTGTGCCTGAATAAATTACTTGTTCATAAAATCGTGATCTGTTGGTAAGTTAAATTCTGTTCGTACAGTTGTTAGTGCCGCATGGATGACTTGATCCATATCGTAATAACGATATTGTCCCAAACGACCACCAAAAATCACTTGGTCTGATAGTTGACGTGCTGCTTGCGCATACTGCTTATAAACACCCATGTTACGGTCATCGTTAACCGGATAGTAGGCTTCTTCTGCACGATTCCAAGCCTTTGGATATTCGCGTGTAATCACGGAATAACCATCGTCAGCTAAGCCATCAAAATGCTTCCATTCCATGATACGTGTGTAAGGTGTTTCCGCGTCTGTATAGTTAATTACGGCATTTCCTTGTACATTATCGACCTCATGAACTTCTGTTTTAAATTCTAGTGAACGATATTCTAGTTCACCGAATTCATAATTGAAGAATTGATCAATCATTCCCGTGTAAACAATACGTGGGAATTCTGCCAAGTAGGCTTCTTGATTCTCAAAAAAGTCTGTATCCACTTGTACATCAATTAATGGATGATCTAGCAGTTGATCAAAAATTTGTGTATATCCACCAACTGGAATTCCTTGATAACGGTGATTGAAATAGTTGTTATCGTAAATAAAACGTACTGGCAAACGCTTAATGATAAACGCTGGCAATTCGGTTGCCTTACGCCCCCATTGTTTTTCTGTGTACCCTTTAATTAACTTTTCGTAGATATCTGTTCCAATTAATGAAATGGCCTGTTCTTCTAAGTTACGTGGTTCGCGATCACCTAGAGCCCCCAACGCAGCTTCACGTTGTTCATTAATCTTAGCTTGGGCTTCCGCCGGTGTCTTGGTTCCCCACATCTCATAAAATGTATTCATATTAAATGGTAGGTTGTACATCTCACCCTTATAGTTAGCCATCACTTGATTTTGATAACCATTAAAGTTGGCAAATTGGCGAATGTAATCCCAAACCTGCTTGTTATCAGTATGGAAAATATGAGCCCCATAATCATGTACTGTCACACCATGTTCAGTATGCGTATAAAGATTACCACCCACATGTGATCGCTTATCAATTACTAAGACACGCTTATTTTGTTTTGCTGCTTCATAGGCGAAGATGGCACCAAATGGGCCAGCTCCGACAACTAAATAATCATATTGTTTGTTATTGATCATTGTTATCCCATCCTGAATTCATTTCTTACGTCCGCGGGCAATTAACCGTTGGCGCACATGTTCTTATTACCATTAGTATATACCATTCTATTAAGAGTAGCCAAACAAAAAAGACTGCGTTTTCACACAGTCTTTTTCTCAATTCATTAAATTAGGTTTAGGCGCTTAAAAATGTCATCAACATGCTTCAAATGCCAGTTATAATCAAAGGCTTCATCAATTTCTGCTTGTGTTAAGCGTTCAGTGATTGTGGCGTCTGCTTCAACCAAATCCTTAAATTGTAATTGTTCGTCCCATGAACGCGCTGTTAGTGGTTGCACAGTGTCGTATGCCCCTTCACGTGACATCCCCTTATCAACCAACTTCAACAACAAACGTTGTGAGTAAATCAATCCGTAAGTACGGTCCATATTGGCACGCATTGTGTCTGGGAAGACTTGCAAATTGTTCAAAATGTTTGTCATACGGTTCAACATGTAATCAAGCGTACTTGTTGCATCTGGCAAAATCATACGTTCAGCACTTGAGTGTGAAATATCACGTTCGTGCCACAATGGAACGTTTTCCATTCCGGTTACAGAGTATCCACGCAAGACACGTGACAATCCCACCACGTTTTCAGATCCGATTGGGTTACGCTTGTGCGGCATTGCAGATGATCCCTTTTGACCACCGGCAAATCCTTCTTCAACTTCATGAATTTCTGAACGTTGCAAACCACGAATTTCAGTTGCTAGTTCTTCAATCGTTGTCCCAATAACTGCAATTGTTGATAGATAATCAGCATGCAAATCACGTGGCAACACTTGTGATCCAATCGGTTCTGGTGTTAGTCCTAGTTCAGCCATTGCGACTTCTTCAACATGTGGTGGCACATTCGCAAATGTTCCCACAGCACCAGACAACTTACCTGTTTCAACAGCATCAGCGACGCGTTCAAAACGGGCAATGTTACGTTCAGCTGCTTGGTAGAAACGTGCCATCACTAACCCAAATGTTGTTGGTTCAGCGTGCACACCGTGTGTACGCCCCATCATAACAGTGTCCTTGTATGCCAAAGCAATCTTTGCCAAGGCGTCGCGGTAAGCAACCAAGTCAGCCTTGATGATGTCGTTTGCTTGACGTAGACGCAATGCTTGCGCTGTGTCCACAACGTCAGTTGATGTCAAACCATAGTGAATCCACTTACGTTCATCCCCAAGTGATTCCGACACGTTACGTGTAAAGGCCACGACATCATGACGTGTTTCCGCTTCAATTTCCGCAATACGTGCGACATCAAATGTTGCATTTTCTCGAATTTTGATTAAATCAGTTTCTGGAATCATTCCTTCAACAACCCAACCGGCTGTTACAGCAATTTCTACATCAAGCCAACTTTGGTATTGGTTTTCTTGAGACCATACGGCACGCATGGCTGGTCGTGTATAACGTTCAATCATCCTTTATCACCCGTTTCTTTCAAAATACGAACATTCTTAATCAATAAACATAATTATACACGTTTTATACGTAAATGAATAGCACTACCCTGTAATTTAAGTAAAAAAACCGAATTTAAAAATATTTATTCACGTAAAACATTCGTCAGATACCGAACATTACTGTTTTTAATCAAAGAAAAAAGCCATTACCGTAGTAATGACTTCGATCATTTATACAATTACTTTGACTTTGCCTTAGCTTCATCAGCCTTCTTTGTCGCAGCAGCTTGTGTGTACTTGCTCAAAACGTTCTTCAAGTCGTTATCCTTGATGTTAACGTCTGACTTACCCAATTCTTCTCCAACAATGGCGTTCATTGTTTCTGGGTTAGTTTGTGCGGCCTTAATCTTACCAGCCTTCATTTGGTCCTTAACATCTTCAAATGACTTGTTTTCGTCACGTGAGTCCATCTTGATAACTGCATAACCTGTTGAAGTCTTAACTGGTGAAGTTGTGTATTCACCCTTCTTCAAACCAAAGGCAGCCTTGTTAAAGTCCTTTTCTTGTGTTGTTGTGTATGAGTTGAAGGCTTCCATCTTGCCACCATCAGCAGCTTCAGCAGACTTTGATTCCTTCTTTGCAAGTTCTGCAAAGTCACCCTTGTCGTCTAACTTCTTGATGATGTCTTCTGCTTGTTCCTTCTTTTCAACATTGATAACAGATACATTTACGTTTGGTGTAAAGTCTTTGTATTCTTCCTTCAATGTCTTATCTGAAACATCTGTGTTAGCTGCAACAGCTGCTTCTTGCAACATTTGTAGCTTAACAGCGTCCTTAAACATGTCAGTTGTCATTCCAGCAGCTTGAAGTTGTTGTTCAAACATGTCACCCATGTTCTTACGTTCTTCATCATACTTCTTGTTAACATCCTTGTTTGAAACGTCCTTACCGTAGGCCTTTTCCAATACGTCAGTCACGATCATATCTGCCAATGCCTTTTGACCAGTTGGTGTGTTCTTAACGTTATCGTAGAACGCCTTTTCAGTCACATTACCAGCACTTGTTGTTGCTACTGTTGCCGGACCAGCTCCCCAAACTGCAAGTCCAACTCCCCCACCTAATACAATTAAAATCGCAATAAATTTCTTCCACATAGCTAATTCAGCCTCTCTTCTCTTACAAAGTTATTCTTATAGTGTATCATACTTCACACAACTCACCTAGATATCCCAATCGACTAGTCGAACACTTCGTAGCGTGCGCCTAGTGCAAATCGGCCATTATCCAAGGCATGTTGTAACTGTAGATGGACGTTCATTTCTTCATCGACATACGTTAGTTTTCCACCCTTGTGATACCAGTTCACGGCTGGCAATTGACGTAATAGTGCTTCGTCTTCTACGGTTGTTTTCCCAAGCATAGCTCGAACCGACAAACGCACAAAACCAATTCCAGTAACCTTTTCAAGGAAAGCAACGTGCGTAAATGGCATTGGCAAAATGCTTCCTGCTTCCAATTGCACACAATCATTTACATCTTCGACCTCGGCTTGATACAAACCAGGTGATACAAGCGCTACATCTGGTAGTGGCATATCACAAATTAAAGCTTGATCCTTTGGCTCGAAAATAATGCCCGCATTTGTTTGACGACTGATCCCAATCGGATACAATTTTTCACCATCATAATAATAGTTCAGTAATTGTTTTTCTGCCTCAACTGGCAAAGTTGTCGTTGAATACTTATCACGCGGAATGACATGAACGTTCAAGCCAGCTTCTTTTAAACTACGAATTAATTTAATTCGATTACCGGGTACAAAAATACGACTCGGCTTTTCAATATCAACAACATTCATAATGTCTGACATCTCTAGAGGTTCAAAATAACGCTTATCACTTAACTCCGGCATAAACATCAAGTCATGCGGATTGTTATTCATCAAAATTGTCTTGATGCCTTGCTTTTTAATTTCATCTGCAACAGATGCCATCATATAAGCCGCAGCACCACCATCCCCTAGGCGGAATGCACCGGTTCCAATCACCAACGCACTGTCATCCCCCAACTGCTCACTTTCATTTTCAAATTCAAAAGTTGAATAGTATTGCGTAACCGCTTCTTCAAATTCACCAGCAGATGGCTCAAAGGCTTTATATGTTGGTAAAATTTCGTTTTCTAAACGGAAACGACGGACTTCTTCGTATGATGTCTCCCATAGACGCGCCACAAGACCATCTGAAAGGCCATAATACTTAGCTGCGCGCAAGGTTTCCGCGTCCCATGGACTCTTGGGAATTTCTTGTTCCAACTTCATAATGTTTTCAAGCTTATAGAAATAAAATGCGTCAATTTTCGTCAACTCAACTAATTCATCCACCGTGTAACCACGACGTAATGCTTCAAGTAATAGCAGAATACGGTTATCGCGGGGATGCAATAATTGTTCAATAATTTGATTATCAGTTAAAGCATTCATAATTGTTGGTGAAAAGCTCAAATTGTTGAAATGCGCCGCACGAATCGCCTTTTCAAGCGCTTCTTCAACACTACGTCCAACCCCAATGGTCGTTCCGACTGATTTTTGAATCGTATCCAAACGGTTCGCTGTCAATAAATTGGCATTTTCCAATTCACGGAAAGCAAAAACCGGGAAACGAATCGCAACGTGGTCCATTGTTGGTTCCAATAGCGCTGTATGTTCAGCGTAAACATCGGAAATTTGAATTTTATCCAAACGCTCCCCTAACATCACACCGGTCATAACTGGAATCAAAGGATACCCAGTCGCGGCTGTAATGATAGACGTTTTACGCGCAAAGAATGGAATCACACGTGTGATGACAAATTCATCTTCTTCTGGTTGAATGGCAAAGCGAACTTCTAAGACCCCTTCAACATCAAACCCTCGTGCAACTCTAAAAGCCGCTTCACGCAAAGTTTGAAAGGCTGGGTCAGATAACGTTTGTACCGGTGTAATCGCAATGGAATCACCAGAATGGATACCAAATGGATCCAAGTCTTCTGTCCCACCAATCAATAGCGTTGTATCGCGAGCATCACGCATGACCAGCAAATCAATTTCACGGTAGCCATAGATACTCTTATCGATACTAACTTGGTGCGTTAATGATTGTTCTAAGCACACCTCTGCTACATGATCCAACTCAGCAGCATCTTCGGCTTGCAGACGCGTACTAACCCCACGTGGCGCAACAGGTCGTACCACAACTGGGAAATCAAGCTCACGCGCCACATCAAACACTTCAGATGGTGTACTGGCAATGCGCGTTTGAATGTAGGGCAATCCCAACTTTGCCAAACGTTCTTGTAGATATTTTGAGTTTTGTGCGGCTTCCATCACGGCCAATGAAGGACCTAAGACACGTGGACTTTGTTCGCCTAATACTTTAACAATATCTGTCGTCAAATTAATCGCAGTCATACCACCAACAGTTGGCGCAATGGCTGTAATACCTTCTTCGATAATGATCTTAACTAATTTATCTGTTGTTAATTCAGACACAATGAACTTAATGCCCGTGTGAGTTGCTGCAAAACTATACGGATTATCATCAATATAGTACACAGCATACTCACGACGCAGTAATTCATCAATCATTTCACAGCTAGCAACATCACTTTCGGTCGCACGACCAAATCCATCCGCAGAGCTACCAATTAATAAAATACGTTCATTCATATACGGTATCCTCCTCGTCGCGCAGTCACCAATTCCATAAAGTCATCAAATGGTTGTACGGCTTCAGCTGGTCCAGGTGCTGTATCTGGGAAGAATTGCACACTAAAGGCTGGATAATCACGATGACGCAATCCTTGAATTGAGCCGTCGGTTAAATCAACGTGTGTCACAATCATATTCTTCCCACGTAGTGTGGCCGGATCAACTTGATATCCTTCTGCCTGTGTCGCATACATGATTTGGTTCGAAATTTGTTCACGAATTGGGTGGTTCATCCCATGATGTTCACTTGCCATACGGGCCAAAGAAACCCCATTTGCTAAGGCAAATAATTCATGGCCTAAGCCAATTCCAAACAATGGTACTTTTTCTTGATACTCACGAATCAAGTCTAAAATACTGTCAGGAACAACATGTGGGTCACCTGGTCCTGAAGAGAACACAATCCCATCAGGATCCAAATTAGACACATCATCACTTGTCGCATTGTAAGGCAACACCGTAACGTTCGCATCGTAATCATTCAATAGTCGTAAAATACCACTCTTCAGACCAAAATCAATCACAATAACATTTGCCTTACGCCCTGGATTAACATAGGCACGCGGTGTTGATGTTTGTTGAATTTGTTGGCTTGTCAAAACCATCGCACGCAATTGATCAAATGCATGTTCGTCCGCATTATCAACAATTGATGCTTTTTGTGCGCCTGTTTCTCGTAAATGACGCGTCAATGCACGTGTATCTACTTGTGCAATTCCCGGAATATTATGACGCATCAAAAACTCGTGCAAACTCATTGAACGTAAACGATTCGTTGAAACTTCTGCTAATGATCGTACAACAATTCCTTTAACCATCGGCCCAATCGCTTCGTCAGCACGATGATTAATTCCTGCAGCACCAATCGTTGGCATGGTAAAGGCCACAATTTGATTATGGTAAATCGGATTAGTCATGATTTCTTGGTACCCTGTCATCGCCGTATGGAAAAAGATTTCTCCAGACGTACTTGTTGGTGCACCAAATGCTACTCCCTCAAAAACTGTTCCGTCTTGTAAAATTAAATATCGTTTTGCCATGATAACCGTTCGTAACATCTCCCAATGTTACGTCCTTTCTATAGCGATTGATTAACGAATTTCAACGGCGTCGTAGCCATCAACTTCCTTTACGTTAACCTTAATACGTTCTGTCGCTGATGTGGGGATGTTCTTTCCTACGAAATCAGCACGTACTGGCAATTCACGGTGTCCACGGTCAACTAATACTGCCAAGTTAACAACGGCTGGACGACCATTATCCATCAATGCGTCCAAGGCAGCACGAATTGTACGACCTGTGTACAAGACGTCATCCACTAGAATGACACGCTTACCATCGATGTTAACGTTCAATTCTTGCTTGTTGGCGACTGCGACCGCAGCATCGTAGTCATCACGATATGCTGAAATATCCAATTCTCCCACAGGAATATCAACATTTTCCAATTGCTTTAATCGCTTCGCAATATGTTGCCCAATAAAGACACCACGTGTCTTAATACCAACAATTACTAAGTTATTAACACCCTTGTTTTTTTCAATAATTTCGTACGTAATACGTGTTAGCGCACGTTGCATTGCCATCGCGTCAACAATTTCTTTAGCCATTGTTTTTCTCCTAAAATTGTATAAAAAAAGCGTTATCTGAAAAAAATGCAGATAACGCTTTGGTTGATTACTAAATTTGCGTTATCTCCTGATCAACTCACAGGTTGAACTTAAGAAGAATTAACTAAATTTTACCATGAAACACGTTAGGAAAGAAATTATTCTTCGATTTGTGCGTAACGTGGTAATTCTGCCAAAGTATTTGCGAATACTTCAGGTACAGGTACAGAAAATTCTAATTCTTCTCCTGTTGTTGGTTGTGTCAAACCAAGTGTTGCCGCATGCAAGAATTGTCCATTCCCCTTCAACGTCTTACTTGGTCCGTATAATGGATCACCAGCAACTGGGTGTCCGATGTATTGCATGTGTACACGAATTTGATGTGTACGTCCTGTTTCAAGGTTAACCTTCAACAATGTGTAGCCGACAAAGCGTTCAACCACTTCAAAGTGAGATACGGCTTCACGTCCGTCAGCAACAATTCCTTGCTTCTTACGGTCTGCCTTAGAACGACCAATTGGGGCCTTAATTGTTCCTGTATTTTCTACGAATTCACCGTGCACCAAGGCATAGTATTGGCGCAAGTTTTTCTTATCCTTCAATTGTGCAGATAGGTTTTCATGGGCTGCATCATTCTTAGCAACCATCAATAGACCTGATGTATCCTTGTCGATACGGTGAACAATCCCGGGACGAATAACGCCATTAATACTTGAAAGCGTTGTGTGGTACATCAAAGCATTCACCAATGTTCCTGATGGATGTCCTAATGCAGGATGTACAACCATGCCTTGTGGCTTGTTTACAACAATCACATCATCATCTTCATAGACAATTTCCAATGGAATGTTTTCTGGCTTTACATCTAGTTCCACCGGTTCTGGAATCGTCACAACGATTTCATCCCCTGGCTTTACTGAATACTTTTGCTTTTTATTTTCGCCATTTACTAAAATGTTTCCGTCTGTGTTTAATGTTCCAACTTGTGAACGTGTTAGATCATCAAAATGTTCGGCTAGCACTTTGTCTAGACGACCTGTTTCTTCACTGATAATTAATGTTTTTTCTGGCACGATGTTATCTCTTTCTATATGTCTGACGTTTCAAAGTACGCCTTTAATGCTTGGTGAAATTTAGGTGATAGCCAATAATTGTATTGTTCGCCTCGAACACTAAATATCACAGTACGTTTTGTAAATTGAATTTGTGACATTTCATCGTACGTGATGTAGTCGCTATGAATACTTGCTAACTTACGAAAACGCAATCCATCCGCTTCCATCGTTACTTTTTGACGACCAAATATGTACGTAATCAACACAACAAAGAGGATAAATGACACAATTGAATATACATTTAAATGCGTCACTTCTAACCACATAATCATACCAAAAACTGGCACCATCAAGAGCCACGTCCAAAATACCCAGCCCACTAGTCCAGCTGTTTGATAAAAACCTTTCATGCTATCGCCTCACTCAATTTATTATCTTTTCAGTATAACATATACCATCTATCAACACGCAGTTGTGCCTATGACTTAGTATCTATAATGAACATTGAATTTTCCATAAAACAGATTTTTTAATTGATGATTAAAGCATAATCTGTCCAAAATAAAAAACGTACTTATTTATATAGGTACGTTTTTAAATAAAGTCATTTAATTAGTGCTTAATTTTCAACACGCTTCAAACCAATTCCAGTCCATGCTGAGACAAGTGAGAAGACTGGTGAAAGCCATGCGAAGAATACAAATGGTGCGAATGCCCAAACTGAAACACCAAGTGTTTGTGCCGCAAAACTTCCGGCTACTCCCCAAGGAACAAGGTAGTTCAATACAGTTCCTGAGTCTTCTAATGTACGTCCCAAAGCAAGACGTGAAAGCTTTACACGATCAAAACTTTCCTTCCATAGTTGTCCTGGCAAAATCGTTGCTAGGTATTGTTCACCAATCATGAAGTTCGCTAATGTTCCTGTAAACAATGTTCCTGTAATGACACCAGCACCAGTCTTAATACGTGGTACCAATGGCGCCATAACGCTTTGCAAAATCTTTTGTTCTGTTAGCAGTCCACCCAATGACAAGGCCAGCATAATAATAATTACAGTTGGCATCATTGACATCATCCCACCACGATTAAACAATGCTTGTAATAATTCGTTTTGGCTATCTGTCTTGAATCCGTTCAACAATAGTTCGTTCAACGCCATTGGTGTGTTGTGTACTAAGAACATCGCTGATGTTACTAGAATGTTGACCAGCAATGTAATGATTGCTGGGATACGCTTAAGGGTCATCCCCACCAATAGCACTAGTGGTACAAGCGCTAACCAAGTTGGTGTCATAATTGTTTGTAGTTCATTCAACGCACTGACGTTCGTTGTCGCTGTATGGTTCATACCAAGAACTGTGAATAGAACCAAACTAACAAATAAACTAGGTAATGTTGTCCACATCATGTTCTTGATGTGCGCAAACAAATCCGTTTCCGCAATTGATGATGCCAAGTTAGTTGAGTCTGACAATGGTGAACTCTTGTCTCCAAAAATCGCTCCAGAGATGATTGCTCCAGCAAGTAGTTCAGGTGAGAACCCTAATGTTAATCCAATACCCATCAAGGCCACCCCAACAGTCGCAATACTTGTAAAGGCTGATCCAATCATTGTTCCAACCATTGACATCAATAGCAATGTTGTTGGCAAGAACCATTGTGGATTGGCAATGTTAAATCCAGCCCACAGCATTGTTGGGATAACATTTGTTGCCATCCACAAGGCAATCAACATCCCAATTAGCAAGAATAAGAATAACGGTGCTAGTCCAGTTTTCAATCCAGACAGCATTTGTGTTTGAATTTGTTCAAAAGAAAATTTATGTATACGTCCGAAGCCGATCACAATTGAAATACTAATGATCAATGGGATAAATGGTGGTAAACCAAATCCAATAATACTTACGGCAAATACTAATACTAAAATAAGCAATAAGCTTATTGCGGCCACAAATCGTGGTTGTTCAACTGTTTTCATGTCTGTCTCCAATTCATTATCAAAAAATTATGTGTTATGTGTTCACTGGTTTTATTCGATAACGAATTTTGCCACCAGCATGGCTTAGTTGGTATACCCCATCATATTGCTCCTTGCTTTGTTTGCTAAAAAAATAAAAAAGTCCCAACCGCGCACTAATGCACAGTTGGGACGAAACAGTCTGTTCGTGGTACCACCCAAGTTCATGCTGCCTAAAAAAGACAGCACCTCTAGTCGGATTTAATTGTTAATAGTTCAAGTTATGTACCTGCACCGTTCACAGCGACCACGGTTTCTCTGACATACAATACATACCTCTACTGATGAGTCCAATCATAGCGAGTATCGAAACGCTTGTCAACAAAAAAACAAAAAATAACTTACTTTTTATCAGACAACCTCAAATAATTAGTCTTTTTTCGCGTAGAAACGGTAGCTAATATATCCGAAGCTCAAACACCACACAAGCCCACCAATAGCGGCGTAACGGTCATTTGACGTTAGGAATAATGTTGTAAAAATAAAGACAAAGAAAATAATTGTTAATGGACTCGTAATTTTGAACCATGGCATCTTAAATCCGTCAGGCATGAAGTCTGCACTATTACGGAATTTACGATGTGCGATCATAATTAATAGATAAATGACCACTGTAATCGCGGCTGTTGCAGAAGCAAAGAAACCAAAACTTGACTCCAACATTGGCAAAGCACTAATCACAGGTGTTAATGAAATCAATGCTGCAGACCATAAAATAGCACGCGCTGGAATTGCATGATGAGAAAGCTTAGCAAAGTAACGTTCTACACGACCATCGTGTTCTTGTGATAATGCATAAATATCACGACCAGCTGAATAAATTAATGTATTCAGGGCAGACAAAGCTGCTGTTAGCACCACAAAGTTCATAACCGCTGCTCCCATTGGCAACCCCACTAATTGAAAGACCATCACAAACGGACTTTCATTTGTGGGGATGTAACGCCAATTGTAAATGGCCATAATCATAGCCAATGCCCCGATGTAGAAAAACAAAATTCGGAACGGCACGGTATTGATAACCTTTGGAATAACATCGCGTGGATTCTTCGTCTCTGCAGACATCAACCCCACAAATTCAATTCCCACAAATGAGAAAAAGACCATTGGGAACGCTTGTAAGAAGGCTCCACTTCCATTTGGGAACCATTCAAAATCAATACCTAAATTGCTAAATGACACGGCACCACCATGCGGACCTGATGTTTGAAATCCAGTCAACATCATGACAACACCGGCGAAAATAATAGAGATAATCGCAATAATTTTAATTGATGAGAACCAAAATTCTGCTTCTCCAAAATACTTCACCGCCGTCAAATTCAATAAAATCAAAATAGCCATAACACCTAATTCAATTTCCCAAATAGACAGTTGTGGGAACCAGTAGCGAATATACACAGCGATGGCCGTCAATTCAGCCATTGCTGGCAAAATTAGGGTTAACCAATATGACCACCCGACGAAATGTCCTGCTCCTGGCCCGATGTATTTTGAAACCACACTGACAAAAGAACTACGGTCTGGGTCAACATATAACATTTCACCAATCGCACGCATCATAAAGAATAACATTAACCCTGTAACGGCATAAATCACCAATACAGTTGGTCCTGTTAAACTGATTGTATCTCCTGATCCCAAGAACAATCCTGTTCCGATTGTTCCCCCGATTGCCATCATTTGAACGTGGCGTCGTGTCAAACCACGTGCTAATTCGGTTGGTTGATTTTTATTTTCATTCATTCTATTCACCTCGTTTTAATCCATGCATCAGTATAGCATTAAAATGAATAAAAATGCAAAACTTTTCGTATAATATGCACTTTTTGTCGAATATCCATTTTTATATGCAAAAAACGAGCTGTCATCCATTAAATAAACTACAAAATATACATTTTTAAAAAGCCTAAAGACTACCCAAAAGTTCAGATTTATGTTATATTAGTTCAGTTAACAAACTGACTCTAACACAAAAGTGTTAGGGCGATAAGGAGATTATATAATGCAAGCAGAAATTCACCCACAATACCAAGAAGTGGTATTCGTTGACTCAACTACTGGTAAGAAGTTCTTGACTGGTTCAACGCGTACTTCAGAAGAAACTATCGAATTTGAAGGTGCTACTTACCCAATGATTCGTGTTGAAATCACTTCAGATTCACACCCATTCTACACTGGTAAGCAAAAGTTTACTACTGCCGATGGTGCGGTCGACAAGTTCAACAAGAAGTACGGTTTGAAGTAATTTTACTTCTCTCAGTACAAAAAAAGACGATACCTTGTGTATCGTCTTTTTTTATTGCAATCATTAATTATACAAACAAAAAGCCTACGAGACATCATATCTCGTAGGCTTTTAAATTATATTGTTCATGACAAATGATTAATCTTCATCATCCGTGTTCAAAACAGACATAAAGGCTTCTTGTGGCACTTCAACGGTACCAACAGACTTCATACGCTTCTTACCACGCTTTTGCTTATCCAACAACTTCGCACGACGGTCTGGGTCACCTGTGTGGATCTTTGAGGTAACGTCCTTACGGTATGCCTTAATCGTTGAACGGGCAATAATCTTAGAACCAATCGCGGCTTGAATAGGCACTTCAAAGTTACGACGTGGAATGATTTCCTTCAACTTCTTCGTAATCACACGACCACGATCTTGAGAGAATTCACGCGCAACGATAAAGCTCAACGCATCAACCTTTTCACCATTCATCAAGATATCAATCTTAACAAGGTCTGATTGACGGTATCCTTCAATTTCATAGTCCAATGAAGCATAACCACGAGTTGATGACTTCAACTTATCGAAGAAGTCAAAAATAATTTCAGACAACGGAATGTGGTACTTCACGTTAACACGTGTTTCGTCCAAGTATTCCATTGTTTCAAATTCCCCACGCTTACGTTGTGCCAATTCCATAACAGCTCCAACATAGTCATTTGGAACCATAATTTGTGCAAGCACATATGGTTCTTCAATAGACTTGATTTCACTTGGATCAGGCATGTCAGCTGGATTCAAGACTTCGACCTTTTCACCGTCTGCTGTGTATGCATAATACGTTACAGAAGGTGCTGTTGTAATCAATTCTAGATCAAATTCACGTTCCAAACGTTCTTGAATAACGTCCATGTGCAAAAGACCCAAGAATCCAGTACGGAATCCGAATCCCAAAGCTTGAGATGTTTCTGGTTCGAATTCCAATGACGCATCGTTTAATTGTAGCTTTTCCAACGCTTCACGCAAGTCATTGTAACGTGCGTTATCTGTTGGGTACAATCCAGAATACACCATTGGTGTCATTGGTTGGTATCCTGGTAATGGTTCATCTGCTGGGTTAGCAACCGATGTAATTGTATCACCAGGGCGTGCATCACGAATGTTCTTGATTGACGCAGCAACGTATCCAATATCACCCGCCATCAAGGCATCACGCTTGATTGGTTGTGGTGAGTTAACCCCAACTTCTGTGACTTCATATTCTGCTTCAGAGTTCATAAAGCGAATCTTGTCACCTGGCTTAACAACACCATCACGGACACGAACAGTTAGGATAACACCCTTATATGAATCGTACGTTGAATCAAAGATCAACGCCTTCAATGGGGCATCCAGTTCACCATCTGGTGCAGGAACAGTTTCCACAATTTGTTCTAGCAAATCATGAATTCCAATTCCTTGCTTGGCAGATGCTAACACAGCTTGTTCGGCGTCAATACCAATCACTTCTTCAATTTCATCCCGAACACGTTCTGGTTCAGCGGCTGGCAAATCAATCTTGTTAATCAATGGGATGATTTCTAGATCGTTTTCCATAGCCAAATAAACGTTGGCCAATGTTTGTGCTTCAACACCTTGGGCAGCGTCCACAACCAAAATAGCACCATCGGCCGCAGCCAATGAACGTGATACTTCATATGAAAAGTCCACGTGACCTGGTGTGTCAACTAGATGGAAAATATATGTTTCTCCATTGTCAGCCTTATAGTGCACTTCAACAGCATTCATCTTGATTGTGATACCACGTTCACGTTCAAGTTCCATTGTATCTAATAATTGGTTCTGCATCTCACGTTCAGTAACTGTATGTGTAGCCTCTAAGATACGGTCTGAAATAGTAGACTTCCCGTGATCAATATGAGCAACGATACTGAAGTTACGAATGTGGGACTGGCGCGCCTGCATTTCTTCTAAATCCATTTTTGCGCTCCTTTTCTCTTGTTAATTTCTTTGTCTTTTCCATTATACAGGGATATTCACCGTTTGTAATGTATTCCAGCAAAAGACATCAAAAAAGGACCTGGAAATAAATTCCAAGTCCTTTTTGCGCTTATTACTAAGCAACTTTTAGGGTTAGATTACTTGTCTGAAATCGCAGCGATTCCAGGCAATTCCTTACCTTCAAGGTATTCAAGAGAAGCCCCACCACCAGTTGAGATGTGTGATAGCTTGTCTGCAACACCCAATTGTTGAACAGCGGCTGTTGAGTCACCACCACCAACGATTGTAGTTGCGTTGTTTGATTCAGTAACCTTAACTAATTGTTCACCAATTGAAAGAGTTCCCTTAGCGAAGTTAGGCATTTCGAATACACCCATAGGTCCATTCCAAACAACAGTCTTTGCGTCAGCAAGAACTGAATCGAACAATTCGATAGATGCAGGTCCAATGTCTAGTCCCATGTATCCATCCTTGATTCCATCAGTTGCCACGTAAGTGTCGGCATCGTTTGAGAAAGCATCAGCAGCGATTGCGTCAACAGGCAAGACCAACTTGTCTCCTGATTCAGCAATCAACTTCTTAGCCAATTCAACCTTATCCATTTCAACCAATGAGTTACCAATTGTCTTACCCATTGCTACGTCGAATGTGTAAGCCATTCCACCACCGATAATTACCTTATCAGCCTTGTGCAATAGGTTTTCAACGATTTCAATCTTGTCTGAAACCTTGGCTCCACCAATGATTGCAACGAATGGACGTTCTGGCGCGTTAACCGCTTCACCCAAGAACTTGATTTCCTTTTCCATCAAGAACCCAGCAGCAGCTTGGTCGATGTTTGAGGCGATTCCAACGTTAGAAGCGTGCGCACGGTGCGCAGTTCCAAAGGCATCGTTAACAAAAACATCACCAAGCGATGCCCAGTACTTACCCAAAGCTGGATCGTTCTTTGATTCGCGCTTTACTTCGTTTCCTTCTGCATCAACATCAGCAAAACGAGTGTTTTCAAAGACAAGAACTTGTCCGTCAGCCAATCCATTGATAGCTTCTTCCAATTCAGGTCCTTCAACTGCTGGTACAAATGTTACAGATTGTCCCAACAAGTCAGCCAAGCGTTGTGCAACTGGCTTCATTGAAAGCTTCTTCTTGTCATCGTTTGACTTGATACGTCCCAAGTGTGAGAAGATAACTGGACGTCCACCATTTTCCAACACGTACTTAATTGTTGGCAATGCAGCAACGATACGGTTGTCGTTCCCAACAACCATTTCTCCTTCTTCTTCCTTCAACGGTACGTTGAAGTCAACACGCATCAATACTTTCTTACCTTGCAAATCCAAGTCATTTACAGCTAACTTTGACATGTTTTGGTCCTACTTTCTTTGTATATTTGATTTAAATTAATAAAAAAACAGGCGATCCAGTTTACACCAAACCACCTGTTTAAATTTAATAACCGAACTGATTATTAAAGCTTTGCCAAGTGCAACAATGTACGGATCATGTTTGAAGTAAATCCGTATTCGTTGTCGTACCAAGCAGCAGTTGTAACCAATTGGTGGTCTCCTGCAGTCACAACTTCAGTCAAAGTTGGGTCAAAGACGGCACCGTGTGTGTCACCAATGATGTCTGATGATACGATTTCGTCTTCGTTTACACCGAATGAGTCGTTAACGTACTTCTTAACAGCATCGTTAACTTGTTCAGCAGTAACCTTGGCGCTCAAGATAGTTGTCAATTCAGTGATTGAACCGTCAACAACTTGCACACGTTGTGCGTGTCCGTTCAACTTACCCTTCAATTCAGGGACAACAAGACCGATAGCCTTGGCTGCTCCAGTTGAGTGAGGGATAGTGTTAACACCCGCAGTACGGTTGTTACGAGGCTTTGAACCCTTAGGTCCGTCCAAGATCATTTGTGTTGAAGTGTAGGCGTGGATAGTAGTCATCGTACCAACTTCAATTCCAAATTCCTTGTTCAATGCATTAGCCAAAGGAGCCAATGATTGAGTAGTACATGAACCAGCAGATACAATGTTATCTTCTGACTTCAAGATGTCTTGGTTAACACCGTAGACAACTGTAGGCATGTCTCCAGCAGGTGCTGAAATCAAAACCTTCTTTGCACCAGCGTCCAAGTGAGCTTGTGACTTTTCCTTTGAAGTGTAGAATCCAGTAGATTCAAGAACCAATTCAACAGAATCGTTTTCAACCCACTTCAAATCAGCGGCGTTACGTTCTGCGTAGACACGAATCTTCTTACCGTTAACGATGATTCCATCTTCGTCTGCAGAAACTTCTGCATCCAAAGTCCCGTGAGTTGAGTCATACTTTAGCAAGTATGCCAACATAGCAGGGTTAGTCAAGTCGTTAATCGCAACAACTTCGATGCTTTCAGCAGTATCCTTCAATTCAAGAATACGACGGAATGCCAAACGTCCAATACGTCCAAATCCATTAATACCAATCTTAACAGTCATTATTAATGATTCCTCCAGAATTTAATTCGCAAAATACATTGCAGCTTTACAAGTATTATTATACGACTTTGCGCAAAGTTTCGCAAACGCTATATACCGCAAAGCTTAGGCACTTTTCTTAATTGGTGCTCCTTGTGAAAAACGTGGATCACCCATATTTTGAATAGGTCGTATAATAGTCCCTTTTAAAACTAACGCTTTATAATCAACGTTTTCATTTTTCACAAAATAATAAATTGCAAATGCAACACGATATACGGCCATAAAGATTGATGTAACGACCATTTTTGCGACAACGATTCCAACTAGCACACTGATTAACATCAGGGTAAAACTTAACATACTTAACATTTCGCACCTCTTTTATTAGCTTTAACTTAACTTGTTTGTAAAAATAAAACTCAGACTAGCTGAGTCGATATATATATCATATCATTAAGTTAAACTTAACGTAAAGTAGTTAAACCTAATTTAAATGTTATGTTTTTCTAAACATAGCCACGACGGCGATAATAACTTAATGTTTCGTCTGCGAAGTCTAATGGATAACCAAACTTTTCCATCAGCATCCATGGCGCTAATGGTTGATCCGCATATTCACGTATTAAGTGATCTAAGTCAGCTGGTTCTGTCATATAACCAATAACGTTTTCGCGCGCCATAATTTCATTATTATGGTGACGAATACTGGCCCCATAATCTAACATATTTCCTAAATCGAACATGACATGAAAATATTCTTCGACTAACGTTTGTGCTTTTTCAAAAGTTGATAGATGTTTATCAATAAAAATATAGGCAGTTGTACCCTTTAAAGTGATAACGCCTGCTAAACCAGACTTCTCTTTTAAAGGCATGTTGTCCAAAATGACAGGTGTCAATCCTTCAGCTTGTAGGTCGTCTTCTACTCGCATCAGCAAATCATCATATTGCCTAGTTTGCATTCCGGTCCTCGTAGTCAGCAATTAAGCCTTCTACGTATGACTTGGCACGATCAATTACACGTGCGCGTTCATCATCAGGTAATCCTGAGATATCAAGTCCCCAATGGGCTGCCATTAAAATAGGCTCATCTGATTGCTCGTTCTTGACGACTTGCTCTGGATCTTCAACAAGATCAGACTTATTAATACCGAAGTATTCAGCCATTGTTTCAATTTTATCAATACGTGGGTATGTCTTACCATTTGACCAGTCCGAAATTGTAGCAGTTGATACGCCTACAATTTCTGATAGACGCGCCGCGGTCATACCGTGTTGCTTCAGCAATCGCTTGATATTCTTACCCATGATTGCCTTGCCTTCAGAAGTTGCCATATATTCACCTTTTCATGTTTTTATTTATATTATTCATAATAAAGGTAAACTTAACAAAAAACAAGGTTTAACCTAACAACCTTTCTGAATTGCTTTTAAATTATGGGTTCGCTATAATTATTTAAGTTATTGGACCCGTAGTGTAATGGATATCACGTTAGATTCCGGTTCTGGAGATGTGGGTTCGATTCCCGCCGGGTTCATAGAGACAATAGTCAAAAAGAAAAGCACTACTCAAAAATGAGTAGTGCTTTTCTTTTGTTTAAACTTACTTAGTAACTTTGAATTGCGTTAACGGTGTCATGATATTAGTTCCTTGTTCACTTAAATAATGAATTAAATGATCCGTCATACTACCCGGAATTTCTCGAATAGTTTTATTTGGATTAAACATATCAAATCCACCAGCCCCAGTTGCACGATATTGATTCATCGCAACTTCGTAAACAGCTGTCATCTGAATGGGTCCTTGATTTACTTCTTTCAAATCTTGAACACGATGTCCAACAGGCTGTGTTAAGTCAAAAGTATAATCTATGCCTGACCACATATCATAATTATAATGTTCAACCTTGGGCCATAGATACTTCGGGTTAACGACCACTTCATCCCCATCAATTTGGAAATACCCTGCGTTAACTTCCAATGCATCTTTGATGTCCTGTCCTGTTAAACGTTGCACGACCACTTCATTCGGATAAATGTAGTTAGTCATGATGTCGCGACGTGTAACCGACTTACGCAAACCTTGAACCTCATCATTAAATAATGCGGTAGAAGCAATTTTTGTATCACTAACGTCCATTTGAACCGTGTTGACCAAATCAATATAGGGATGTCCTGCCATTCGGGCAGCAAAATGATCCGTAATGTTCATATCCTTTGGCATGGTCACAATTGGTGTATCCAACCATTGGTCAGTGAGTACCTGAACCGGCTCAATTAATTTTTGCACAACAGTGTTTACAGCCATGTGTTCAGTTTCAAGCAACTGAGCTTCTGTGCTCATCACTTTGTTGGCCGCATCTAATTGCAAATCAATTTTACCAATTGCTTCACCACGATAACCCGGTTGGGTCACAGGTGTACCTGCAATATGTGTCGCAATCTTGCGATGTTGATGCCCGGTAACAACTGCATCAACACCTGGCAACAAGGCTAATTCATATCCTTGGTTTTCACCTGATAACGTTTCAGTTGGCTTACCAGTTTCTAAATCACGTTCAATTCCACCATGATAGGCCACCACGATAATATCTACCTTGGGACGTAACTCATCAACGTATTTCTTAACGGTTGTCACTGGGTCGAGAAAACGCAAATGTTCGATATGCGTGTCTGTTTCCCAGTTCGGTACATATTGCGTTGTAACCCCAATAATTGCTGTCTTGATACCAAGCTTTTCAATCAACCGGTATGGTTGACCGATAAAGGGCTTACCTGTTTCGCTATCCACGACATTCGCATTTAACAGGTATTCATTATCTTTATACAACTTTTCTAGGAAATCACGGCCATAATTAAATTCATGATTACCTAATATTTGCGCATCATAGCCAATTGCTTCAGCTAGCGTATTAAAGGTCGTTAATTGCTCTTGTTGCTTCGCATAATCTGTTAGCGGTGATCCTTGAATAAAATCACCATTCTCAATCATAATCGTGACATCCCCGTCACTTTGCTCTTTTAAAGCGGTTGCGCTTTTGGCCAAGCCAAAATTCTTCTCGGTATACGGATACCGGAAATCATCTGGCAACACATATCCGTGAACATCTGATGTTGATAAGATACTAACTTTCATGCTCTACCTCCTAGACAATACGACGACGAATAGCCCCTGAAATGTAATCAATGACGGTAACCATAATAATGATTCCGACCAAGATAATTCCAACACGTTCCCAGTTTCGCGTTTGTAACGCAAAAATAAGTGGTGTTCCAATTCCACCAGCACCCACAATACCTAAAATAGACGCAGAACGAACTGAAATTTCAAAACGATATAGCGTGTAGTTTAAAAATTCAGGCAATACAGTTGGGAATGTTGCCAAATTCAATGCTGATAATGGCGTTCCTCCAGCACTAATAATGGCCTCTTCTGGTCGACGGTCAACGTTTTCAACTGCTTCACTGAACAACTTCCCAAGCATTCCAATGGAATGAATAGAAACAGCCAATACACCCGCGTATGCTCCTGGTCCAACAGCCTTAATAAACATCAAGGCTAATACAATTTCAGGGAATACACGAATCACTGTTAGTACAAATTTACCAATCATTGATTGTACCTGAAACTTCTTTGATGTATGTGCTGCCCAAAAAGCAAATGGCACAGACAAAATCGCTGAAATAAATGTTCCAAGGAATGCAATCGCCAATGTTTCAATCAAGGCTTGAATTAAATCTTCCCCCTCAGGGTTATAAATATAAGCCCAGTCAGGATTTAACAGCCCAGAGAAAATCGCTTTTGTAATTGTCCCCGCTTGTTCTTTAATCGGTGAAAATCCAACACCCATAAAAGCCCAAATATAGATAGCAACGACAACAAAGGTAATCATCCAGGGACGTGACTTTTGCCACAGTGTTTTTTGTCCAATCTTCATTATGACAATGCCTCCCGTAAATGATTTGATAATGCATCAACCAATACAACAACAACCAGAATACCTAATACAACGATGATTGTTCGATCGTAACGGAACATTGACATCGTTTGTTCTAAGTACAATCCAACTCCACCCGCTCCAACATATCCAAGAACCGTTGAAGAACGAATATTAATCTCTAATGCATATAGGAAATAAGACGCAAATTGATTCAATACTTGTGGAATAATCGCAAACGTAATACGTTGTGGCATGTTCGCACCACTCGCTGTTAATGCTTCCACTGGTCCAGCATCAATTGTTTCAATCGCTTCATAAAATAGCTTTGAAATCATTCCAAAACTAAAAATCGCAATGGCTAGTACCCCGGCCATCGGACCAATCCCGACAATCGCAACGAACACAGCTGCCAATAGCATTTCTGGTACCGCACGAATAATATTTAGAATAAAACGAACTGCCCCACGGACAACAGAATTAGTCACGATATTATTTGAGGCCAATAAACTGATTGGCAAAGCCGCTGCCGCACCTAGTAGCGTTCCTACTAGCGCCATTTGAATCGTTTGCATGATTGCAGGAATAATAACCATCATGTATGCCCAATCTGGATGTAGCATTTGCTTCCAAATGACACCAAATTCAACCCAATTAAAGTCTCCAGTTACCCCGACAATGCTAGCAGTTTGTAGAATCATCAAAACAAATAAGACCAGTAACAACACCGTTTTAAGATGCCATTGTTCAGCTACTGTTCGTGTTGGTAATTGATTCATGCTAGTTCCTCGCCTGACTTACCCGTGTAAATCTCTGAGAAGTCATTTTCTGTTACTTCAGCGATTGGCTTATCATAAACTAATTCACCACCACGAAGACCGACAATACGTGTTGCATAACTCATGGCCAACGGCACACTGTGCAAGTTAACAATGACTGTCATCCCCAATTCTTCGTTCAACTTCTTCAAGTCATCCATAACCGTTTTCGTTGTACGAGGATCTAGTGATGCAATTGGTTCATCAGCCAAGATAATATCTGGAGATTGCATCAATGCACGCGCAATGGCAACACGTTGTTGTTGTCCACCTGACAGTTGATCTGCACGAACATAGTATTTATCAAGCAAGCCGACACGTTCCAAGTTTTGAACAGCCTTTTCTTTATCTTCAGGCGTAAAGAAGCCCATCATGCTATCAAATGTTGAATAGTATCCGACACGTCCTGATAGCACATTCCGTGCAACGCTTGAACGCTTAACTAAATTAAAGTTTTGGAAAATCATCGCAATGTTACGACGCAATTCACGTAACTTCTTTCCTTTAGCTTTGGTAATATCTTCACCATCAATCAAAATTTCACCTGAAGTTACATCATGTAATTGGTTAATCGCACGTAGTAATGTACTCTTACCAGCTCCAGATAGACCAACAATCACCACAAATTCTCCGGCTTTAATATCCAAATTGATATTATTTAGCCCGATTGTGCTATTATCATAAATCTTTGAAACTTGCTTAATGCTAACGTTACCTTTTTCCGTGTTCATCTTCTGCTCCTTTAAACACTAAGTATCCCTAGGTTTATTTCATGTTATCAATATAATCTTGGTATTCGCGTACAATATTGTAATTCTTGTCAGAAGACTTTGTAACACCTAGCCAGCGATAAACATCCTTCATCACTTGCTTTCCTTCTTCATCTTCATTAAAAATTGTCATCATCGCGTCTTGAATCTTTTGTGTATCTTCTGCTGAAATTCCTGAACGAATTGTAATGTTATCGTTAGGAATTGGTTGTGTGTACTTAATCACACGTGTATCTTCGTAAACAGTTGGATGATCTGGTTTAACAATGTTACGTGCTTCTTCAAATACGAACGCTGCATCAGTATCACCATTCAAAACAGACAGGATACCTTGGTCATGTCCCTTAACGGTAACTAACTTGCTATCCTTCAAAACATTCAACTTATCTTCCTTGTCCAAATCAACAGTTTGGAAAATGAATCCTGAGTCAGATGTTGTATTTTGAACGGCAATTGACTTCCCCTTCAAATCTTCAGGTGACTTGATGTCTGAATCCTTCTTAACCAGGACAACTCCACGGTATGAACCTGTTAATTCATCTGTTTGTGATCCATCATTCTTCTTACTATCCATTTCATAACGTTGTGCTTGTAATAGCACTTCGGCACCATACTTCTCGTGCGCATATACATATGGATGTGGTGGCAAGAATCCCAAATCAATTTGCTTTGATCCTAATGCTTCAACCACAGTATTATAGTCTGTTGAAACTGAAACATGTACTGGCATGTTTAGTTCCTTTGACAATAGCTTTTCTAGTGGCTTTGTGCGTGCTTCCATCTTATCTGCTTGTGATGATGGCACGAATTGAATACGTAGTTCTTTCAATGGCCCATCTTGAGTTTTAGCATCTTGACCTGTACTTTGCCATGCATTAAACCCAATATATCCACCAACAGCGATAATAATCGCACCAATAACCAACCAAAAATTCTTCTTTGACATTTACCTTCTTGCTCCTTTTAACCTTATCCTCTAAACCTATCTGGTAAAGAATAATCTCGTCGCAATCAGTTGTCAACACAACACAATGGGATATTTTTTTCAAGTGTTTTTCACTTCACATACCAATTTTTATTCAACCAGATGTCTACAAATAGCCTAGCATTGCTCTTCATAGCCATTATGATTAGATAATTACTGGCTTTCCATAGCTCTCTGTCTTTATAACAAAAACTAACTATTTGTTAGATTTCATAGAAAACACCCCTAATTCAGCATTAAATTTCACAAAGTATATTTTTTCTCAACAAAACCCTAGGCATTAAAGATGACTCTTTAATCCCCAGGGTTCCGTCATAGATGTGATATTAAACCCACCTCATCAGTTGATTCAATATACCATCACGTTTCTCATTAATTCATGTCATCAATGTACTTTTGGTATTCACGAACAATATCAAAGTTAGAATCCTTAGACTTTGTTACCCCAGACCAGCTGTAAACTTCTTCCATAACCTTCTTACCTTCAGCGTTTTCGTTAAAGATCTTCAACATGGCATCTTGGATGCGCTTTGCATCAGATTCTGAAATTCCAGCACGCAATGTAATTGTGTCATTTGGAATTGGTTGTGTAAACTTCACCACACGTGTGTTCTTAAACACATCTGGTTGGTCCTTCTTAACAACATTACGAGCATCTTCAAACATAAAGGCAGCGTCTGTATCACCATTCAATACTGATAGAACACCTTGATCATGTCCCTTAACTGTAATTAGCTTGGCATCCTTCACAACATTTAAGTTGTCATCCTTGTTCAAATCAACAGCTGGGAAAATGTATCCGGCATCTGAAGTTGTGTTTTGAACTGCGATTGACTTACCCTTCAAATCTTCAGGTGACTTGATGTCTGAGTCTTCACGAACCAACACCATTCCACGGTAAGTATCTGATAGCTTGTCTGTTGCAGCACCATCATTGTTGCTTGGGTCAATTCCGAAGCGTTGTGATTGCAATAGCACTTCTGCGCCATACTTTTCATGTGCATAAACATATGGATGTGGTGGCAAGAATCCCATATCTACTTGCTTAGATCCAAGTGCTTCAACCACTGTGTTGTAATCTGTAGAAACAGATACATTCACGGGAATACCTAATTCATTAGACAATAGCTTTTCCAATGGCTTTGCTTTCGCTTCCATTGTGTCAGCTTGAGAAGACGGCACTAATTGAATGTTTAGTTCTTTCAATGCTTCATTCTTATCATCCTTTGCGTCACTTTTGGTTACAGCGTTATAACCAAAAAATCCCCCAATAGCAATAATCACAATAACAGCAATACTCCAAAAACCTTTTTTAGACATTTGATCAGTAGCTCCTTATTATTCGTTGGCGACATTTACAACATAAGCATAAAGGCGAACATTACGTTTGTCAACGCTCTAAACACGCCCTAAAAACCATTAAATATCGAACTAAAATGAGAAATAATAATAATATGGTGTAAATTCACGAAAGAAATGCTAGTTAGTTAAACGATGTACTACCCTTAACTATCACATCTTGTCATTTCGACATTTTATTTCCTTGGCACCTGATTTTCTCATTTTTAATGATTATATTTGGAATTATTTTTTTATATTTTATACAAAATATTCTGCTATCTAATTCAGATGTATACACGTCCCTAGATATATCTATTAATTAAGGCAATAAAAAACGACCCATTTCATAACGAAAGGGTCGTTTTTAGCGTATTCATTAGAAAGCCGTAACAATGTTCATAATTCCATATACTAGGAAGTATGCTCCCAACAACGCAACAGCAACTCCAACAGCCGCAACTGGGTTGAACAATAGGAAGAACCCTAGTACAATACCCAAAATTGCCATAATCACAATGAACCAGTATAGTCCTGTTGATGCAGCCTTAACAAAGCGTGCAGCGAACAGCTCAAACATTGAGTCCATGATTAATGCCATACTCAACATGATCCAAATATATGTGACACCTGATGCTGGTACAACCAACACTAGAATTCCCAACAAAATATCTAGAACAGCTGAAAATGTTAATACACCAGTATTTGTCATCCCCATTGAACGTAAGGCGTTACGATTTGCAAAACGCATCACACCATTGATGATTAGGAAAAGTCCAACCATCCAAACTAAACTAATCACAGCTGACGCTGGATTGGCTAATACAAAATATGCTAATCCTACTGATAAAATTCCCAATAGTAACTTCACGATATCAAAACCAGTATTCTTATTCATAAGACCTCTCCCCTTACAATTAGTATGTTACATATATATTATATCACATTGACATAATTATAATGAGAAAATCCTAATAAATAATACTATGCCGCCGTTGAATCTCCAGTACGATAATTAATTTTTACACCAGGTTGTACGTTAGGTACAAAGACATTAAATTCTAAGCTACCATCTTTGGCCTTTGCCTCAATGTGAGATCCTGATGGAACAAGATTATCACCTTCATATAATGGTGTCACACGGTAACGAACTTGCTTATTATTATCAAGGCTACGTCGAACAAGTGTTTCGTAATAGTTTTGACCTGTATTTTGGTCATTTCCATTCGATGATTGATTTGCCCATGCCGTTTGTGTGGTGATATTTTGTGGGTTGGCAACAGATGCATCAAATCCCTTAATACTTCCCGCAATGGCATACGCGATTGAATGTCCACGATTAAACAACATATCTTGGCCATCTAACTTCTTTTGTTTCCAACCAACTGGATTCATCTTCTTATCATTTCCAGTTTCTTCACGACTACGGTACTCTCGTGATGATTTATTTAGAAATGCATTAGCTGCCCCAGGACGCCCTAATGAGTCCTGTGCATTCAATTGAACATACGGTGCAACATTTACACTAGCATCTAGATTAGTTTTACCGCCATTCACTATAAATGCGCCAGTACCGTTGAATTTCACGGATTCGCTTTTTAATTGCGCTTTGATGCTTGGTGTTAAAACCGACTCAGCCAATTGTTGATCTGGTCGCTTTTGATTTTTCCCTTGTCCTAAGTTAAGATCTTGGGTTTTATTATTAGACGTAACTGATTGTGTTGTTTGTCCGATTGCTTGACTGATTTCTGGTGGAATCAAATTAAAGTAATCCGCTCCTGCCAACAATCCAACTGCAATCATTCCTGTTAACGTCAGTTGCTTTGTCTTTCCCTGCTTCTTTCCCTTACGGCTCGTGGTTTGTTTGCCATGTCCGTTCATCCTCATAAATCTATGTAGTAAAAAAACTCTATTAATTAATATTAACAGAGTTTGTTCATTTTAACCTAATATTTTTTACTTATTTGCGAAAACGTTTTTGCCACTTTTTCTTCATACGTTGAAAGGCTGTCACACGCTGACGAATTTGTACTGGCTTTAAGTGTGCTCGCATAATTGGTAATGCTTCCTTAACCTTACCACCAATAAATTCAAACGTTTGTCCTTCATCTGTTTTAACGATGAATCCACGATAATAGAATCCCATCGCAATTTGGACACTCACATATTCCACATTTTGCCATGGAATAAAGATGTATCCGCCCTTATCAGAACGATAATCTAGTCCTTTATCCCCGTAGAACATTGTTCCTGGTTGAATATCCATTGGTGACATTGCAGCGTTTGTACGCGCTTGAAAGGGCTTTTCTTGATATGTTTCTGCCATTACCTAACTCCTTAGTGTGGTAAAGAAAATGGAGGTCGCTCAATGAGCGCCCTCCATTTTTCTTGGTTATGCTTAACCCATGATACCAAGTGCGTAAGCAGCGATACCAACGGCAAACAATCCGAAGATAATTGTGATTGGTGAAACGTTCTTGCGCAATAGCCACAAGACAACGAACATCAACAACAATGGTGCCAAACCAGGGATCAATTGGTTCAACGTGTCTTGCAATGTTGTCACCTTTTCGATTCCTAGGTTTTGTCCACCTTGGATTGCGTTGATTGTTTCAGTTAGCTTATCACCAGTCAAGTCACCGTTGTTAGCCATCTTAGCTAGTGAATCAACGTCCACGTAGCTACCAGCTTGTGACTTAATACGTGAAATTTCCATTGGGAAGTTCATCGTAGTCCAACGAGGAACAAGCACACCCATGATGAACATACCTAGAATTGAGGCACCCATCGTAAGCTTTTGCATCATTCCACCAGACATGTTGGCAGTGATGTTTGTTCCTTCACGGTATCCCAATTCTTGTGTGTACCACAAGAATGACATACGAGCTAAGTTCCAAACAACGAAGAAGATAATTGGACCAAGAATTTGTCCACTAATCGCCATACCAGCAGCAAAGGCTCCCAAAACGGGACGCACAGTTCCCCACCAGATTGGGTCTCCAACACCGGCCAAAGGTCCCATCATACCAACCTTAACACCTTGGATTGTTTCATCGTCAATCGCAGTGTTTCCGTTAGCACGTTGTTCTTCCAACGCCATTTCCACACCAAGGATTGGTGAGGCAACATATGGGTGTGTGTTAAAGAATTCCAAGTGACGCTTCATCGCAGAAGCACGGTCTTCCTTTGTCTTGTATAGACGCTTGATAGTTGGCACCATTGTGTAGGCCCAACCCACGTTTTGCATACGTTCGTAATTCCATGAACCTTGAAGGAAAGTTGAACGCCACCAGGTTGCTCGACGATCACCCTTAGTTAGGTGAGCTCCACTGTTTTGTAATTCAGTCATTTTTCTTTCCTCCACCTTAGTAATTGTTTAGAATTTGGTCAAGTTGGTCTCCACCTTGATTAGATGATCCACCACCATTGTTATCACCATTTCCACCGTTAAATTCTGGTGAAAGTTGTAGGTAGATAAGCGCTAGAACAAGACCGATAATTCCCATTGCGATCAAGTTCAATTCAGTCAATGATGACAAAGCAAATCCAAGGAAGAAGAATGGCCAAAGCTTTGGTGTTGCCATCATGTTAATAACCATGGCGTAACCAACAACCACGATAAATCCACCAGCAACGGCAAGACCCTTTGTAATAACATCAGGAATTGCGTTCAACGCAGCGTTAACTGGTTCTGCTCCAACGGCAATAACAATTGCTGTTGGGATAGCAATACGCAATCCTTGAATCATCAAAGCACTCATGTGAACTAGGTCAAGTCCACGTAGGTCTCCTTGTTCAGCCTTCTTGTCGGCGATGTGTGCCAAGGCAACAGTCAAAGTACGAACTCCGATTGTCAAAACTTGTCCGGCAATCGCAAGTGGAATGGCAATCGCCATTCCTTCAGGAACTGAAACTTGTGCAGGTCCTGTAACCAAGTAAGCAGAAACAACAGATGCCAAAGCCGCGTCAGGCGCAACCGCAGCCCCGATGTTCATCCATCCAAGAGCCAACATTTGTAGTGTTCCACCAAGAATAATTCCTTCAACAAGGTGTCCGTTAGCCAAACCGATCAAAGTTGCGGCAACGATTGGTTGTTGGAATTGGAATTGATCTAAGATACCATCCATTCCGGCTAGGAATGCGATAATAATAACGAAAAACGCTGAAACCATTGCGTTAATCCTCCTAATTTCTTTTAAAAGTCACTCATTATAAGTGTGTGTTGTGTTTACTTTTCCTTCAACAAAGCAAAGATGTCCTTGCTTTGATCAGCTGGAACCTTACGAACATCAAACTTAATGCCACTGTCACGCAATGATTCCAAAGTCTTAACGTCGTTGGCGTCAACAGCGATTGCGTTGGTAACCATGCGCTTTCCTTCAGAATGTGACATTGAACCCAAGTTAACTGTGTCCAACTTAACACCACCAGCAACTGCCTTTTCGACGTCTTGAGGTGTTTCGAACAACAACAATGCCTTTGTTCCCTTAAAGCGAGGATCATCCCAAATATCCACAAGCTTTTGGATAGGTACAACATTAACCTTAACACCAACAGGTGCTGCATTGATTAACAGTGTCTTACGAAGGTCATCCTTTGAAACACCGTCAGACACAACGATGATACGGTCAGGTTGTACAGACTTTGTCCAGGCAGTCGCAACTTGTCCGTGCAACAAACGTGAGTCCACACGAGCCAAACCAATTTCAAGAGTTGATTCTCCTGAATGTTCAACCTTTGTTACGTCAGTTGGTGCCATAGCAGCAGCGGGTGCTGCATCTGTAGCAACTTCTTCTGTTTCTACAACAGTTTCTGGAATTGTCTTAACGCCATCCTTAGCAACTGGTACTAGGTATGAAGCAATTTCAGCAGCGTTTTCCATTGTGAATCGAGCTCCGAATGCTTCAACAAGCATTGGCAAGTTCAATCCAGCAATAATCGCCATGCGATCTGGGTTTTCTGCTTGGATACGTGAAGCTGCATTAAATGGTGATCCTCCCCACAAATCAACCAAGAACAAAACTTGTCCATCTGGTGCAAATTGCGCCAGTGCTTCTTCATAGTGCTTCATTAGATCTTCTGGGCCTTCATTAGGCATGAAAGTAACCACTTGCACGTTTTCTTGCTCTCCGAAAATCATTTGACCTGATTGTCGAATTCCGGCAGCAAATTCCCCGTGACTCGCGATGATAAAGTTTACCATATCACTCATCTCCTTAAATTTATGTAACTTAATACGTCACTAGAGATAATTGTAACCTACCACCCATTGATTGTAAACGTTTTCAGGGTAATTTTCATAACGTTTTCTTCTCTTTTATATGAAATTGATGAGTGGTATAGCTATTTTGAGCATAAAGCACCCTAAATCATTGGGATTACAGCTTACATTGGTATGTTCTAAACAGCGTCCAAAATTGAGTTAATGCTATAATATAGACAATCGATTTATGAAATCATGAGGGAAAATTATGTTATCTAATCATCATTGGTGGCGCACCAATTTTACATACTATATGGCTTTATTTTTTATTACCGCAATTGTTATTTTCCTACCCTATACTTTAACAGGGACATCCCTTGTCTGGCAGTCTGATGGCATTACGCAGCACTTGCCTGCACTTATGCAATGGCAAAGTGATTTACAACATTTATTCTCGACTGGCTCATGGCCAACGCAATGGACTTGGCAAGTTGGACTCGGAACGGATTATTATCAAACCTTTTCGTATTACACCTTAGGTGACATCTTTTCTTATGGTGTGGGATTCGTTAGCGCGCAACATGTACTAGCCTACTATGAATGGATGTTACTATTACGTTTATTCTTAGCTGGCGTATCTGCTCTGGTCGCGATTAAATATTTCACGCACAACACAAATCCTTGGATTAATGCGAGCGCGGCCTTAATGTATGTCTTTACTGGCTACACTGCTTTTTCAGCTTTTGAACATCCGTTCTTTATTAATCCCTTAATCATTCTGCCCCTTTTAATTGTTAGTTTCGATTATTTCTTAACGACCAAACAAATGGTCCCATTTGTTCTGATGGTATTTTGGACACTATGGAATAATTATTACTTTGCTTTCATGATGTTACTGGGTCTCGCAATTTATTGGGCGATTCAAACAACCATTCGTCACCAATGGCTAAATTGGCGTCTGCACATCCGCATGATTATTGCTGGGGTGATTGGTGCCATGATGGCAATGCTACTCTTTTTACCAAATGTGCTTGGCGTTCTATCTTCTTCAAGATCAGGAGCACCCTTAGCGAACGGACTAACCATTTATCCAATTTATTACTACCTTGCGTTACCTGGGACGATTTTAGGTAATGCACAGACCCCTAATTTTTGGTTTACTGGGGGCTTTGCCATCGTATTAATTTTGGGCTTAATCTTTACGGCTCGTCGTTGGCGAAAATATCCCGTCCTTGCAAGCATTTGGTTGATTAGTGGTATTGGTTTATTAATACCTGCGTTTGCCGGTATATTCAACGGTGGATCATCACCGTCTAATCGTTGGACATTCATGCTGGCCTTGCCATTAGCGATTGCCGCGGTTTATTTCTTGGCTGCTTTACCAAAGCTCGACAAAAAAGATTGGTATTCATTCATCGGTTTCGGTCTCCTAGCCAGTTTGTCATTATTTATCACAACTGATTTTTCACTACAATCACCCTTTGGCTTATTTATTGCTATGTATGTTGTCATCTTACTTGTTTTATATGCCTTCCGAAATGCAATCACACCTAAACAATGGGCATTACTGACACTGATGATTGTTATGAATGTGATTCTAATTATGAGTCATACCCATGAAGATGATTTAAATCCCAACAAAACACCAATGCTCAGTCGTGACGCTGTTCAATCATTGATCAAACAACAAACGAAGTATCCTACTGAACACGTGACAGATACAGAAAGCTTACAACGCTCTATGGTTGCGGATCCATTGCATAACATGGCAGGTATTGCTCCAGGAAACAATATGGCAATGTTAAGTAATGCCCATCCAATTGATAGTTACTGGTCATACCAAATGGGATCTGTTGGTCATGTTATGAGTGACCTCGGTATTTTAACGAGTACGAATAATGACGTTGTGAGTGACTTGGATCACCGTAGTTTAATTTCTCATATTCTTGGTGTGCAACAAGTTTTTCAAAATACCAAAGATCCTAATATAGCGAACTACACAAAAGATAGCACCATTAATAATCAAACACGACGTACAACCAATCATGCGTACCCATTAGCGTATATTGCGCCAAATACAGTCGCTACTGCGACGTATACGCAAGCATCACCTAGTGAAAAAGAAGCATTCTTAGTTGATAGTGTCGTGACTGATACTGTTCCGGAACAGATAAGCAAATACGCTTATAAAAACGAACTATTAACAACACCTATCAGTCAATATCAATCAAAAGAACCACGTGATACGATTAAGTATTCATACACCACAACCGCGGACAATGAAGATGTCGGTATCTATATGGCACCTAATGCCAAAATCAAGGATACAGAATTACATTTAGAATTAACCAACATTCAATTTGAACCACAATCGCTTAATGGACGTTATCAATCTGAATTAGCTGAATATACGTTTAAACACGAAACATATGCTGAAGAAAATGATGCCCCTGATATGCGTTATAATCCTGATGCGTTTAAATGGCATTGGTACAAGAACAACATTAGTAACTTAGGTTCAACCATGTCCGGTTATTCTATTACTGCAAAATACGCTGGTAACACACAAAAATTTGTTCAAACAAGTCAAAAGAATCTGTCATTCTTTAATCCTCGTGATGAAGTCACGATTAATCTTGGTCCTGCTAAGGATGTGACAGACACACAATTTATTCCTTTGACATTTAGCCAACCGGGCACATATCGCTTTGATGTAAAGATTGTCGCAGTTCCAACTGATACACGCTTTACTGATAAAGCAGCTGCCATTAAAGCAACCGGTGTTCCCTTTGACTTAGAATCCGATCGCTTAGTTGCATCATACAAGTCAAAGCAACCACAAATTATTACAACCTCTATTCCTTACAGTACAGGATGGCATTCGAACACAAATGACCTTATAAAGGTCAATGGCGGCTTCTTAGGCATTCAAACGCCACCCGGGGATAATAAGATTGAAATCACATATCGCACGCCTGGACAACGTATAGGACTTGTCTTATCGTTACTCGGCCTTACGATGTTTATCACACTCATTATCTATGAATATTGGTTCAAATATAAGAAACACATGTAAAGACTAAACAAAAAAAGACTAGCACTTATGTGCTAGTCTTTTTTATTTAAATGTAATCTAAAACAAACCATTCGGCCATAGTGACCCAAACGTCCGTCTTCTTCACATAAATCATATAGGCTGTGATATCTTGCAAATTATTACGTTCACCGTCTAGCGGTGACCAATAAGTATCATCTGCGCGCTTTAATACATCCCATACTTGATATGTTTGTTCCGTTCCATCACTGTCGCGGACACGGAATGGTGTTTCTAATTTGAATGTCTTTTCTCCCACTACTGGGGCAGCCACACCTAAATCTACTAATAATTGTTGGTAGGACTCATTTTGAATTGCATCTAAACTCATTGCTCACACCCCATTACGCTTTTGTACTCATTATACTCGATTTTTGAGTAATAAAAAAACACTCATTTCTGAGTGTTCATGATCGGGACGACAGGATTCGAACCTGCGACCCCCTGGTCCCAAACCAGGTGCTCTACCAAGCTGAGCTACGTCCCGAATTTTATTTAAAAGAAAATGCCCATTTCTGGACATTTCTTTAAGTGCCGTCGGTGGGAATCGAACCCACACTCCCTTGCGGGAACTGGATTTTGAGTCCAGCGCGTCTACCAGTTCCGCCACAACGGCATGTGTTGGCTTGAATATTACAAAAGGGCGATTGACGGGACTCGAACCCGCGCATGCTGGAACCACAAACCAGTGTGTTAACCAACTTCACCACAACCGCCATGGCAGGGATAGAGGGAATCGAACCCACACCGACGGTTTTGGAGACCGTTGTTCTACCGTTAAACTATATCCCTAAAATGCTTGTAATATTCAAAACGGTCACAACGGGACTCGAACCCGTGATCTCCTGCGTGACAGGCAGGCGTCCTAACCACCTAGACCATGCGACCAAAGTGGACGTTACAGGGATCGAACCTGTGACCCCCTGCTTGTAAGGCAGGTGCTCTCCCAGCTGAGCTAAACGTCCATATATGCATTGCGATGTCCTATCCTCGCAGGGGGCGATCCCCCAACTACTTTTGGCGCTATTGAGCTTAACTTCTGTGTTCGGTATGGGAACAGGTGTGGCCTCAATGCCATCATCACAACACGATATTTTCAAGACTTACGTCTCTCAAAACTGAATAATATGTAAATTTTACTTCACTCTTTAATTGAGCCTTAACACCACGTTTTGTTCAACTTGGTTAAGTCCTCGAACCATTAGTACTAGTCCGCTCCATGCGTCACCGCACTTCCACTTCTAGCCTATCTACCTCATCATCTTTGAGGGGTCTTACTTCATAAAGAATGGGAAATCTCATCTCGAGGCGAGTTTCACACTTAGATGCTTTCAGCGTTTATCTCATCCGTACATAGCTACTCAGCGATGCTCCTGGCGGAACAACTGATACACCAGAGGTACGTCCACCCCGGTCCTCTCGTACTAAGGGCAGCTCCTCTCAAATTTCCTACGCCCGCGACGGATAGGGACCGAACTGTCTCACGACGTTCTGAACCCAGCTCGCGTACCGCTTTAATGGGCGAACAGCCCAACCCTTGGGACCGACTACAGCCCCAGGATGCGATGAGCCGACATCGAGGTGCCAAACCTCCGTCGATGTGGACTCTTGGGGGAGATAAGCCTGTTATCCCCAGGGTAGCTTTTGTCCGTTGAGCGATGGCCCTTCCATGCGGAACCACCGGATCACTAAGTCCTACTTTCGTACCTGCTCGACTTGTAAGTCTCACAGTCAAGCTCTCTTGTGCCTTTACACTCTACGAATGATTTCCAACCATTCTGAGAGAACCTTTGAGCGCCTCCGTTACCTTTTAGGAGCGACCGCCCCAGTCAAACTGCCTGCCAGACACTGTCTTCCATCGCGATAAGCGATGTGAGTTAGAGTGGTCATACAACGAGGGTAGTATCCCACTGATGCCTCCATCGAAACTAGCGTTCCGATTTCAACGGCTCCTACCTATTCTGTACAAGCTGCACAAACACTCAATATCAAGCTACAGTAAAGCTCCATGGGGTCTTTCCGTCCTGTCGCGGGTAACCCGCATCTTCACGGGTCTTTAAATTTCACCGAGTCTCTCGTTGAGACAGTGCCAGATCGTTACGCCTTTCGTGCGGGTCGGAACTTACCCGACAAGGAATTTCGCTACCTTAGGACCGTTATAGTTACGGCCGCCGTTTACTGGGGCTTCAATTCGTACCTTCGCTTGCGCTAAGCACTCCTTTTAACCTTCCAGCACCGGGCAGGCGTCAGCCCTATACGTCATCTTACGATTTTGCAGAAACCTGTGTTTTTGATAAACAGTCGCCTGGGCCTATTCACTGCGGCTCAGCTTTCGCTGAGCACCCCTTCTCCCGAAGTTACGGGGTCATTTTGCCGAGTTCCTTAACGAGAGTTCACTCGCTCACCTTAGGATGCTCTCCTCGACTACCTGTGTCGGTTTGCGGTACGGCAGGTAAACACTAACTAGAAGCTTTTCTTGGCAGCGTGACATCACAGACTTCCCTACTTTATTTCGGTCCTCATCATCACTTGTCCTTGGAAGAGCAAGCATTTAACTCACTCTAAGACTTATGATTTAACCCAGCATATCCATCAGCTGGGATCTGTTAGCCTTCTGCGTCCCTCCATCGTTCAAACATGTTCACCTGGTACAGGAATCTCAACCTGTTGTCCATCGACTACGCCTCTTGGCCTCGCCTTAGGTCCCGACTAACCCTGGGAGGACGAGCCTTCCCCAGGAAACCTTAGTCATACGGTGGACAGGATTCTCACCTGTCTTTCGCTACTCATACCGGCATTCTCACTTCTATGCGCTCCACCAGTCCTCACGGTCTGACTTCATCGCCCATAGAACGCTCTCCTATCGCGCCACTTACGTGGCACCCGTAGTTTCGGTGGTGTGTTTAGCCCCGGTACATTTTCGGCGCAGAATCACTCGACTAGTGAGCTATTACGCACTCTTTAAATGGTGGCTGCTTCTAAGCCAACATCCTAGTTGTCTATGCAACTCCACATCCTTTCCACTTAACACACACTTAGGGACCTTAACTGACGATCTGGGCTGTTCCCCTTTCGACAATGGATCTTATCACTCACTGTCTGACTCCCGGACATACGTGATTGGCATTCGGAGTTTATCTTAATTTGGTAACCCGAGATGGGCCCCTCACCAAAACAGTGCTCTACCTCCAACACGCTTCATTCCGAGGCTAGCCCTAAAGCTATTTCGGAGAGAACCAGCTATCTCCAAGTTCGATTGGAATTTCACCGCTACCCACACCTCATCCCAGCATTTTTCAACATGCACGGTTCGGGCCTCCAGTGCGTTTTACCGCACCTTCACCCTGGACATGGGTAGGTCACCTGGTTTCGGGTCTACAACAACGTACTCAAGCGCCCATTTCAGACTCGCTTTCGCTACGGCTCCGGTCTTTCCACCTTAACCTTGCACGTTATCGTAACTCGCCGGTTCATTCTACAAAAGGCACGCCATCACCCATTAACGGGCTCTGACTTCTTGTAGGCACATGGTTTCAGGAACTTTTTCACTCCCTTCCGGGGTGCTTTTCACCTTTCCCTCACGGTACTGGTTCACTATCGGTCACTAGGGAGTATTTAGCCTTGCGAGATGGTCCTCGCGGATTCGACCGGATTTCACGTGTCCGGCGTACTCAGGATCCTGTACGGGAGGTTATTTGTTTTCGCATACGGGGCTATCACCCTATCCTGCTCAGCTTCCCAGCTGATTCTGCTAACAAACAACTTTGTAACTCCACAACGACAGTCCTACAACCCCAATGTGCAAGCACATTGGTTTGGGCTCTTCCGTTTTCGCTCGCCGCTACTGACGGAATCGATATTTCTTTCTCTTCCTGTTGCTAATGAGATGTTTCAGTTCACAACGTCTACCTTCAACCTGACTATGTATTCATCAGGTGATAACTTGCATACACAAGCTGGGTTCCCCCATTCGGAAACCCCCGGATCAAAGCTCACTTACAGCTCCCCGGGAATATCGGTGTTAGTCCCGTCCTTCATCGGCTCCTAGTGCCAAGCATCCACCATGCGCCCTTAATAACTTAACCTATCAACTTACGTTGATGATTCAAGTTTGAGTATGTGGCTCAAGGCCACATGCGATTTAAACTAATTTAAAAAACTCAAAAAAATTACGCGGTGTATTTTTTTCGGCTCAATTTAATTAAATAATTAATTTGAAATGAATTTAAAATTTACAATATTATTCAGTTTTCAAAGAACTAAGTCTCACAACTTACGTTGCTATTTGAGTGTAAACCACTCAAAACTAAATATCGTTTCAATGCGAATGTGTAGGTTTCCGATTTTCCTTAGAAAGGAGGTGATCCAGCCGCAGGTTCTCCTACGGCTACCTTGTTACGACTTCACCCTAATCATCTATCCCACCTTAGACGGCTGGCTCCTAAAAGGTTACCTCACCGGCTTTGGGTGTTACAAACTCTCATGGTGTGACGGGCGGTGTGTACAAGACCCGGGAACGTATTCACCGCGGCGTGCTGATCCGCGATTACTAGCGATTCCGACTTCATGTAGGCGAGTTGCAGCTACAATCCGAACTGAGACAAGCTTTAAGAGATTTGCGTACCCTCGCGGGTTAGCGACTCGTTGTACTTGCCATTGTAGCACGTGTGTAGCCCAGGTCATAAGGGGCATGATGATTTGACGTCATCCCCACCTTCCTCCGGTTTGTCACCGGCAGTCTCACTAGAGTGCCCAACTGAATGCTGGCAACTAGTAATAAGGGTTGCGCTCGTTGCGGGACTTAACCCAACATCTCACGACACGAGCTGACGACAACCATGCACCACCTGTCACTTTGTCCCCGAAGGGAAAGCGCCATTTCTGGCGTGGTCAAAGGATGTCAAGACCTGGTAAGGTTCTTCGCGTTGCTTCGAATTAAACCACATGCTCCACCGCTTGTGCGGGTCCCCGTCAATTCCTTTGAGTTTCAACCTTGCGGTCGTACTCCCCAGGCGGAGTGCTTAATGCGTTAGCTGCGACACTTAGGGCGGAAACCCCCAAACATCTAGCACTCATCGTTTACGGTGTGGACTACCAGGGTATCTAATCCTGTTTGCTACCCACACTTTCGAGCCTCAACGTCAGTTACAGTCCAGAGAGCCGCCTTCGCCACTGGTGTTCCTCCATATATCTACGCATTTCACCGCTACACATGGAATTCCACTCTCCTCTACTGCACTCAAGTCATCCAGTTTCCAAAGCACTTCCACAGTTAAGCTGTGGGCTTTCACTTCGGACTTAAAAAACCGTCTGCGCTCGCTTTACGCCCAATAAATCCGGATAACGCTTGGAACATACGTATTACCGCGGCTGCTGGCACGTATTTAGCCGTTCCTTTCTGGTAAGATACCGTCACACACCAAGCAGTTACTCTTGATGCTATTCTTCTCTTACAACAGTGTTTTACGAGCCGAAACCCTTCATCACACACGCGGCGTTGCTCCATCAGACTTTCGTCCATTGTGGAAGATTCCCTACTGCTGCCTCCCGTAGGAGTATGGCCGTGTCTCAGTCCCATTGTGGCCGATCAGTCTCTCAACTCGGCTACGCATCATCGTCTTGGTGAGCCATTACCTCACCAACTAACTAATGCGCCGCGGGACCATCTCTTAGTGATAGCAGAACCATCTTTCAAGTAGCAACCATGCGGTTGCTAGTGTTATGCGGTATTAGCATCTGTTTCCAGATGTTATCCCCCGCTAAGAGGTACGGTTCCCACGTGTTACTCACCCGTTCGCCACTCACTGCAATGTTCATCGTCATATCAGAGCAAGCTCTTCAAATCAGTTGAACCACAGTGCGTTCGACTTGCATGTATTAGGCACGCCGCCAGCGTTCATCCTGAGCCAGGATCAAACTCTCAATTTGAAGTTTGAGTATAACTCAATTTTTTTGTTGTTTAACAGATGTTAAACGAATTTACTAGCGAATTGACTTCGCAAATGTTTGGACCAACTAATAGTTGGTCGACCTACACATTTGTTACATCGAAACGATATTCAGTTTTCAATGATCTACTTCGTTGTTTCGTTTGACTGACGTCCCCCTGAGACAACTTAATTATCTTACCACCGAGAAGGTGGTAATGTCAACGCTTTTCTCAAAAGTTTTTTAAAACTTTTTTGAGAAGCGATTGAGCAAATGACTTGCGCCCCTAAGGGTTGGCTTGTCTTGCTTGCCCCTGACAACTCGTATTATATTACAGACCGTTCATTCAAATGTCAACACTATTTGGCAAATTAATTTAAAAAAAGCAAAAATTCGTTAATCTAGGCTCGTAACACCTGACATATCAACGTTTTCAAGCAAAGAATGAGCTTGTCTTGCATTCATAAATTGTAATCCAACCGCACGTAGACGTTCAAAGTCTAATACAGAAATATCAACTGGTTCGAACGTAAACAAAGAAAATGCATCTGAATTGTCATGTTGACCTTGCTCATGCCAAACCGCCAATTCGCCTAATCGTAAGTTATCGACATCAATACCTAGTTCTGATTTCATCCCCGCCAATAATGATCCTAACGCAGTGTCTCCTGCTTGACGATGTAATTTCACAGTATAGAAACGTGATTCGGGCGTATCAGTCACCAAGAAGAAAGATTGATCGCCTCGCGTAAAGATAATGGTACCCGCAACATATGACATAAGTTATTCTCCCTCTTATTTAATCCAATCGTTCTAAACTTTCCTCTATAGAAGCATTAATGTTCTTCTCAATCGTCGCAAAACCAAAGTCATTATGTTGGTTTGTCCAGAAATGATGGTATCCCTGATCATTTGGCTTATATTCTAACGTAAGTGTTTTTAAGCGTTCTTTATCCACAACACTACGTTGTGAAAGAGAGAGTTTATGATTGTACTCGTCCACGTCTAAAATCATTACTTCTATGTGTTGTCCTACAGTTAGTTCATCACTTACTTGCTTAATGAAAGCAGAACGACATTCAGATATATGAATAAGTCCCTGTTGTGCTTCATCTAATTGTACAAATGCACCATAAGGTTGAATCCCCGTCACAACCCCTTGGACAATATCTCCAATTTTATACATGTTTAGTGTTCTCCTTTCTATAAATCATAATTGTTAAGTATGTATCATTAGACGCTACCCCTAGCGTCATCCCCAATATATGTATCCAGATTCCACAATAGAATCTGGGGTATTAGCATTACGCTTCAGTAATCGTAATGTTTTCGATCTTAATATCTTCTAATGGCTTATCAGCATAGTCAGACTTGGCGTTCGCAATTTTAGATACGATGTCCATTCCTGTCATAACATGTCCAAAGACAGTATGCTTTCCATCCAACCAAGGTGTTCCACCCATTTCACCATATGCTGTGATAACTTCATCAGGGAATTGTCCCTTCATTTGCTTCAACATACGACCAGGTACACGTGTTGCTTCAACGATGAAGAATTGTGACCCGTTTGTGTTTGGTCCAGCATTCGCCATTGATAGTGCACCACGTAGGTTAAAGGCGTCTTCAGAGAATTCGTCTTCAAACTTCTTACCATAGATAGAAGTTCCACCCATTCCAGTCCCTGATGGATCTCCACCTTGAATCATGAAGTCCTTGATCACACGGTGGAAGATTGTTCCATCGTAGTAACCATCAGCAGCCAATTCCAAAAAGTTCTTTACACTCTTTGGTGCATCTTCTGGGAATAGCTTGATTTGGATATCCCCTAATGTTGTTGTCATTGTAACCACAGGACCGTTTTGTTCTTCTAAGTTTAATTGCTTTAGTGTCATGTTAGCCTCCTATAAGACTTTAAGTATTTAATAAAACGTATTGCGTTCATTATAGCATAACGCACAGTAACAAATAAGTTGTGGTACACTACTAATTAAACGTAGATATATATATACAGAGGAGAACGCACATCATGATGCAGATCATTGATATTTTCATTAACCTCGACAAGCATCTTACTGAATGGGTAAACGTATTGGGACCTTGGTCATACGCACTTCTATTTGGTGTTATCTTTGTCGAAACAGGACTAGTTATCTTTCCATTTTTACCAGGTGACTCACTATTGTTCGCCGCAGGAGCTATTTCAGCCTTGCCCGGATCTGTTTTGAATCCTTGGGTATTAATGGCCTTGTTTTGGATTGCTGCCGTTACCGGAGACAGTCTTAACTTCTTCTTAGGACGTAAAATTGGACTACCGCTTGTCCAACATCCTCTATTAGGTCGTTTCATTACTGAAGATAATCTAAACGAAGCACATGAGTTCTTCGTTAAGTATGGACCAATGGCAATCATCTTTGCTCGTTTCCTACCAATTATTCGTACACTTGCCCCATTCACTGCAGCGATGTCTAACTTCTCATACCGTAAATTCGTTATGCTAGAAATGTTAGCTGCAACAATTTGGGTCATTGTTGCTGTTGGAGCTGGATTCTTCTTTGGACAAATTCCATTTATCCAAGAACACTTCTCACTTGTTATCTTCGGTATTTTGTTTGTTACAGCACTACCAGTTATTATTACTGGTCTACGCTCATATATCGTTAAAAAGCGCGAAGCTAAGTTTGCTTCAAAAGACTAATCTTAATTAAGTAAACAAAAAACCGCCATCATCAGATGGCGGTTTTTTTATTTGTTATGCTTCAGCATCCAAATCAACAGGTGTGTTATCAATAACAACGTTTCCTGCTTCAATTTCTTCAAAAGCTTGCCCAATAGGCTTAACTGAATCGAACTTTGGCAATGTTGGCAATGCCCCTTGTTCCAATTCGTGCGCACGCTTGGCACCAAGTGCAATCAACTTGTAACGTGAATCAACTTGTTCCAACAACTTATCAACAGATGGGTATAGAATCATAATTATAGCTCCTCAATCATTGCAATATATTCTGGAACAACACGTTCAACACGCAATCGTTCCACCTTAATGATGTCTTTAATACGTTGTACCGCTGCTGGCACTTGATCGTTAACCACAGCATAGTCATAACGTTGCATCATCCCAATTTCAGCCTTCGCCGCATTAACACGGTTATTAATGACTTCCATTGATTCTGTTCCACGACCAATCAGGCGATCTTTCAATGCCTTCAAATCAGGTGGTGTTAAGAAAATGTACGCCCCTTCAGGCATCTTTTCCTTAACTTGTACAGCACCCTGCACTTCAATTTCAAGTAATACATCTTTACCTGCAGCTAGCGTTGCATCGATATATGACTTGGGTGTTCCGTAGTAATTACCAACATATTCGGCGTATTCCAACATCTCACCTTGTTCAATGCGTGCTTCAAATTCTTCACGCGTTACGAAGAAATAATCTTCGCCATCGACTTCACCTTCTCTGGGTTGACGGGTTGTCATAGAAATTGAGTATTGGAAATCAATGTCTGCTTCTTCAAACAATGCTTTCCGTACCGTTCCTTTTCCAACGCCTGATGGTCCAGACAATACAATCAAAACACCACGCTTCATGGTCAAAACTCCTCTTCCAACAAACTATATAATATCCCATTGTACTTGTTTTAAAGACGGGACACAACATACAGATTTATTTAACTCTTTACATTACGTCGTTGAACTGCTCGATCAATTAAGTCTCGGGCATTTGTTTGTGCCGCTTCCGTTAACTCATCCCCTGATAACATACGGGCCAATTCATCAACTCGAGCATCTTCGTCTAAGAAATCAACGGCTGTTTCGGTACGCCCATCAATCACATCCTTGTGGATAAAGACATGATGATGTGCCACCGCAGCAACTTGCGGCAAATGTGTAATTGTCAAAACTTGTGAATGACTTGCCATATCTGCAATTTTATCAGCCATAGCTTGGGCCACACGTCCAGATACACCAGTATCTACTTCGTCAAAGACAATTGATGTCACACCTTGTTGTCGTGAGAAAATCATCTTCATTGCTAACATCATACGAGATAACTCACCACCTGAGGCAATCTTGACCAAAGGTTTAGCTTGTTCTCCTTCATTCGTTTGAATATAGAATTCGACTTTATCTTGACCATCCCCTTGCAAATCATCAAGTGGATCAATATGGACTTCAAAACGAGCCTTACTCATGTGCAAATCTTGCAATTGCTCGTGAATAAGTGTGACTAAGGTCTCTGCTGCCTCGGTACGTGCTTTACTTAATGCTTTAGCCGCAGTACGTGCTTGCTCTTCAAGTTCTGTCACTTGTTCAGCAAGTTGATCAGCGGATTGTTGGTCACCACCCATTTCAGCTAATTCTTGTTCAACCTTATCTTGGTGGACAAGAACATCTTCAATCGTGGCCCCGTATTTTTGTTCTAGGTTATGAATCAAATTCAATCGATCATTTACGTACTGTAATTGTTCTTCATCAAATTCCAAACCATCACGGACTGAATCAATTTCACTGCTAACATCACGAAGATTATAGTACACTTCACGCATTGATTCAGCTAGCTTAGTATAGCGTGGTGATAATTCTTCAATGTCTTCCAATGAACTTAACGCAGTTCCCACACTTTCTGTTCCATTATTTTCCCAATCACCCGTCAACACCTCACTTGCTTTAGATAAAGCTTCGAGAACATCTTGGAAATTAGTCAATTCTTGGTATTCAGCATCCAGTGTTTCTTCTTCACCAGCACGTAAATCAGCCGCTTGTAATTCATTCGCTTGGAACGTCAACGTATCTAAACGTTGTGCCCAAGCCTGTTCATCACTTTGGCGTTTTTTCAGCGCACGTTTCAAACTTTGATACTCAGTAAACAAATCTTCATATCGTTTTTTCAATGGGCCAATAACATCGCTACCAAACTCATCTAACAAACTCAAATGCTTTTCGACTTGCATCAAATCCTGTGTATCGTTTTGTCCATGAATATCAACTAGATAACGGCCTAGTTCTTTTAATGTCGTCGCATTAATCAAACTACCATTCACACGGATAACATTTCGTCCACTACGATGTAGTTCACGGTGAATCAACAATTGGCCTTCATCAATTTCAATCCCATTCATCTCTAACAGGTCTAATAAGTCAGGTTGCTCGTTAATTGTAATCAATCCCTGCAGAACAGCTTTATCTGCACCTTCACGAATATACTCTTGTGAGCCACGACCACCTGTCAGCAAACCAACGGCATCGATAATAATTGACTTTCCTGCCCCTGTTTCACCAGTTAGCACAGTCATCTCAGGTTCAAAGCTAATATTTAGTTTCGGAATAATTGCAAAATTTTGAATCGATAATTCTTGTAACATCACAACTCCTCTCTAGTATTAGTCACGGTCATCCATCATTTGGTTCATAAAGTGTGATGCATCAACAGCATCCTTCAAAATCAACAAGACGCCGGTATCGTCACCAATAATACCAAACATTTCTGGCACATTTACTTCTTCAAGTGCAATCTTTAAGGCCGGTCCTGATCCAGGCGAAACCTTAATCATGACCATATTTCCTTGCACCGTATAATGAGTCGTTGCTTCATGAAGAATGTGACGCAACTGACTACGATAATCATCGTGTGACATCGTTGCATACGTAAAGCCACCTTCTGATAAAGGCACTTTTACTAATTGCATGTCTGCAATATCACGCGAAACTGTCGCTTGTGTCACCTGCCAACCAAGTTCATTTAGTTGTTGTACCAAATCTTCTTGTCGACGAATTTGTTGTTGCGTAATTAAACGAAGAATCTCTTGTTGTCGTTCTTGCTTATTTTTCGCCATCCTTAGACTCCTCACGACGAGCATTCAATTGCGCATGTGCGTCTTGTACAACTTGTTCGCGTTCTTGTTCTGTCAGCGTTGTTGCCCCATCATCCAAGACCAAATCTGCAATAAATTCAATATTTCCAGATCCACCCTTAATTGGTGAGAAGTCCAAACCAGCTAGACTAAATTCGCTTTGTTGGGCTAGATCTGCCACTTTATGAATCACAGCTAAGTGTGTTGCGGCATCTTTCACAATGCCATGCTTTCCCACTGCTTCACGACCAGCCTCAAATTGTGGCTTAATCAATGTTGCAACGTGTCCACCAGGCGTCAAGATTTCAGATAGCGGTGGCAAAATCAAGCTTAGTGAAATAAATGACACGTCAATCGTAGCCATTTCTGGTTGGCCAGACGTAAAGTCATCACGCTTTGAATAACGGAAATTTGTGTTTTCCATAACAACAACACGATCATCTGAACGTAACTTCCAAGCTAATTGGTTCGTTCCAACATCCAACGCATAAACTTGCTTCGCTCCATTTTGTAAAGCAACGTCAGTAAATCCACCTGTTGATGATCCAATGTCCAAAACAGTCTTGTCTGTTACATCCAAACCAAACACGTCAATCATCTTAGCTAGTTTAAAGCCTCCACGAGAAACATATGGCATTGGTGCACCCTTTAAGTGCAATTCTGTTGTCACTGGAATTTTTTCACCAGGCTTGTCTTTACGTTCTTCTTTATCACCCAAAACTTCACCGGCCATTACCGCACGTTTTGCTTGTTCTCGTGATTCAAACAATCCTTGTTGGACTGCTAGAATATCAACTCGTTCTTTCTCTACACCCATTGTTTCTCCAATGCTGGTTTAAAATATTCTAAAAATGATTCTAGTAGCGCGACATTCGCATGGCTATTATAACGGACTACCGCTAAGGCATCACGTGCCAAACCAACTTGTTCAGCGAGCGCATCTTGTGCCCCTTGAACCCCCAACAAAGTTGGGTATGCTTGCTTACTTTCATCATCATCTTGTGCTAAATCATCTAAGTCATCTTTAATTTGGAAAGCAAATCCAAAGGCACTTCCAAAATCATCCAATGCATTTAATGTCACTTGGTTCGCATCGACCAAGATACCACCCGCAACTAATGCATAACGAATCAAGGCACCTGTCTTCAAACGATGTACACTTTCGGCCGCTGATAAAGTAATTTCATCTTGTCCTGTGTAAATCATATCCAAAACTTGACCACCAACCATTCCGTTAGGTCCGCTGGCTTTCGTTAATCCTAATGTTAATTGATTTTTTTGAAAATCAGATAGAACTGAACTTTCATTAATCCATTCATATGCCAATGGTTGTAAAGCGTCTGCTGCTAAGATAGCCATTGCTTCACCATAGACAATATGGGTTGTTGGTTTACCACGACGCATATCATCATCATCCATCGCTGGTAGATCATCATGAATTAAACTGTATGCATGGATTAATTCTAAGACATTTGCCTCTGTTAAATAACGTTCTGGATTGCGACCAAAACTATCAATCACAGCTAATGTCAAAAGTGGGCGTAATCGTTTCCCACCGTTCATCACTGCATAATTCATGACTTCATGTAAATCTGGATTTTTAACACTCACTTTTAGGTCTTGTGTTAATTGTGCATTAATCTTGGGCACCCAGATTGACTGGAAACTCGCTAAGTTCATTAATCTTCCACCTTGAATTCCGCAACCGTACCATCATTCTCGATGATTTTTGCTAGGCTCTTATCAGCTGTTTCCAATGTCTTTTGTAACGATTGACTCAATTGGACACCAACTTCAAATTGCTTCAACGCTTCTTCCAGAGGAACATCCCCTTTTTCTAGTTGCATCACAATTTGTTCTAAGCTTGCTAAGTTTTCTTCAAAACTTTTTTGTTCAGCCATCTTTATTCTCCTGTTACCTTGGCACGAATGACACCATCCGTCACTCGAATGTTTAAGACATCATTTTCTTTCACTTGTTCGACGCTTTGCACAACAACATCTTCTTGTGTCACAACACTATATCCTCGACCTAAGACAGCCAAAGGACTTACTAAATCTAATCCCTTAAACGCTTGTTGGGCTTGGTATTGTTTACGTTGCACCAATTGTGTCATCGCTTGTGTTAAACGTGGTTCTAGCAAAGCAAAATGATGTTGATTTTCACGCAATTGTCTCTGCATATTTTGCGTTAATTGTTGATTCGCCACATCGACACGTTGTAGATATCCTTCATACAAGCGTTGTGGTTGCGTCAACACGTAACTTTGCGAAACACGTGCTAATCGATCTTGATTTTGTTTAATTTGGCGTTGCATTTGTGCAACTAATCTTTGTTGGTATTGTTGAATACCTAACCAGACGTCAGCTAACGGAACCGCCGTTGCTAATTCAGCGGCTGCTGTCGGCGTTGCTGCACGTTGGTCAGCTACAAAATCAGCAATCGTCGTATCTGTTTCGTGTCCAACAGAACTAATAATCGGCATCTTCATTTGCAACATTTTCTGTACAAGTCGTTCATCATTAAACGCCCACAAATCTTCAATTGATCCACCACCACGCCCCATGATAACCACATCGGCGCTTGCATCTGCATTAACGGCTTCTAATTGTTGTAATAGTGACGATACAGCACCATCCCCTTGCACAACAGCGGGATATAAGACAATTTCTGCAATCGGATAACGACGTTGCACCGTTGTTATGATGTCACGGATAACTGCACCACTAGGTGACGTGATCACGGCAATCTTTTTAGGAAAGCGTGGAATCGGACGTTGTAATTGTTGAAAAACACCGTCGGCTTCTAATTTACGCTTCAATTGTTCATAGGCTTGATACAAGGCACCCACACCATCTGGTTCTAGCCGGTCAATAATCAAACTATATGAACCATTGGGTGCATATAGATCCACATGCCCAATCGCATTTACTTTCATACCTGCTTCAAGTTCAAATGGTAATTTTTGTGAGACAAATTTAAACATTGTCGCATTAATAACTGCACCATCATCCTTTAATGAAAAGTATTGATGTCCTGGTCGCTTACGATAATTCGATACTTCCCCAGTAACATGTACTTCTTTCAGATGTGGATCGGCCGTAAATTTACGCTTCAAATATTTAGTTAGCGTACTGACCGTTAAATATTCTGCCATGCATCCTCCAATTCGATTGCATGATGTTGTGCTGCCAACTCAACTGTTGTTTGCATCAACGTTGCAATCGTCATTGGCCCAACACCACCAGGTACCGGTGTAATTTTACCAGCCACCGCTTCCGCTGACTCAAAATCAACATCACCAACTAATTTACCATCAGCCATACGATTAATTCCGACATCAATGACCACTGCGCCAGGCTTTAAGTCCTTTCCCGTCACAAGTCCTGGTACACCTGTCGCAACTACGACAACATCTGCCATAGCCAACAAAGCTTCACGTTCTGCCTCTGGTGTATAGCGATGCAATAGACTTACCGTAGCATCTGCATTTTCCAACAAGGCAAACATTGGACGACCAACCAAAACAGAGCGGCCAATAACTACTGCATGCTTATGCTTTAAATCAACATTTTCAAATGCCAACATCGTCATAATTCCACGAGGGGTGTTCGCAACCGGATAATAACCTTCACGGTCCGCATATAAACGTCCGACGTTAATCGGATGGAACCCATCGACATCTTTTTCAGGAGAAATGGCATCTTGGATACGCTTTTCATTCATGTGTGCAGGCAATGGACTTTGCACCAAAATGGCATCAATCGTTGCATCTGCATTTAATGCTGCAATTTGTTCAAGCAAAGCTTCTTCAGTCATATCACTGTCGTATTTAAACGTTTGCCCAGCGATACCTACCTTTTCTGCGACACGTCCTTTATTACGTACATAGATTTCACTAGCTGGATCATCACCAACTAAAATAACCGCCAAACCAGGTGTCACACCTTGTTCTTTCAAACGCTCTGTTTGCGTGGCGACTGCATCACGCAAACGAGCTGCAATTGCTTTTCCATCAATTATGGTTGCCATTTTCCACCTCACAAAATATTCATTATTATTGCATAATTTTACCACAGATTACGAGGACATACCATCAGCCACTATGCCCTAATTCAAACAAAAAACCGTCTGCCCTATCGGACACACGGTTTTTTCATTAATTCTTTTTGAAGTAGTGATACGCATAGATGAACAGTGTACCTGTAATCCCCACAACAAGGAAATTAACCCATGCTGCTGTTAACCCTTGCGTTAGAACATAGCCCCAACGTGACTTGTAGACCAAATAGTCCCCTAATGGTGCAATCAATCCCCATACTAGTAAATTAGCAATTCCTTGCCAGACATTAAATTGCATGACACGTGCTAACGTAATCGGATTCTTCAATAAATTCAAGCGTTGCGTAATCAAACCCAACATCAAACCGAATACACCATCTGCAACAATCCATGTCCACCATACCGTCGTATAGCTCAAACTATCTGATAAAAAGTGCGCCATAAAAGCCACAATCGGTGTTAATACAGCACCAAAAAATAGTGAGAATACTGTCAAAACAGCATAACCTAACGTGACTTGTGTATTCGCCACCCCAGCATCAAAGCTTAGGAATTGTCCAACGAGCACAACCGCGATGATTCCTACGATGATAGCAATACATTTTTTTACAAATGTCATTATGCTTCTCCTTCAGAATCCGTTGTGTCATCTTCTTCCGCTACTTCAGTCGTATTGATTAAGACAATCTTTTCATCAAAGTACGCAGCAATACGTGCAGCCACTGAATCAAAGTCATCTAGCGCAGCAGTAACAGACGCTGCATAATCGATACGTAGTCCTGATTGTGATACCGCAGGATGTTCCACAATCATGTATAGGTTAACATCTGCTTCTTCATTGTTAATCACAATCTTTTTTACCGCATTCGCATAACGAATCGGCAAATTAATCAAGTTTGTTTCAACACTTAATTTAATTGGTTCATCACCACTGATAATCATTTCGGCTGAAACTAGTTGATCTGCTTCTAGTGTTGTTTGAATGAATGCAAAAAAATCATCTAAATTGATTGTCGCTTCATCGGCTGCTGTAAAAGTCTTAGTTGTTACAGCTTCATTTTCTAGTGCCTCAATTAAGGCATTCCCTGTTAATTGCATGTCTGCACTCACCATCTCTTCTTTAATGCATTTAGTTTAACACAGTTCATCTATGACCACTATGAGAAAAAATATAAAAAATGGATAGCCCAAATCCAAGTCCTTGACCTGGTGCGCTATCCATTTTTCTATATGATTGGTTTTCAAATCTAATTAGGCACGTCCCAACAACTTCTTCATTAGCTTGTATAGACGATACTTCATGCGATTAATTGGATATTCAAATTCTCCAACAAGTTGGTCAGCTGTTCCATTAAATTCAGTCTTAAAACGGAAGACCCCATCTGACCCATCAAATTCACCACTGATACCATAGAAATTATGTGTCGGAATGTTCTTTGCAATGGCTTGACGCATCATTGTATCTTGAATCAAATAAGGTGCATAGTAGTCACGGTATTCATCATACATTCCTGAGAACATGTATGCCATTTCTTGTGGTTGTTCAACAAACAATGCACCCGCAACAATAATAGGTTCAGTAGGTACATCCCCATTAAACAATTCATCTACACGCTTCATACGCTTGATGTGCATGTTCTTTTGATCAGTAAATTCGTTGAATTGTCCGCGATTCTTCTTTGTTTCCTTAACCGCTAGACGTTCAGCCAATGTATTGATTTTAATGTCTAATTGGTCAATCGTTGCTTGTTCTTGAGCCAAGTAGTTCGGAAAGTCAATTTCAGCTACTGTAAAGTGAGCATCATCCCCATAAGTGTTATACAACACTTCGTAGAATGATAATTCTTTATCATCAAAACCACGACGTTCAGCGGTATCCGCTGTTAGCTTCTTAAACTTGTCTAATTCTTCAAACGGCAATTCACGGAATGTGACCCCAAATTGCGCATTTTTCTTCAAATAGTACTTAACGTCTGGTTGGTAACTTCCGACCAATGTCTCCAAGTCTAACCCACGTAGGTCCTTAGAATATTGCCATGGCATGCTACCATCAGTACTCATACCCTTTTTAAATGGCATGTGCTTAGCACCATGCTTTTCTAACACAGCAATCAAATCATCAGCCGGTTCTGTAATGGCATTACCATGGTTATCAAAACGTTGATAAACCACATTTGGAGAGAACTTGATGTACAAACCATTGAATTGCTTTGCAAATGATGCAAGTCCCTTCAAATACATGTCCAAAACAGCTGTATCTTTATAGTTTAGCAATGGACCGTGATTCACAGATGCCACAGTTCCACCATTAATCCCATCAAAAGTTACAATAGATCCTGCAACAATCGTATCATCGATATCTTTGACACCTAGGATATGCACGTTTTTGTTACGTCCCTTTAATAACTCGTATTGTTCTACTGATTGCGTCATTGACCCTAATGGGGATTGCTTTTCAAATGCTGCATATTCTTCTTTTGTTAGTTCAATAAATTTCATGCTATCTCCCATCATTAACCCTGTCGATCATTTTTAATTCGTAAATTCATTGGATTTACGCTTTGATTTTAAGTTGTTATATCTTGTTCACCATGGTGCCATGCATCATAGCTATACCCGCTATTATAGCATATCTACACCTTTCAAAACATTTTTCCAACTGCGAGTCCTATAATATCCTGATAACAAAAAAACAGCCTTAAGTTAGTCACCTAACTTAAAACTGTTTTAGATTGAATAGCTTAGGCCATTACAATGTTGTCGCGGTTCTTCAACTTAGATGAAGATGCAGCGTCAACGATAACTGTAACATCCTTGTGTGCTTGCAAAGCACTTGCTGGCATGTCTTCAGTCATTGGTCCTTCGATCATTGCGGCAACAGCATCAGCCTTAGCTTCACCGTAAGCAACCAACAAGATCTTCTTACCCTTCATGATGCTTCCGATACCCATTGAGTAAGCATCGCGTGGTACATCATTGATGTCGTCGAAGAAACGTGCGTTAGCTTCGATTGTTGATTCAGTCAAACCAACTTCGTGTGTCAATTCGTCAAATGGTGTTCCAGGTTCGTTGAAACCGATGTGTCCGTTTGCTCCCAATCCCAACAATTGTAGGTCGATTGGTTGGTTATCGATAATATCTTCGTAACGCTTAACTTCTACAGCAGCATCTTCGGCCAAACCATTTGGTACGTAGCTTTCGCGGAAAGGCTTCTTGTTAAACAAGTGTTGGTTCATGAAGAAACGGTAGCTTTGGTCGTTATCTCCTGACAATCCAACATATTCATCCAAGTTAATTGAAACCTTGTCTGAAAAGTCCAAATCTGATGCAGTGATTGCATCGTAAATGCTAATAGGTGTTGACCCAGTTGCTAGTCCGAAAACTTGTGCGTTGTTTTCCAAAGCATCCTTGAAAATGCCGAACCCAACTTGTCCACCTTGTGCTTGGTCTTTAACTTCAATAATTTGCATAATATTCGCCTCCGCGTTTTTTGGTATATACCAATTATAAACGATTGGACTAGCCCATTTCAAGACCTAAATATAAATTATTCTATCGGTAGATGAATGCATATTAAAAAGCAAGCAATCGTCACAACGATTACTTGCTTTTTTCATTCATGAATCGCGCTATATCAGGATTATTCCCCGATCATTGCCTTTTCAATCTTTTCTAATGTTTGTGAGTGACTTGCAATGTCAGCCAACAAGTTTGCTTCAAATGTATCAACATTTTCCGCAACCATGTCCTTTGATCCGAAACGACGGATTGTCACTGAGTCATTCTTCACTTCTTCATCACCGATAACCAATGTGTATGGAATCTTTGATGTTTGTGCATCACGAATCAAGTAACCCATCTTTTCGTTACGATCGTCATACGCGGCACGAATACCTTGCAAGACCAAACGTTCCTTCAAAGCTTCAGCGTATGCACCGTGAGCTTCACGGTTAACTGGAATAATACGTACTTGTTGTGGTGCCAACCATGTTGGGAAGGCTCCCTTGTACATTTCAGTTAGGTACGCAGTGAAACGTTCCATTGTTGAGATGATTCCACGGTGAATCATAACAGGACGGTGCTTTTCACCATCAGCTCCGACATAGTTAACATCGAAACGTTCTGGTAACAAGAAGTCTAGTTGGATAGTTGAAAGTGTTTCTTCTCCACCCAAAGCTGTCTTAATTTGCACGTCCAACTTAGGACCGTAGAACGCAGCTTCTCCTTCGGCTTCGAAGTAATCCAATTCCATGTCATCCATGGCTGTCTTAAGCATACGTTGTGCCTTTGACCACATTTCATCGTCATCGTAGTACTTTTCAGTATTTTCAGGGTCACGGTATGACAAACGGAAACGGTAGTCAGTGATATCGAAGTCCTTGTAGACATCAACCATCAAAGTCAAAATCTTCTTGAATTCGTCTTCAATTTGGTCAGGCATCACAAATGTGTGTCCGTCATTCAATGTCATTTCACGTACACGTGACAATCCAGTCAAAGCACCTGACTTTTCGTAACGGTGCATCATTCCAAGTTCTGCAACACGGAATGGCAATTCACGATATGAACGTGGCTTGTGCTTGTAGACTTGGATGTGTGAAGGACAGTTCATTGGACGCAATTCCAAGAATTCTCCATCTCCCATGTCCATTGGTGGGAACATGTCATCACGGTAGTGATCCCAGTGTCCTGATTGCTTGTACAAGTTCAAGTTTGAAACAACTGGTGTGTAAACGTGTTGGTATCCGTCAGCCAATTCACGATCAACGATGTAACGTTCTAGTGTACGACGAATAGCAGCCCCATTTGGCATCCAAACAGGCATTCCTGCCCCAACTTCTTGTGATGTAAAGAATAGGTCTTGATCGGCACCAATCTTACGGTGGTCACGTTCCTTAGCTTCTTCACGACGCTTCATTTCTTCATCCAAATCAGCTTGTGTCCAGAATGCAGTTCCGTAAATACGTTGCAACATTGGGTTTGAAGATTGTCCACGCCAGTAAGCACCCGCAACAGATGTCAACTTGAAGACCTTGATCCAGCTCGTTGATGGTACCAAACCACCACGGTCCAATTCAACGTGTTCTCCTTGAACAGCAATAGAGATTGCTTCGTCTTCAGGCAAGTCTTGAATCAATTCAATCTTGTATGGATCATCCTTAAACATTTCCAATGCTTCATCACGAGTAATCACGCGTGAAACGATTGGCAAGTTTTCTGCAACAATCTTCTTCATCATCTTTTCGATTTCAGGGAATTGTTCCGCAGCGATTTGTCCATCAGCCTTATCTGTGTCGTAGTAGAAACCATTGTCGATAAATGGTCCCACTCCGAAATGTACGTCTGGGTAAAGACGGTTAATTGCTTGGGCCAACAAGTGAGAGGCTGAGTGACGCAAAATATCTAGTGCTTCTGCATCTGACTTTGTAATCAATGAGAATTCACCATCCTCAGTAATCGCATCGTTCATTCCAACGTAACGTCCGTTCAACTTCGCTGAAACTGACTTCTTAGCCAATGACTTAGAAATACCTTCGGCGATTGTTAGAGGTGTTACGCCTGATTCAAATTCTTTGACCGCTCCATCAGGGAACGTCATTTTAACCATTTCTGCCATGATAATCTCCTTAAAATATTAATCAATTTTTGAATTAGAAAATAAAAAGCGCCCCGTCACAAAATGTGACGGGACGCTTACTCACGTGGTACCACCCGAATTCATCCACTAATCGTGGACCTTAAGTGCCCTTAACGCGAGCGTACGAAACTGGTTTGCCAGTTCACTTAGAAGGAGTATCTTAATTAGCATATGGCTCATTCACAACAACTAGAGCTTTCTGGACATAGCGGCTTAATTAAAACATGTCTTCATCAACGTTTTCTAATGTCATTATTATAACAAATGAAATCGTAAAAAGAAAGCGCAATGCCATTACGCTTTTGTCGCGATTAATGCCTGCACCATTTCTGCCAGATGCACAGCATCTGTTGCATCTGGATTCAAATTGACTTTGACGTTCTCAGCACCACGTTGTGCCTGTGTTTGCGCTAATTGTTTGTCAAATTCGTCAACCGCAGTACAAAAATCATCGCCATAGAAATCATCCCCTGACCCTGCAACGGCATATGTTAATCCGCTAAAGTCCAAACCGACTAGGTCTTCATAAAAATCTAAGGCTTCTTCAGGTAAAGTCCCCAAATCAAATGTATACGGTACAACAACTAAAAAGTCAGTTTCTGCTGGATTAATGCTTAACGCATCGACCAATGAAATATCCTCTTTAATTGTTTCGATATTTGCAGCGCGTAATTGCGCCACAATAATATCAGCCACAGCTTCATTATTCCCCGTAATTGTGGCAAACATAACTCGTGCCTTCATAGACAGCGCTCCTCTCTAACCCCGTTTAGAATGGGTGCTCATCATATTCCGTCCAGCTGGTGTGGCTGTCTTGAATGCGCTTAAACATTTTCTCCATATCTGTCATAGACAATGTCACAACAGTTGGTCGTCCGTGCGGACAATTATATGGATTTTGCGTTTCGGCTAATTGTACTAATAATCCACGTGCTTCAAAATCATTTAATGACCAGTTCGCTTTGATTGATCGCTTACATGCCATCATAATTGCTGTTTTCTCACGGAACTTTTCTAAGGTCAAATGTTCATCACGTAAATACCAATCTAGCATTTCACGAATCGTCGCCTCTTCATGCCCCTTGGGGAACCAACCTGGATGTTCACGTAAGACAAAGGTATTAACCCCAAATTCTTCTAACGTTAACCCAAGTGAATCTAATTCAGCCAAATGTCCTTGTAACTTTAAGGCATCCACCGCTGAAAACGATAAGACGATTGGTACCAATAATTGTTGCTTTTCCAAGCCGATTTTACCGATTTCAGTTCGGAATTGTTCATACTTAATACGTTCTTGGGCCGCATGCTGGTCAATCATATATAGACCGGCTTCACCTTGTGCAAACAAGAAAGTCCCATGCATTTGTCCAATGTAACTTAATTCTGGGAATGCGTCTTTGTCTTCTGCCTTATCAACCGCCCACAATTCTTCTTGAGCCGCAATACCAACTACCTGAGAATCATGACCAGCAAACGGACTAGCTTCATGCGTTGCGTAGGTATCCGCAAATGAGGCAACTTTATCTAAATCTTGTTCATCAGTAATCGTTACCGCAACAACATCTTCATCCGGTGTCACACTTTCAGCTACCACTTCTGGCATCACATCCGCAGTCGTTTCCACTACTTCTTCAACTGTAACACTAGGCATATCGTCTGCTGTTGTCGCGCTAACCTTAGGCGTTGCTTCTCGTAAGGTTAAATCAGCACCTAGGACAGTTTGATTCATTAAATTATCCAGACCATCTGGAATCAAATTTTCACGACTCAAACGTTCTGCAATTGCTTCTCTTACCAAATTTACAAGTTCTGTTTCTTTTGAAAGACGCACTTCATGTTTCTGTGGATGCACATTCACATCGACCAATAGCGGATCCATTTGAATATCAATAACCGCAATTGGGAATCGACCTACCATCAATTTAGAACCATATCCTTTAATGATGGCATTGGTTAATTGGTAATTCTTCACATAACGACCGTTAATCAAGACCGCCATATATGAACGATTTGCACGTGTTAATTCTGGTAATGATGTATAACCCGTAATTTTGAAATCTAAGTCTTCTGCCTCAAAATCAACCATCTTACGCGCTTGTTGTGTGCCGTAAATAGACGCAATCACTTGCTGTAAATTGCCATTCCCAACCGTACGCATAATCTCTTTATCACCATGTCGTAAACGTAATGAGACTTCTGGATGACTTAAGGCAATGTGATGTAAGACATCGGTAATTTGCGCCAATTCTGTTGACGGACTCTTCAAATACTTTAGGCGGGCGGGCGTGTTAAAGAACAAATTCTTGACTGTAATATCTGTTCCTTGACGTCCACTAGCACTCGTATGTTCTTCTAAAATCCCACCTTTATAACGTACTTGTGAACCGTGCTCACTATCAGCTTGCGCAGTTACTAAAGTCACTTCACTAACAGAGGCAATTGACGGCAATGCTTCTCCACGGAATCCTAAAGAATGCACACGGAAAAGATCATGACGTGTCGTAATTTTAGACGTCGCATGTCGTAAAAACGCTGTTTCAACATCATCATCTGCAATTCCTTGACCATCATCAATCACACGGATTAAATCTGTCCCGGCCGCTTCAACCAACACGTCAATGCGTGTCGCCTTTGCATCAATGGCGTTTTCAACTAATTCCTTTACAACAGATGCAGGTCGTTCAATAACTTCTCCCGCAGCAATCTGATTTGCCAAAACATCTGACAAGGTTGCAATCTTCCCCATGGTATTCCCTCCTTCATTTTCGTTCAGTCATTATTTTAATTTGGCTTGCCATTCATTTAGCTTGATTAAGGCTTGTAATGGCGTTAAATCTGCCAAATTAATCGCCTTAACTTCATCAACGACACCTTGTACCTCAGTATCTGGCATCGCAAACAAATCAAGTTGCGCATCAGTTTCAACTGGTGCCACATCCGCAGCTTGTTGCATCTCGGCAACGTCTGTTTCAACCGCTGCAACGATTGGTAGATCAACCACACCTTCAGATAATATTGGCGTCATGACTTTTTCGTCGGCTTCTAAGGTCGCTAAAATGTCACTTGCACGCGTAATCAATGTATCTGGTAAGCCTGCCAATTTGGCAACATTAATTCCATAACTTTGATCAGCGGGTCCAGCCAAAATTTTATGAGAGAAAATCAATTGTCCATTTTCTTCTGTCGCCCCCACATGAATATTCTTCAGATGCGGTAATTCTGTATCCAAACTTGTTAATTCATGATAGTGGGTTGAGAACAATGTTTTTGCCTTCGTATGCGCATGTACGTGCTCAATAATCGCTTGTGCCAGCGCCATTCCATCATACGTTGCAGTTCCACGACCCAGTTCATCAAACAAAATCAATGATTGTGGCGTTGCATATTGTAAGGCCGTGTTTGCTTCAGCCATTTCCACCATGAAAGTTGAATTACCTGAAATCAAATCGTCGGCCGCACCAATGCGTGTAAAGATTTGATCAAAAATGGGTAACGTTGCACTATCAGCCGGAACAAATGACCCAATTTGAGCCATCACAACTGTCAATGCCAATTGACGCATGTACGTTGATTTACCAGACATGTTAGGTCCTGTAATCAATTGAATGGTTTCGTCTTCACGCATCGTAATGTCATTCGCAACATAACTTTGGTGTCCCAAAACCTTTTCCACCACAGGATGACGTCCGTTTTTAATCGCAATCATTTGCTTATCAGCCAACGTTGGACGGACAAAATCATAACGTTCAGCGACATCAGCCAAAGCTTGCAAAACGTCTAATTCCGCTAACGCACCCGCCAACTTCTGTAGTCGCTTAATGTTTGTTTTGATTGTTTCACGCACTTCACTAAATAATTGATATTCCAATTCACTAGACTTGGCTTCGGCCTCTAGAATCAATTGTTCATGTTCCTTTAGTTCAGGCGTAATAAAACGTTCTGCGTTAACCAATGTTTGCTTACGGTTGTAACGGTCTGCTTCTAACTTGCCAACATTCGCCTTTGTCACTTCAATATAGTAACCAAAGACTTTATTGTACCCAATCTTTAATGAGTTAATCCCTGTTGCTTCACGCTCACGAGCTTCAAGATCAGCCAACCATTGCTTACCATTTTGCAAGACATCACGGTAACCGTCTAATTGTGTATTGTGGCCATCACGAATCACACCACCGTCTTTCAAACCAATGGGTGGTTCTTCCATAATGGCTTCACTAATCAAGGTTTCTAAGTCAGTAACTGGGTCTAATTGTTGCACAACAGTCCCAAAAATAGCCGTATCCATTGTGTTTAGACTGTCTAACAATAGCGGTACTTGTCGTAATGAATTACGCAGTTGCAATAAATCACGCCCATTGGCCGTTCCATATGCCACACGTCCTGCTAAACGTTCCAAGTCATAGACTTGCTTCAAACCATCTTGAATCTGGGCACGATTAAAGAAATCGGCCACAAAACCACCAATTTTATCGTAACGTAGCGTCAACGTATTTTTATCCAGCACAGGTTGTTCTAACCATTGCTTCAATAGTCGACCACCCATGGCTGTTTTCGTTTCATCCAACAACCAATATAGCGTCCCGTTACGTTGACCTGTACGTAGATTCGTCGTCAATTCTAGATTGGCACGTGAATTACGGTCTAATTTTAAATACTGCGCAAGCTCATAGCTTGTCGCAACTTTCAAATGATCTAATGCTCGCTTTTGCGTCGCAAATAAATATGCCAACAAAATTTCAGTGGCTGATTTTTCAACCTCAACTGTTAGGCCTTGTGTTAAGTATGAAATCTCAGCGTTTGCATCAGCTTTTTCTTGATGTGATGTCAAAATACCTAAGTTAGTTAAATTCGCTTGAAAGTCATCTGGCAATGTAATGTCGGTTACGACTTCCTTGGTTTCTAGACGACTTAATTCATTCAAGACATTCGTTACTGAAACAACTGTAGTAGCCTTCAGTTCACCAGTAGCCAAATCTGTATACGCCAATCCATATTGGTTTTGTGCATTCATCGTCACACTGACCAAATAATTGTTGTCCTTCGCATTATCAGCGGTATCCTTCATACGCGTTCCAGGCGTGACTAATTGCACGACATCACGTTTTACCATACCTTCTGCTTCTGCTGCGTCTTCTAACTGTTCAACAATGGCTACTTTATATCCCTTATCAACTAAGATATCAATATAGTTTGGCGCCGCATGATGCGGTACCCCTGCCATCGGAATTGGGTTATCTGATTTTTTATTACGTTGCGTCAATGTCAACTCTAGAAGTTGTGAACCCAAGACGGCATCGTCATTGAATAATTCGTAAAAATCACCTAGGCGATAAAATAAGAAAGCATCTGGGTATTGTGCCTTAATCTTATTATATTGCTCCATCATCGGTGTCGTTTTAGCTTTTGCTACCATCTTGCATTCCTCCATTCACGTACGCAAAATAACTGTGTGATTGAAAAAACGCTCATTGGGATTATCCAATCAGCGTTTAAGATTACTTGTCGTCTGTTGCTGCGAACAAGTCTGCTAATCCTGCTAATGGTGTGTTACTTTCAGCATCATCAGCTTGATTTTCGTAGTCTTTTTCAGACAATACTGCCCAGTTATTACCGGCTGGCATTTCTTGTCCTTGTGCTTCTTCTTCAGTTAGCACTTGCAAAGGAATGTTTACAACAATGTACTCAATAACCGCTTCTTGGAAATCAATTTCCTTATCAACAACCATAACTGATTGTTCTTCTTCGTAACGATCCATGTGTGTTGTATCTTGAATGTAAACTTCGTCAATATCAAATGTCAAAGGTACATCAACTAATTCCAATGAACGTGTTGATGGTGTTGTCACCGTTACGTTCACGTTGGCATGTACAATAACATCATCTCGGTCAGCTTGAATGAAACCGTTCAATTCTACAGGGGTCACATCTTTAATAACGTCACCAAAATCTGCCATCAAACGCTCTTTCACATCAAGAGTTTCAGTGAAGTTTTTTACTTCATCTGTGTAATTTTGTAAATCAGAAAAACGCCATTTCATGATTCGGTCTCCTCATAAAAAATTGGTTGCCTACGTACATCTTGTGAAAATGATTGGTAGGCTATTTGTTGTGCACAATACTGATAAAGTTGGCCAGCTCGGAAGTCCAACTGTAGTAAATCTGTTAAATCATCTTTACCAACACGATTTAACGTTGGTAACGTAATCGATTCACGTTGCTGTTTCACATACTGACGCCCTTTACCATTACTACCTAAGAGTCTTAGATAGGGGCGTGCTTGTTTCATTTCTTCTGTTGTAATTTGTAATAAGGTATAAAGCAATGTTCGTTGTAAACGTGCTTGTGTGTAACGTTTACTTTTAAAGGTCGCTTGAAAATCATCCCATGTCACCATTGGATTCGTTTCAATCAAACGCTTTAAACGATATGCCAACCCATCGTTCAATTGGTAAATCAATTCCAATTGTTCCACAGGTGTCGTCAAAACTTTATACTTCAACAAATCAAACCACTTATCTGACCAAGCGTACGTCTCGGGTCCTTCAGATAACCAGTCCGCCGCTTGTGGTGAAACATACGCTGATACATCTTCACTTGCTGATCGCAAGGCAGTTGCACTCGCAATATGCCCGCCTGGTAAGCTTGCATCATGATAACCCGCTTTTACCCGTTGAATAGGCGTCAATACCATCTCATCCGCCCAACCTAGTGCAATGGCCGCATTTGCATACGCAAAGCCTAGTAAGTCATTCGGATTTTCTAAACGAAAACCAATAATCGTTTCCAACACATCATTAAATTGCGTGGCATACGTTTGACGGTAATCTTGCTTAAAATCGGCATGATCAACCAGTTGCTTGTGGGCTACTTTTGCTAAGGCCATGAAATCTAGCTCTGCATGTTCAGCGCCAAAGACAATCTCACGAACACCTAAATCATACAAAATGGTCAATGCCCCTTCAGCAAATATATGCGCTGGTTGTACGGCAAAGGCAAATGGCAATTCATAAACTAAGTCGACACCACCAGCTAACGCAAGTTCTGTCCGACGCCATTTATTGAAAATTGCCGGTTCACCACGTTGGACGTAGTTCCCACTCATAACCGTTACCACAACATCCGCATTCGTCACCTGCCGAGCTTGTTGCGCATGATAAGCATGCCCATTATGGAAGGGATTATATTCAGTTATTAAGCCAACTGCTTTCATAATCACTCCTCCACATGTTTACGCTTTTGTTGCACTAAAGAACCAGCGTGGTGCTTGATCCAAGTCTTCACTACGACCAAAGTCACTTGTAACCTTCACATCTTTAAAGCCAGCTTCTGCAAGTAGCTTTAGATATGTTTCCAGTGGGTACGTACGTTCTGTATGAATCTCTTGGATTTGTTGGTAACCATCAATTTCTTCGTTATATACAAAGAATGTCAGTTCATGTTCCACTGTATGCTCAGCGTCTTCAACCCCAAATGATGACCACATAAAGGCCGTTTCTTCATCATGCCAGTTGTACATATATCCTGGATAAATCACATCAGTTTGTTCTGGTGTGATGACATCAAAGATAAATTGCCCATCGGTATCCAAATGTTGTGCAACTTGTTGGAAAGTTGCCAATGTTTCAGCTTCATTTGCTAGATAGTTAAATGAATCAGCGAAACATGTGATTGTCCCAAATGTACGTTCTAAAGCAGACCATTCACGCATGTCTCCTTGTACAAGTGGCAAATCAACTTCGGCCTTGCCTGCATGTTCAGAGGCAATCGTTAGCATTTCTTCTGACAAATCAAAATTCATGATGTCAGAGAAACCTGCTTGCTTCAACATAATGGCTAATCGACCAGCTCCACCAGCTAATTCTAGCAATGGGGCTTGTGGATCTTTGATTTCTTGCTTGGCATAAGCAAACCAGTCTTCGTAAGCTGTTTCATCAAATAGTTTGTCGTATAGACGGGCAAATGTTTGATAATTCATCTTAGAATTCTTCCTCAACCAACCATTCAGAGATGTTGATTTCTGGTGCTTGTCCCCACAACTTTTCAAGGTTGTAGAAGCCACGAATTTCACTCTTAAAGATGTGAACCAATAGGTCACCGAAGTCTAGCAATAGCCATTGCCCTTCTTGACGTCCTTCTTGACGTGTCAATGGCACACCAGCTTCAGCCATCTTATCGATAACTTCATCAGCAATCGCCAATACTTGACGTTCTGTTGGTGCATCTGCGATTAGGTATGTGTCAGCGATAAAGCTAATTCCACCCAAATCCAAGGCAAGGATGTCAGCTGCGCGCTTTCCATCAACAGCCTTTACGGCAACTTCTAATTGTTGTTTTGCATCAATCATGTTTAGTACTCCAGACATTGTATGTTTGTAAAGTTCCCGGATAAACCGGCAACTTCTGTGTAATTAAATAGTTAAGCGTGTGTTGTGTTTGCCACCCCACACTAGCAGCTAAATCAGTAAACGCTAATGCGCGTACTTCTTCAACTCCCGGAAAAGTACGGCCTGATTCAATATAATCGGCCATATACAGTATTTGGCTAAGTGGTGACATATAGGCACCACCTACAGTATGTTGTTGAATTGCAGTCAAGATACGCGCATCATGAATGTGCAATTCTTGTGCAACCAAATAGGCACCAACAACACCATGCCAAACATTATTCCCCCAAGCCTTTACCTCGGGATCTAAATGATGCTCAGCGATCACATTTAGAAAGTCCGTATCTGGTCTTTCTTTCGCATAATCATGCGTCAGTGCGGCAATCGACGCTAATGTTTCATCGATGTCATACTGCTTTGCCAATTCTAATGCCATTGTTTCTACACGTAACACATGCGCGAAACGTTTAGCTGACATTTGTGGTTCAACCTGCGCAATTAAATCCGCGCGGCTTCCTTCGAAGTATGGCATTAAATCATGAGTTTTCATCTAGATATAATCCTTTCTTGAAGATATACGCCGCAACCATATCCGGTACCATGTAACGAATACTGTTGTGCTTTGCCACACGTTGACGAATCTCAGTTGAACTAATTTCTAACTGAGGCACATCGACCCATTGCACAGGATAAGGTGCTTCTTTAACAACCCCAGGGCGGTTAACCCCAACGAAGTGCACCAAGTTAATCAATTCATCAATGCGGTACCAAGTTGGCAAATATGCCACCTCATCCCCACCAATGATGAAATAAAAATCCGTATCTGGATTTTGTTCACGCAAGGCAATAATACTGTCGTATGTGTAACTCTTTCCACCACGTTGAATTTCTAACATCTCCAAGGCGAAAAGGTGATTATCATGGACAGCTGCCTGTACCATCGCTGCTCTTTCGAGAGGATCAATCGCAACTTTCGTATCAACATGCGGTGGTAAAGCATTGGGCATGAAGCGTACTTCATCCAATTGTAATTGGTGAACAACTTGTTCCCCAATCATCAAATGACCCAAATGTGGTGGATTAAATGTCCCACCTAAAATACCTACGCGCTTCCGCGGTGCTGTTTGCACAGTCGTCTGTGTTTTTACTTGTACTGCCATGGTGCCCCCCTCTGAATCAATTAGATGGCGCGAACCTTTGTTGAGTAGTGACGACGGTCCTTGTCAGCTGATTCTCCAAATAGAACTAAAGTGTGTCCAATTGTTTGTACAACTTGTACGTCGTAAACATTTTCTTCGATGAATGCCTTCAATTCGTCAACAGTCACGTCTGAGTTTGATTGGATGTTAACCTTGAAAAGTTCGCGCTTGTTGATTGCGTCTTCAATTTGTTCCAACCAAGCTTCAGTCAATCCTTGCTTTCCGATACTGAATAGAGGTGTCATGTCGTGTGCTGATGCACGTAGGTAGCGCTTTTGCTTTCCGCGTAGTTCAATCATAATTAAATCATAGCCTTTCGAGTCAAAACAGATACACCCTTAGGGGCCCAACCGGCAACAACTGCATTAGCTGGTACAGTAATCCAACCAAGTCCGTCGATGACGATATCTGTCTTTTGTGTTGTTTTAAATTCATGGCGTTGCAATGGTGGCAAATCTGCCAAATGCTCAGCTGAAGGTGGTGCTAATAATTCACCAGCGTGCTTAGCGTAGAAGTCTTCTGCCTTCTCCAACTTTGTACGGTGAATCATCAAGTTGTTATCAAAGTAAGCTGTAAATCCACCCTTTGCCCCTTGCACGTAATCAAAACGTGCTAGTGCACCCATAAACAATGTTTGTTCAGGGTTCAATTGGTAAGTACGTGGCTTTAGTTCCTTTTGTGGTGTGACATACTTCAAGTCCTTTGGAGACAAGTAATGTGCCATTTGATCTTGGTGAATAATACCAGGTGTGTCGATAATCGCGCTATCGTCATCCAAAGGAATTTCGATACGGTCAAGGGTTGTTCCTGGGAAACGAGATGTTGTAATCACATCGTTTTGATCACCAGTAACGTCCTTGATGATTTGGTTAATCATTGTTGACTTACCAACATTGGTTACCCCAACCACGTATACATCACGACCTTCACGGTACTTTTCAATCAAGTCCATCAAAGCCGGCAAATCATCACCTGTACGGCCAGATGTTAGTGCAATATCAATTGGACGTAGTCCAGCGATGTTTGCTTGTTGACGCATCCAGTCCTTAATCTTGCTACGCCGCAAAGACTTTGGCAAAACGTCAATTTTGTTTCCAACCAACAAGATTGGGTTCTTACCAACAAAACGGTGAATTCCAGGAATCAATGATCCTGAGAAGTCAAAGACGTCCATTACGTACACGACCAATGAATTTGTGCTACCAATTTGGTCCAACAAACGACGGAAATCGTCATCTGTCAAACTAACTGGTTGAATTTCATTGTAGTGACGCAAACGGAAACAACGTTGGCACAAGATTTCTTCGTTTTCGAAACCTTTGCGCAAAGCTGACATTGGTGTGTAACCCAATTCTTCTGATTCAGTTGTTTGAATTAATGCCCCACAGCCGATACAACGTAGTTCGTCTGCTAGGTATTCTTGTAGTTCTGCATCACTAATCAAGTTCTTGCCTCCATATAAGCTCTGGATGTGCTGCAAGCATACGCTTCTTCACACCCTTTTCAAAAAATCGGTTAATTTTTGTATTCCATTGGTCAGTTTCCAAAATAGGCTTAACCAAAATACTACGCATACCAGCATTGTTAGATGACCAAACATCTGTTAGTAATTGGTCACCGACCATTACAACTTCATCTGCTGATAAGTTCAAATCTGTCATGGCTTCCTTTAACCCACGTGTAAGTGGCTTAAATGCACGAGAGACAAATGGTAATGATAGGGGCTCAGCCACACGTGCAACACGTGGTGCCTTGTTATTTGACACAATCACAACGGGAATTTCCGCTTCAGCCATTTCTGCTAACCAACGGTGTAGTTCGGGCGTTCCATCAGGATTATTCCACGCAATTAATGTGTTATCTAAGTCTGTTAATACCGCCTTAATCCCTTGCGTACGCAATTGTTCAGGAGTTAAGTGATAAATCGCATCCAACATCCAAGTGGGTGTAAATTTCTCAGTCATATTATTTCCTAACTTAACTTTAGTCTTATTCACTATTATACGCTAAAACACGCCCAACTGAAACCCGCAGAGAAAACAGAAAAGACGTTGCTCATTAGGGCAACGTCTTCTTCGTGTTAATTAATCAGTGGCACGTTCAGCGTTAATGTTCTTAGTTCCGACCTTTTCTTCACCAAGAGCAACGAAGTCGTATGACAACTCAGCGTTACGTTCGAATTCAGCCAATCCGTAAGCAATGATTTCATCAATCAATGCTGAGTAGCTGATTCCTGAAACTTCCCACATTTGTGGATACAAAGAAATGTTTGTAAATCCAGGCAATGTGTTTGGTTCTCCCAAGTATGGCACACCATCTTGATCAACCATGAAGTCCATACGTGTCAAACCAACAAGACCAAGCGCCTTGTAAGTTGCAAGGGCCATTTCAGTAATTTCAGCTTCCAAGTCAGCATCCAAAGTTGCTGGCAATTCAAATGTCATTCCTGAAGCGTCCACGAACTTGTTGTTGTAGTCGTACCAAACGTCTTCACCAGCATCAGGTAGGATAATTCCTCCGATACGTGATGCACGTGGGTTTTCATTACCCAAGATTGAGATAAACACTTCACGTGGTGACTTCAATCCGGCTTCAACAAGTACCTTGTAGTCGTATTGTAGGGCATCGGCCAATCCTGCAGCGTATTCTTCTGCATTCTTAACACGGTGAATACCAACAGATGAACCTTGCTTAGCAGCCTTCACAAACAATGTGCTTGTTCCTAGCTTTTCAACAAGTTCTTCGTATGTGTAGTCATCCTTAGTTTGGTCTGTAAGCAACACGTACTTTGTGTTACGAATACCAGCTTGGTTCAACACACGCTTTGTCAAATCCTTGTCAAAGGCCATGGCTGACGCCGCAGTTCCTGGACCAATGAATGGCTTTTGCAATAGACGGAACAATGATTGCAATGTTCCATCTTCACCCAAGTTACCGTGGACAACTGGGTAGAATAGATCGATTTGATCCATTGCGCCCAAGTTGGCAATTGGTGCCAATGGGTTTGTCATATCCATCTTTTCCATTGCAGCTGCAACGATTGGATCTTCATCTTCACCTTCAAAGACACGCAAAGAGTCTTCTGGGTTCATAATGATTCCTGCCTTTGAAATCAAAAAGACAGTCACATTGTACTTGTCCTTATCCATTGCTTGATAAATATTCCAAGCTGAACGCTTTGATACGTCGTGTTCTGATGAGTTCCCACCAAAGAACAATGCAATATTCAACTTTTCTGTCATGTTCGCACACTCCCTCTATAGCTGTGTAATTTGTGTTACTGGAAACTAAAGTATACCATAATTTCACATTAAGCGAGTATGTTCTTCGCTTGATTTAGGTATTCTCGGATTTCTTCAGGCAATTTTTCACGAACTAATAGGCCTTGTAAAAAATGTTTTTGATTACTTAAACGTGTCCAACTCACTTCGTCTTGCGCTGCTCGCTGTAATACCAGGCTCTTACGCCACTGCTTCAATAAATTCAACGCATAGTCGACGTAAATTTGGTCTAAATTCAGTAAATTAATCCAATACGTCACGAGACGCCAATCTTCACCAGTGACCATTGCATATGGTTGACGTTTTAGCGCCTCGACCATTAGGGTCAATAAGAAAATTTTATCCGCTCGCTGGACTTGCTCATTTAAAGCTGTCGCATCTAAAAATTGACCAACTTGCAGATATGTTTGGGCCAATCCTTTATCCGCAATCATGCCACGATTATCACGCTCTAATGCCATATACAAAGCAAAACGTTCGATAATTTGCGTCTGTAGTAAGACTGGCAAATGCTTTTGATATTGGCGTGGTCCCCAAAAGAAAATAACTGCCAATAAATTGACCGCTGCAGCACGGGTAAATACTGCATCATTTGGTGCTTCATCAATGTGGGCAAATAAATAATCATCGCGACTAATTAAAAATGCCACACGTTTCACTTGGTCCCAACCGAGTACGCCACCTTGAATTAATTCGGTTAAAAGTGTCAACGCACCCGCATCGCGAATAAAAAAATCTTTCGCATGCAAGCCTTTTACCAATAATTCCAATTCATCGTCTGTGACGTCCTTTTTTTCTTCTGTGCGCAATGCAATCATCAATTCAGTCAATTCATGTTCGTCGTCCGGGCGCATCCCCACAATACGACTTGTTTGTGTGCGATCAATTGTGTGGTCAATTTCGTCTAGCCAACGTCCCAAGACATCCCCTAATGAATTGTACAATTCACCTGTTAAGACACGTTGACGTAATCGACTAACTTCTTGCCGTAATTCACTATAGTCTGTTGCCATTATGCCCTCCTCATATGTTTTCATTACATCTATTGTACACAAGGTCGAGACACGACAAAAGCCCCACACAGATAGTATGAGGCTTTTTATGGCATCAAAATGCCGTTATCTCTTTTAGATTAGTGTTTCAAGTGGTAGTAGTAAATTGATACGGCCACATCGCGACTCGCTAATGCATTATGCAGACGCATACTATTTTGATTGTGCAACGCATTTTGCCAACCATGACGGGGCACAAAACTTGGAATCAAAATGGTCACTGAGTGATTTCGCTCTTTGGCATTCTTAGAAATTTCGTCCACAAAACGAACTGCTGGTTCAGTGATTGAACGGTATGAAGAATGGATATCAACATAGCGAACATCTGGAAATTCCTTTTTAAATTTCACACCTAAATCGCGTTCTTTTTGTGGATTAGAATCAAAGGAGACGTGCATCGCAATGACTTGGTCCCCAATTGATTTCGCATAATCCACGGCACCCACTGTCACCTTAGTCAAATTAGACACCAAAATAACAACTGTGCTTCCTGAATAACGATGACGTTCAACACGTTCCTTAGCCATGACACGTAATTCATCCGCCACATTCACATAGTGGAGATGAATACGCCAAAAGATTCCCATCAATACTGGCATCACAACTAGGTAAGGCCAGATAACATCAAAGCGTAATAAGAACAATGAAATGACTAAGATTCCAGAAATTAACGCCCCAATAAAATTGACAGTCATCTTCAAGCGCCAATGTCCTTCACGCTCACGTAACCAATGACGTAACATCCCTGATTGAGACAAAGTAAAGGGAACGAAAACCCCAATGGCATATAAGGGAATTAATTGTTCCGTTGATCCTTGGAAAATCAAAACTAGCGCTATCGCACCTAAAGCAAGGGATACGATTCCATTTGAATAGCTCAGACGGTCACCCTTATCTAGGTAAATATGTGGCATGTACTTGTCTTTCGCCAAATT